>JBDTFN010000232.1:0-3808 GCA_039937915.1 Jatrophihabitans sp. | reverse complement strand
ACTCGATAGGCGATCACCTGCTCACGGGTGAGGTGCATCAGAGGCTCATGGTCGTGACGCAGAAGGGGTGGCCGGCCGGATCGAGCAGCACCCGGAAGCCGTCCGGGTTGGCCTGGTGACTCGACTTGGTAGCGCCGAGTTCGACGGCCTGCTTCTCGGCCACGTCGAGATCGTCGACGGACAGGTCGAGGTGGAACTGCTTGCCGACGGATCCGTCCGGCCAGGTCGGCGCGACGTAGCCGTCGATCTTGTACGCCCCGACCCATGTGCCCCCCGGTGCCTCGACGGCGACGAAGCCCTCGCTCTCGTAGGCGATCTTTCCGTCGAGCATCGCGGCCCAGAAATCGGCCAGCGGTTTCGGCGCAGCACAGTCCAACGTCACGGACCAGAGTTTCCCAACTGCCATCGTCATCCCTTCGTCGTCGGTGCGGTGTACCGACAGTCTGCCGCTGATACCTGACATCTTCTGGCAAGTATTACGGGATGATCGTGGAGTGCGCGCCTCCCGCCTGCTGTCCATTCTGCTGACGTTGAACGTCCGCGGACAGGTCAGCGCGGCTGCACTCGCCGCTGAACTCGAGGTGTCACGCCGGACGATCTACCGCGACGTCGACGCCCTGAGCGCGGCGGGTGTCCCGGTGTACGCGACGCGGGGTCGCAACGGCGGCATCCGTCTGCTCGACGGCTACCGGACCCGGCTCACCGGTATGTCTGCCGACGAGGCGGACGCGATGTTCCTGGCCGCGATTCCCGGGGCTGCAGCGGATCTGGGCTTGGGTAGCGTGCTCGCCGCCACCCAGCTCAAGCTGCTCTCGGCCCTGCCGCCGGAGCTACGCGAACGCGCGGCACGCATCCGCGAGACCCTGCACGTCGACGCGCCGGGGTGGCTGCGCGAGACCACGACGCCGCCCTTCCTGGCCGTCGTCGCCGAGGCGGCGTGGTCGCAGCACCTGCTCGAAGTCCGGTACGAGCGCGCGAACCGTACGGTCGCCGATCGCGTACTCGCCCCGCTCGGGCTCGTACTCAAAGCCGGGATCTGGTACCTCGTGGCCGATGTCGCCGACCCCGCCGACGACGGCCGTGGTCCCCGGACCTATCGGGTCTCCCGCGTTCAGGCGGCCACCCCGCGCGACGACATGTTCGAACGGCCGACCGGCTTCGACCTCGAGGACTTCTGGACGGAGTACCAGCGCGGCTACGCCGATCGGGTCTATCGCGAGTCCGCCGTCGTCCGCGTCGACGAGCAGGCTCGACGGTGGCTGTTCCTGCTCGGCTCGATCCCGGCGGAGCGGGCGCACGCCGCAATGTCGAAGCCCGATGTGGACGGTTGGGCGCGGACCGTCGTCCCGATCGAGTCAGTCCGCCACGCCCGGCACAGCTTCATGCAACTGGGCGAGCACCTCGAGGTCCTCGAACCGTTGGCACTGCGCGACGCGATTGCCGCGACGGCTGATGAGTTGGTACGCCGCTACGCCTCCGGCGGGCCGGCGGAGTCGACCGACTGATCAGCCGGCGTTTTCTCGGACGGGAAACCCTCACGGACGTTGCGCATGTGCTTGCTCATCGACTTGAACAGGAAGTAGCAGGCGATGCACAGCAACAAGATCACGGCCAGGCCAATCGGGCCGGCCTTTACCGCCTCGCCGCTCTTGGCCAGGTACAGCATCGCGTCGTTCACGCTTCCACCTTGTCACGGATTCCTGCGAACAGATCGTTCTCGGGGAGGTCGGAATCGACGATGGAGCGAGCCAACTCGAAGTCCTCGGTCGGCCAGATCTCACGCTGCACATCCAACGGGATCTTGAAGAACCAGCCGTCGGGGTCGACCTGGGTGGCGTGGGCGAGCAGGGCGGCGTCACGCCGTTCGAACCAGTCGCCGACCGGAACGCGGGTGGTGATGTTCGGGACCCGGAGCTTGGCGCCCCATTTCTCCCGCCGCTTGAACCAATCCTCGAACGGCGACTCCAGCCCCTTGGCGATCAGGGCATCGTGCAACGCGCTCGTTCGCTCCCGGCTGAAACCGACGTCGTAGTACAACTTCAACGTCTGCCACGGCTCACCGGTACCGGGGAATCGGTCCGGGTCGGCGGCCGCGTCGAAGGCCGCCACCGATATCTCGTGGGTGCGGATGTGGTCCGGGTGCGGGTACCCGCCGTTCTCGTCATAGGTCGTCATCACGTGCGGCCGGACGCGCCGGATCTCGCGCACCATCGCCTCGGTAGCGACCTCGAGATCGACGAGGGCGAAACAGCCGTCGGGCAGCGGCGGCAGCGGGTCACCCTCGGGCAACCCCGAGTCGACGAAGCCGAGCCAGTGCTGGTCGACGCCGAGGATCTCGCGGGCCCGGTCCATCTCGGCCCGGCGGATCTCGCTGATGTTCGCCTCGATGTCGGCGCGGTGTTTGAGGCCGGGATTGAGGATGCTGCCGCGTTCGCCACCGGTGCAGGTGACGACAAGGACGTCCACGCCCTCGTCCACGTAACGGGCCATCGTCGCCGCGCCCTTGCTCGACTCGTCGTCGGGGTGCGCGTGCACAGCCATCAACCGCAGCCGCTCACTCACAGCCTCACTCCGTTCGACTCGCGCAGGGCGCCATGCCTCCGGTTCGCTCGGCAAGCGTCACTCACAGTTGTTCCTTGGTAGACACGTCGACCATTGTCCCCGACGGACGCCACCCGTAGCGCCCCGGCGCTATGACTTGCCCCATTGCGAGCCCGCGGTGTTACGTTGGCCGCTTGCTCGAACCGCCCTAGACCCGCTATCGCTTGGAGTTTCCGTGTCCACGACCGACGACGCGAACGTCACCTTCCTGAGCCAGGATGCGTACGACCGACTCTCCGGCGAGCTGGAAGGCCTGATCGCGAACAGGAAGGCGATGGCGCAGGAGATCAACGACCGGCGCGAGGAGGGCGACCTCAAGGAGAACGGTGGCTACCACGCGGCCCGCGAGGAGCAGGGCAAGCAGGAGGGGCGCATCGTCCAGCTCCAGACTCTGCTCCGCACGGCGAAGGTCGGCGAGGCTCCGGTCAGTGACGGCGTCGCCGGCCCGGGCATGCTGGTCACCGTGCGCTTCGACGGCGACGACGAGACCGAGACGTTCCTGCTCGGTTCCCGTGAGGAGATCCAGACCGCGGGCGTCCAGGTGTACAGCTCCGCTTCGGCGCTCGGCCGGTCGCTCACCGGCGCCCGCGAGGGCGACACCGTCGAGTACGAGACACCCACCGGCAAGACCATGAAGGTCGAGCTGATCACCGCGAAGCCATTCACCGGCTGAGCGGTCACACCAGCGGCAGTACCCGGTAGGGCACTGGGTTCGACAATGCGATCACCGACGACGTCCGCACGATGTCCGGGAACTCGGTGACCCGGTCCAGCACCTGCTGCAGGTCGTCGTTGGACTCGGCGACGACACGGCACAGCATGTCCCCCTGGCCGGTGATCGTGTGCACCTCCAGGACCTGCGGGATCGAGCGAAGGTGGTCCAGTACGGCTCGGCCACGACCCTGGCTGATCTCCAGCGTGGCGTATGCGGTGACCGCGTAGCCGAGCGCGACCGGATCGATGGTCGGGGCGAAGGTCGCGATCACGCCCCGTTCCTGCATCCGGTCCAGCCGGGACTGCACCGTGCCGCGAGCGACCCCGAGCCGCCGGGACAGCTCCAGCACACCGATCCGTGGCGCCTCGTCCAACAGCTGCAACAGCCGCGCGTCCAGGTCGTCGATCCCCTTCGCCACGCGCCCAGCCTGGCACGTCTGCGCCATGGCTGGGATGCTGGGCCGGTGATCACCGCGCCTCGCGTTCTTCTCAC
>JBDTFN010000231.1:0-15483 GCA_039937915.1 Jatrophihabitans sp. | reverse complement strand
GAGGGTGTACGTGCCGGTGAGAGTGGTGAAGTCGGTAACTGTGGCGGTCATGGGAAGCTCCTGAGGTTGTCGGTTGATCCGTCAACCAAAAGATACGGCAGGAAAGGTGATGTGTCAACCAGTGGCGTATGATGGCTACATGACCACGCCGAGCCCCGTCGACGTCCGCTGGCTGAGTGAGCCCGAACAGCTTGCCTGGCGGGCGTTCCTGGACATGCAGGCGCAACTCAATGCCCGCCTCAACCGTGAGATGCAGGATGCTTCCGGCCTCTCCTCGGCCGACTTCGCCGTCCTGGTGCCCCTCAGCGAACACCCCGACGGCAAGCTGCGGGTGCTCGAACTGGCCCGGCACCTGCGCTGGGAGAAGAGCCGGCTGTCGCATCAGCTGACCCGGATGGGCCAGCGCGGGCTGATCGAGCGTTCGCACTGCAGCGAGGATCGTCGAGGGGCGTTCATCGTGCTCACCGACGCGGGCCGGGGCGCGGTCGAGGCCGCAGCGCCCGCGCACGTCGAGGCCGTCCGCAAGTACTTGTTCGACGGTTTGACCGCCGGCCAGCTCGACGTTCTGCACGACATCTCGCGCGGTGTCATCCGGGCCTTGGACGAGGCGTGCGCCGACCGCAGTGACGAGTGCGGCGGGGAACCTGACGCATCCGACGAATGACCCACCGTCACCGGTAGAGTCTGCTCACCTCGCCCGCGGCCGGGCGGGACAGCTTGGAACCGGCAGCATGACAGGAAGGCATCCGGTGACCCTCGTCGACGGCAACGTCCTGGGGCATGCCGCCGACACCCGGATCCTGCTTGTCGAGGACGACCACGGCGATGCGGTTCTCGTCCAGGGCTCGCTGTTCGAGGTCGGCGTGCCCGACGCGGCGATCACCTGGACGCGGAGCCTGGCCGAGGCGCTGGACGCCGTGAGCCTTCGACCCGACTGCATCCTGCTCGACCTCGGGCTGCCCGACGCCGATGGGTACAGCGCCGTGCACAAGATGGTCGAGGCAGCCCCCGACGTGGCGGTCATCGTGCTGACCGGCCGTCAGGAGCGCGACGGCATCGACGCGCTGGCCGCCGGCGCCCAGGACTACCTGGTGAAGGACGCGATCACCGGCGAACTGCTGGAACGTTCGATCCGGTACGCGATGGAGCGCAAACGAGCCCAACTCACCCAGCAGCAGTTACGCGAGGTGCGGCTCAGCGCGGCCGAGCAGGCTCGCCTCGAACGCGGGCTCCTGCCGACCCCCCTCATGCGAACCGGCGCCGTCGACGTTGCCGCCTACTACCGACCCGGGCGGGACGGCGCCGTACTCGGTGGCGATTTCTACGACGTCCTCGAGACCACCGACGGAGTCGTCCGCGCGGTGATCGGGGACGTGATGGGCCACGGGGCGGACGAGGCGGCGCTCGGCGTCCACCTGCGCGTCGCGTGGCGGTCGTTGTTGCTGGCCGGCCTGCCCGACGATGACATCCTGCCGGTGCTGGCGCGGCTGCTCGCCTCCGAGGACGACGGCCACACCCGGTTCGTCACCGTGTGCGACGTGACGATCAGCGCGACGTCGATGACCCTGCGGGTCGCGGGTCACCCGGCTCCGATCATCCGATCGTCGGGAGGTTCTCGATACCCCGACGTCGCGGTCGGCGTACCGCTCGGCGTGCGATCGCCGGCCGGCTGCGTCCCGTGGCCGAACACCGTCGTCGAGATCGAGCCGGGCTCCTCCATCGTGCTCTACACCGACGGGCTGCTCGACGCCTTCGCCGACGACATGTCCTCCGAGGGACTCGGCATCAGTGAGATCGTCGCCGCCGTCGATGCCTGCGTGGCCGGCGGAGGAAGCGCTGCGGACTGGATCCCGGCGCTGTTGAGCAGTGCCCCGCGGGAGTCGATCGACGACACCGCCGTCATCGTGCTGACGACGGCCCCGCTGCGGTGACGCCAGACGCAGTGCCGCCAGACGCAGTGCCGCCAGACGCAGTGCTGTCCAATGACCACGCTGGGGCCGGCACACCGGCCGTGGTCGTGAAGGAACATCCCTGGACCCTGCGGGGTCGCTTGGGCGTCGCCTTCGGCAGCGTCGCGCTGGCTATCGCCGTGCTCGCGTCGGCGGTGCTCGCGTCGGCGGTGCTGTTCGCGCAGTCGGGCAACGAGGTCATCTATCGCTGGCAACCGGCGGTGGCCGCCAACCGTCGGCTGGTCATCGACCTCGTCGACCAGGAGACGGTGATCCGTGGCTACGCGCTCACCGGGAGAGAGAGCTCCATCTCGCAGTTCCCGGGCTTCGTGGACATGCAGCGTGCGGACGCGAAGCAACTGCGCGAACTCATCGGTGGCGACAAGCGCCTCGGCGGGCTGGTAGACGACTTCTACACCGCCATCGACGCCTGGCGTACGCGAATCGCGTTGCCGGCGATCGAGGCGATCCGGGCGGGCCGGCCCGAAGGCGTTCAGATCGTGCAGAGCAAGGACGCCCAGAACCGCTTCGACCAGGTTCGCGAGCGGGCGGACGTCCTGCTGACCGCTCTTGTCGCACGCGCCGACGACACCCGCAACGCCCGCCGGATCGAGGGTGCCGTGTTCGGTGTCGCCGGTGGACTGCTCATCGTCCTGGTCCTCGCCCTGGGGCTTGTCCTCTGGCGGGGCCTGCAACGGTGGGTACTCGACCCGGTCGACCGGTTGGCGGTGCAGACCCGGTTGGTCGCGTCCGGGCAGACCCGGCGCCGCATCCTCCCCGATGGACCGCAGGAGCTGACAGATCTGGGTCGCGACGTTGAGGGCATGCGCCAGCAGATCGCCTCTGAACTCGCTCGGGCCGAGGCCATTCTGGACGAGCTGAAGGTACGGACGGCCGAACTGGACCGCTCCAACAATGACCTGCAGCAGTTCGCCTACGTCGCCTCGCACGACCTGTCCGAACCGCTACGCAAGGTCGCCAACTTCTGTCAGCTCCTCGAACGCCAGTACGGTCCGCAGCTCGACGACCGGGCGCGCCAGTACATCGACTTCGCCGTCGACGGTGCGAAGCGCATGCAGGTACTCATCAGCGATCTGCTCGCCCTGTCGAGAGTGGGGCGTTCCACCGAACAGTTCGTCCCGGTCGACCTGAACGCCGCGTTCGCGCAGGCCGTGGCCAATCTCGGTGCCAAGGTTCCGGACACCGCGCAGGTGCTGGTCGCCACGCCGCTGCCCACGGTGCTTGGTGATCGGTCCCTGCTGACGTCGCTGTTGGAGAACCTCATCGGCAACGCGTTGAAGTACCGACGCGAGGACGTCGAAGCACTCGTGGTGATCTCGACCGAGCACGGGCCGGATGGATGGACGTTCAGTGTCGTGGACAACGGCATCGGCATCGAGTCCCAGTACGCCGAGCGCATCTTCGCCGTCTTCCAGCGGCTGCACCTGCGCGACCAGTACGGCGGTACGGGCATCGGGCTGGCGCTGTGCCGAAAGATCGTCGAATTCCACGGAGGTCTGATCTGGCTCGCTGACGTAGAGTCTGCGACAGCCGGAGCGACCTTCCGGTTCACCCTGCCGGAAGGTGCCGTCCGTGTCCCATCCCAGCAGTGACCAGCCGCCCGCCTCGCTCGGCGTGCTGCTCGTCGAGGACGATCCGGGAGACGTGCTGATCGCTCGCGAGGCTCTGAAGGCCGGTGCGGTGACCTCGCGGCTGACCGTGGTGTCCGACGGGGTCGAGGCGATGGCCTACCTGCGTCGCGAGAACGGTTACGCCGACGCCGAACGCCCGGACCTGATCCTGCTCGACCTCAACCTGCCCCGAAAGAGTGGTCATGAGGTGCTGGCCGAGGTCAAGGAGGACCCCGACCTGCGTCGGATCCCGGTCGTTGTGCTGACCACGTCCGGAGCCAGCGAGGACATCATGCGCAGCTACGACCTGCACGCAAATGTGTTCGTCACCAAGCCGGTTGACTTCGACCGTTTCTCCGAGGTCGTGAAGCAGATCGACGACTTCTTCCTGACCGTCGCGAAGCTGCCCAGCGAGAACTGATCCGCTCGCCTGGACACGTCCGGATCCTCGGCGTCGACGATGAGTTGGCACGCGTCGGACAGTTCTTGCCTCCGCCGGGTTAGAATGAGATTGGGCTGGGGAATGGTGCTGCCATGACAGCGCGCGCAGGGACGATGTCCGTGGACGGAACCCCGATTTCTCAGACAGATGTTGCTCGTATCCAGGCCGAGGAAAAGCTGCACGCACAGCAGCAGCGAAGTGCGGCAAAGGTGGTGGCTGCCTCGGCTCTGGACGTCACTGACGCCAGGATGCTGCTGTCGATCCTGGGTCTGAGCGACGAGGTTGTCCTCGCCGCCCGCGGGGAGATGTCGCTCGACGTTGCGCCGGTCGCAGCGAAGCGCCCCCGCAAGCGCCACGCGGCCTGAGCCGAGTACCGGCGCACGAGAACCGTCCGAGCCGGACGTCCTCGCGCTGATGTGTTCCGATGACGTGTGAGCTTCATGGCGGACATCTACCGACACGAGGCGCTGCCCTATAGCGGTGAGGTCCACTTCGTGGCCGCGTGTACCGGCGTGGTCCGCGACGCGCTGGAGCAAGATGAGCGTCCTCTCGTGCTGGCCGGGTTCGACAAGGTGGACGCCGTCCGCGCTGCGCTGGGCGCCGATGCCGATGAGGTCACCTTCGTGGCCACCGACGAGCACGGGCGTAATCCCGGGCGGATCACCACGATGCTGCACCGCTTCGCGACCGACGCGAAGGGTCAGCGCTGTGTCGGTGTGAACGAGCCCGTGTTTGCCGGGCGCTTCCCCACAGCGATCGACGAGGTGGTGCTGGCGGAGTTCTTGCTCAACGAGCAGGGCCTGCGAACCCTGCCATTGTCGATCGTGTGCATGTACGACGACGGCGCCCTCGACAGCCCGGTGATGGACTCGATGCGCCAGAGCCACCCCGTCGTGCGCGGCCAGGACGCCAACCCCGAATACCGCCTCGGCCGCGGGCGGGCCCTGTACGAGACCGACCTCGGGGCAGCCCCACCCGGCGCCCGCCGGCTGGTCGTCGGGACCCACGGACTGGACGACATGCGGGGTTTCGTCGGCACGATCGCCGCCGGGTTCGGGATAGCCGCCGACCGGGTCGCCGATCTGGTCCTCGCAGCCAACGAGATCGTCACGAACAGCCTGCGCTACGGAGGTGGCCGGGCCAGGCTTGCGACCTGGTTCGCCGACGGCTCGGCGATCTGCGAGGTGCGCGACGACGGCCACATCAGTGACCCGCTCGTCGGGCGGTTCGCTCCGCCGTCCAACGCGTCCGGTGGACGTGGGCTGTGGTTGGCGAACCATCTGTGCGACCTCGTCCAGCTGCGGTCGTTTCGCGGCGGCACGGTGGTCCGGCTGCACGTCGACCGATAGCCGTCCACGCGAACGCCACCACCCTACCTCCGTCTCAAATTATGAGATAGTCATCCTCCATTGTGGGACGGTGGCTACAGTGATCTGGTGTCGAACAGCCGGCGGTGGACGATCCTGGCCGTCGGCACGCTCGCCCAGGCGTCCACCTGTTCGTTCCTCTACGGCATTCCGCTGCTCGTCCCCGCGCTGCGACGCGAGGGCTTCAGCCTCTTCCAGGCGAGTCTGGTCGTGTCGGCGCCGATGGCCGGGCTCCTGCTCACCCTGATCCTCTGGGGCGCGGCAGCCGATCGGTACGGCGAACGCGTGGTCATCACGATCGGCGTCGGCGCCGCGGCCGTCGTGCTGATCGCGGCCGCGTCGGTGCACAGCGGGCCGGCGCTCGTGGCGATGCTGGCCCTGGCCGGCGCCTTCGGTGCGTCGGTCAACGCCGCGAGCGGCCGCGTCGTCATGGGCTGGTTTCCGGTGACCGAACGGGGACTGGCGATGGGTACCCGGCAGACCGCGCAACCACTGGGCGTCGCCATCGCGGCCCTTGCGCTCCCGCCCATCGCGCACGTGCACGGTCCGTACGTCGCGCTGCTGTTCCCGGCGCTGCTCTGCGGGGTCGCGGCGGTCGCGGTCGCGATCCTCGTTGCGGACCCGCCGCGCACTCCCCGGGCCGCGGGCGCACCACCTGTTACCTCGCCCTACCGCGGCACGCGGACGCTGGTTCGTGTGCACCTGGCCAGCTCGATGCTGGTCGTTCCGCAGTTCGCGGTGGCCGCCTTCACCCTGGTCTATCTCGTCGATCAGCGCGGGTGGGACGCCACCGCGGCGGGCCGGCTGGTCTTCGCGTTCCAACTGGCGGGGGCGGCCGGGCGCGTGGTGACCGGGGTCTGGTCCGACCGGGTGGGCAGTCGGCTGCGTCCGATGCGACAACTCGCCCTGACCAGCGCGGCCCTGATGGTGGTGATCGCGCTCGGCGCGTACGCGCAGTGGTGGTTCGTGCTCGTCGGCTTCGCGCTCGGCGCGGTCGTCACCGTCGCCGACAACGGACTGGGCTACACCGCGGTGGCCGAGATGGCCGGGCGGGAGTGGTCCGGCCGGGCGTTGGGGGTGCAGAACACGGCCCAGAACCTCGCCGCCGTCGCGACGGCGCCGTTGCTGGCCGCGGTCATCGGCAACTCGCGCTACGCGCTCGGGTTCGCGTTGGTCTCGGTGTTCGCCCTCGCCGCGATCCCGCTGACGCCGGTTCGCGCTGAACGGGCCGGTCAGGTGAACGACCTCGGCACCGCGCGGGGTTGATCCCGCGCGGCGCCGCTATCGGCGGAGGATATGGGATTTGAACCCATGAGGGGTTGCCCCCAACCCGCGTTCCAGGCGAGCGCCATAGGCCACTAGGCGAATCCTCCGTGGTCGAGGATAACGGGGTCGCGAACGGTTGCCGAACACGGACCGTAGACTTAGCCCTCGACCCCCCGTGTGGCGCTCACCCTACGAACCTCCCCAGGGCCGGAAGGCAGCAAGGATAAGCAGGCTCTGGCGGGTGCGCGGGGGGTCCCTTCACGTCGGCGCGGGCTCATCGGGCTCGACGCGGGCGAGCTCGACGGTGACCGTCGTGCCGACGTCGAGCTTGCTGTCGATCCAGACCCGTCCGCCCTGCAGGACGACCAACTGCTGCACGCTGGCAAGTCCGAGGCCGGTGCCGCCGTCGTTCTCGGCGAGCTTGCCCCGGTAGAACTCCGAGAAGATCATCGGCAGGTCCTCGGGGTCGATGCCGCGGCCGTGGTCGATCACGTCCAGATGCACCCGATCCCGGACCGCCGAGCAGGTGATCTTCAGCGGCGTCCCGTCGCCGGAGTAGCGGGCGGCATTGCTGATGAGATTGTCCAGAACCCGGCGCAGCGCGCCCGGGTCGGCCAGCACCTGCAGCCCGGCGTCCTCGATCTGGATCTCGCGTCCGCGCAGCATCCGCTCGTGGTCAGCGATGGTCTGGCTGACGATGTCGTGAACCGACACCGGCTGCAGGTGCGCCTTCTCCCCCCCGGCGCGCAGCTTGGCGTAGTCGAACAAGCCGCCGACGAGTTCGTCGAGTCGCTCGGCGTTGAACAGGATCCGCTCGGCGAATTCCGCGCGCTCGTCGGCCTCGGCGTCGACGATGAGCGAGGCATACGCGCCGATCGTGGTGATCGGCGTACGCAGATCATGGGAGATCGTGGCGAACAAGGAGGCCTGAACCTGCTCGAGGCGGTGTTGCTCGGTGCGATCGCGGGTGACCTTCGCGTACCCGGTCAGGACGCCGGCCTGATCGTGCAGCGCCGTGATGACGACATCACCCCAGAATCGGGTCCCGTCCTTGCGGACCCGCCACCCGGTGTGCCCGACCCGGCCGTGGGTGCGGGCGTCCTGGAGCAGGTCCAGCGGCAGCCCGTCGTGGCGGTCGGTGCGGGTGTAGAACATCGAGAAGTGGTGTCCGATCGCTTCGTCAGCGCGGTACCCCTTGAGCCGCTCGGCGCCGGCGTTCCAGGTGGTGATAACCCCGTAGGGGTCAAGGCCGATGATGGCGTAGTCGACCACCTGGGACACCAGCACCCGTAGCCGCATCTCGCTCGCGCGCAACTGCTCCTGCAGTCGGTGCTGTTCGGTGAGGTCTCGAGTGACCTTGCCGTAACCCATGAGGTATCCGGCCCCGTCGCGCAGGGCGGTGATGACGACGTCGGCCCAGAATCGGGTCCCGTCCTTGCGGATGCGCCAGCCGACGTGCTCCACCCGGCCCTCGTCCCGGGCCCGTTCCAGCAGGTCGAGCGGAAGGCCGGCCGCGCGGTCCTCCTGGGGGTAGAACGCGGAGAAGTGCTGGCCGATGGCTTCGGTCTCGGAGTACCCCTTCAGCCGGGCTGCGCCGGCGTTCCAGGACGTGACGACGCCGTAGGTGTCCAGGGTGATGATCGCGTAGTCGACCACCTGGGCAACGAGCGCGTTCCGGACGAACTCGCTCGAATAATCCGACGGGACTTCATCGTGCATGCGAAAAAGATAGTGGGCTGACGGTCCGTCTATCCGGGACCAATGGCCCGGATGACGGGTGTCGGTTCCGCTGGTTAGGGTCAGCGGGTGACCACGGGCGGAGTGCAGAAGGCCAACCTGGCGCTGTACCGCAAGTATCGCTCGTCCACCTTCGCCGAGGTCATCGGGCAGGAGCACGTCACCGAGCCGCTGCGGGCGGCGATCGCCTCCGGCCGGATCAACCACGCCTACCTGTTCAGCGGGCCGCGCGGCTGCGGCAAGACCTCGAGCGCACGCATCCTGGCCCGCAGTCTGAACTGCGCGCAGGGCCCGACCCCCGACCCGTGTGGGGTGTGCGACTCCTGTCGTGAGCTCGCGCCCAACGGGATCGGCTCCATCGACGTGATCGAGATCGACGCGGCGAGCCACGGCGGCGTGGACGACGCCCGGGAACTGCGCGAGAAGGCCTTCTTCGCCCCGGTGCGCGACCGCTACAAGGTCTACATCGTCGACGAGGCGCACATGGTCAGCAACCAGGGGTTCAACGCACTGCTCAAACTGGTCGAGGAGCCGCCGGACTTTCTGGTCTTCGTGTTCGCCACCACCGAACCGGACAAGGTGCTCACCACCATCCGGTCGCGAACTCACCACTACCCGTTCCGGCTCATCCCGCCCGCGGCGCTGCGCGCGCACCTCGAGCAGATCGTCGCCGCCGAGGGCATCGCGGTCGAGCCGGCGGTGCTGCCGCTCGTCGTGCGGGCCGGCGGTGGGTCGGCGCGTGACTCGTTGTCGGTCCTGGACCAGCTCCTCGCCGGGGCGGGGCCCGGCGGCGTCACCTATGCGCGGGCAGTTGCGCTGCTCGGGGTCACCGACGGCGCCCTGCTCGACGACATGGTCGATTCGCTCGCGGCCGGCGACGCGGCCGGCGTCTACGGAACCGTCGATCGCATCGTCGAGGCCGGCCACGACCCGCGGCGCTTCTCCATCGATCTGCTCGACCGGTTCCGTGACCTGATCCTGCTCGACGCCGTGCCTGACGCCGGGGACCGCGGTCTGATCGACGTCCCACAGGACCAGTTGGCCCACATGGGTGACCAAGCGCTGCGGCTCGGCAGCGCCACGCTGACCCGCTACGCCGAGATAGTGCATACCGCCCTGATCGAGATGCGGGGCACGACCTCGACGCGTCTCGTGCTGGAGCTGCTGTGCGCGCGGATGATGCTGCCCGACGCCGCGACGGACTCCGCGGCGCTGCTGCAGCGTCTGGAGCGACTGGAACGGCGGCTGTCCGCGGGTGCAGCCGAGTCGCACGGGCCGGCGGCCCAGGCCAGACACCCGTCGACCGCGACGCCTCCTACGCCGACGCCTACGACGACTACGACGACACCACCTACGACGCCGCGTTCGACCGAACGCGCTGCGCCGGCCGACCAGCGGACCGCCGCACCGACGCACGGGCCGGGCCAGCCGGTCCACCGCCCCAGCGAGGCCGCCGCCCGAGCGCATGAACATCAACCCACCGCGTCGGTCCGTCCCGGCGTGCAGGCACGCCCCGCGGCGACCGTCTCGGGCGTGGCCCCGGACGACGGGGCCACCGAGGCGCCGAGCGAGCCGTCGCCCGATCAGCCGGAGACCGTCGCGCCCGGGACGATCGACGCGACCGCGCTACGTCGGCTCTGGCCCGAGGTCCTCGAGGCCGTGAAGCAGTCCAGCAGACGTACCCGCGCCCTGCTCGACAACGCCCAGGTGATCGACGTCGCCGGTGAACTGGTTCGGCTGTCCGCGCCGACCGCGCTGGCCAAGATGATCGCCGACGACAGCAACACCTCGGTGTTGCGTGCGGCGCTGACGAAGGTCGTCGGTGGTGAGTGGAAGGTGTCGAGCGAACCGGCCACTCCGGGCCCGGCGCACCCCGCGAACTCCCGTCAGGCCGAGCCCGACCCGCGCGATGAGGACCCGGCGCCCGACCCCTACGACGAACAACCCGGCCCGGTGCAACCGCGTCCGCCGACGCTCGACCCCGAGGCCGAGGCCATCAGGCTGGTGACCTCCCAACTGGACGCCCGCCCGCTCGAGCAGTGAGTCAGCGCGAGCGCAGGTAGGCCAGGATCCCGCTTGCCACGGAGCGGGCGATGCGCTCCCGACCGGCCGCGGAGGACAGCAGTGCGGCGTCGCCGGCGTTGCGCATATTGCCGAGTTCCAGGAACGTCGCCGGCCGACGCGCCAGGTTCAACCCCGCGAGGTCGCTTCGGTAGAAGTACCCGTTCGTCCCGATGTAGTTCGACGGCGCGAGCCCAGAGGACGACACGAGGGTGCCGTGGATGGCCTCGCCGAGACGCACCGAGGCTCGCGCAACGGCGGCGGTGGCCCCGTCGGGTCGTCGGCTGTCCTGGTTGACGTGGAAGCCGTGCCCGGACGCCGGTGCGCCGTCGGCGTGGATCGACACGACTGCGGCGACGGACGAGCCGTTGCCGTCCGCAGCCCGTTCGTCCACGCACGGCCCGACCCCGGTGTCGTCACTGCGGGTGAGGACGACCTTGACGCCTGCCGACTGCAGGATCGAACGGATCCGCAGCGCGACGTCGAAGGTGAACGCGTGCTCGGGATAGCCGGCGTTCGTGTTCGTGCCCGTCGTGTCGCAGGCCTTGTACGCACCGAACCCGGCCGGAACCTGCCGGTTGATCTGCGCCGGGTGCGAGGCGTTGCCGCCGTTGTGCCCAGGATTGAGGACGACGATCGACCCGCCGACGCCGGACTGTGCCGCGGCGCTGTTGCCGGCCGACTGCGTCGGTCGAGTCGGCGCAGCTGACGTGGAGCGTGCCGCGGTCGCCGGGCGGGCAGTCGTCGAACCGGCCGGCGTGGACGGCGCCGGTGTGGACGACACCGGCCTGGACGGCGCCGGCGTAGACGCCGGCTGGACGGTGAACGGCGGGGTGGCCGGCACGCTCCCCCTTTGCGACTCCACGACCGATAGCGGCGCGGCGGGTGAGCTGGTGGAGCGGCCACCGCCGTCGGAGCCGCAGCCGGCCGCTGCCGTCGCGAGTGCCGCGGTAAGGACGGCGAGGGCAAGACGACGCATGGGGCCAGCCTCGCACGTCGCCGCTGGGCAGACTGTCAGACCGGCCGGTTACCCTAAGGCGCAATTCGACACGAACGAAACATGGGGAGAATCTTGAGCCAAGACGGCGGTGGTTTTGCAGGCGGCGGCATGCCGAGCATGGCCCAGTTGATGCAGCAGGCACAGAAGATGCAGGAGCAGCTCGCGAGCGCGCAGACTGAGCTCGCGCAGGCCCAGGTCGTCGGCACCGCCGGCGGCGGGTTGGTCAGCGCGACGGTCTCCGGCACCGGCGAATTGCTGTCGGTCACGATCGATCCGACGGTGGTCGACCCGCAGGACATCGAAACCTTGCAGGATCTCGTCATCGCCGCGGTACGTGACGCGAACCGCGCGGTCGGCGAGCTCGCGGCGGAGAAGATGGGCCCTGTCACCGGGGGTCTCGGTGACTTCGGCGGCCTCGGCCTGCCCGGTCTGTAACCGGACGCACGCGGGTGTACGAGGGCGCGGTCCAGGACCTCATCGATGAGCTCGGCCGGTTGCCCGGGGTGGGGCCGAAGAGCGCCCAGCGCATCGCGTTCCACCTGCTGGCCACCGAGGCGGCCGACGTCGAACGTCTTGCCTCGACGCTGCTGCGGGTGAAGAACGAGGTCAAGTTCTGTTCGGTGTGCGGCAACGTCGCCGCCGCCGAGATCTGCAAGATCTGCAGTGACGACCGCCGCGACGCGTCGATCATCTGCGTGGTCGAGGAACCCAAGGACGTCGTCGCGGTCGAGCGGACCCGTGAGTTCCGCGGGCGCTATCACGTGCTCGGTGGCGCGATCAGCCCGATCGACGGCATCGGTCCCGACGATCTGCGCATCCGCGAGCTGCTCGTGCGGCTTCGCGACGGCGCGGTCACCGAACTCATCCTGGCCACCGACCCCAACCTCGAGGGGGAGGCGACCGCGACCTATCTGGCGCGCATGTTCAAGGACATGGACCTCACCGTCTCCCGATTGGCCAGCGGGCTGCCGGTGGGCGGCGATCTCGAGTACGCCGACGAGGTGACGCTCGGCCGGGCGTTCTCCGGCCGCCGCCGGGTCGAATAGGCCCGACACTGTGTCCGTCCCCGGACCGTACGACGCCACCGCGGCAGGCGGCTCACCGTCGGCAGGTAGGCCACGGCTCGAGCTCCGGCCACCGGGCCCGCGACGTCGTCCACGCCTGTTCTGGTCCGGCGTCGTCCTCGCGGTCGCGCTGTTGGCCGGCGGGGTTGTCGTCGCCACTCTCGGCTACGCGAAGACCTCGGGACCCGACGGCGCGGTGCGGGGTTACTTCGCCGCGCTGGCCCGCGCCGACGCACCGAGTGCGCTCGCCTTCGGTGACCTGTCTCCAGGCGTCCCGCACACCCTGCTCACCGGCGACGTCCTGGCCGAGCAGCAGCGGATCGCGCCGATCGGGAACGTCTCGGTGGACGCGCCGAAGGTCGACGGTGAACGGGCGACGGTGCGGGTTCGGTACACCCTCGCCTTCCCGGGCAAGGTCCAGCCGGTCACGGCCACGGTCACGCTGCACTCCACCGACGGCGGCTGGCGTCTGGATCGGGCCGCGATCGACACCCAGCTGTTGGTCGAGCAGGCCGACCAGCGCGCCACCGTGCTCGGGGCCGGCGTCCCGGACGGCACCGTCGCGGTGTTCCCCGGCGCTGCCCCGATCCGGTTCGACAGTCCGTTCCTCCAGCAGGGCGGTTCGCAGGACAGCGTCGCCTTCGATTCCGGCGCCACCACCGAGATCTTCGCCGCGGTCAGTCCGGCGGGTCGGCGCGCCGCGACGCAGGCAATAGCCCGGGCCTTGAGAGCCTGCCTGGCGGCGGACGCCGACCCGCGCTGCCCGCTGCCGAGCGCCCGCTCGATCCCCGGGAGCCTGCGCGGGCGCCTGGTCGGCGCGGTCGACAAGGACCTGTCCATCCGGGTCACCGCCGATTCGGTGGGCTCCTTCGACATCACCGGCACGATCCGGATCAACGCCAGCTACCGAACGCTGAGCTTCACGAACACGGTTCGCACCGAGACCGGCGAGTTCGGGCTGCGCGTCCATGCCCGGGCCTACGGACTGAACGCGCTGACGATCGTCTGGCAAAAGTCATGAACAGGGCGCTGGCGCTGATGGCCGTGATCGCCGGGGTCCTGCTGCTCGGCGCGCCCCCCGCGGCGGCCGCCCCAGGGCCGTCGAACGCACCGCAGTACTGGTTCGACACCTGGAACATCTTCGATCTGTGGGACTCCGGCGTGACCGGACAGGGCGTCCGGATCGCCGAGATCGACACCGGTGTCAACGCCCAGCTTGCCGAGCTCACCGGGCGCGTCCTGCCCGGCACCGATCTCGGCGAGTCGGGCGACGGACGGACCGACCGCGAGCTCAGCCAGTTCGGGCACGGCACGGCGATGGCCTCGATCATGGTGGCCCGCCCGGGTCTGCTCAACATCACCGGGCTGGCCCCGTCGGCGAAGGTCCTGCCGATCGCGGTGCCGTTGAACGGGACCTCCGACGCGGGCCGGCCTGACCGGCTGGCCGACGCGATCCGGTACGGCGCCGACCACGGCGCCAAGGTCATAAGCATGTCCCTCGGCGGTCAACGTTTCGCGCGCACGGACAGCAGTTCGTGCCCGGACGACGAGCAGGCGGCGATCTTCCACGCAATGCGCATGGGCGCGATCGTCATCGCCTCGGTCGGCAACACCGGGCCGCGCAAGAACACGGTCGAGGAGCCGGGGGTGTGTCTGGGCGTCGTGTCCGTGGGCGCGGTCGACCGTTCCGGACAGGTCGCCGACTTCTCGGCCCGCCAGCCCTACCTCACTCTCGTCGCGCCCGGTGTGAACATCCCGTCGCTGGGCCGGGTGGCAGGGGCGGCATACTCCGGCGACGGGACGAGCCAGGCCACGGCGTTGGTGTCCGCCGCAGCGGCGCTGGTCTGGTCGAAGTACCCGACGCTCACCGGCCGGCAGGTGGTCACCCGGCTGCTCGCGACGCTGGACAACCGCGGTCCGCACAGCGATTCCTATGGCTACGGGTTGCTCAACGCCGGCCGGGCGGTGACCGCCCGGGTAGCCGACAACGCCCCGAACCCGGTCTATGACCTGGCCGAGCCCTTCCTGAAGCGGGACACCGTTTTCGGCTCTACGCCCCGCGTCCCCACACCCCCGCCGGCGGCGAAGTCGGTGGCGAGCACGGGACGGTTCGAGGTCGGGTCCGCGCCGAGGATCACCCGGCAGGTGCAGTACGGACTCGGCGCCGCCGCTGCGGGTGGTGTTGCCCTGCTCGTCCTGGTGCTCGTCGGGTTACGTCGGCGTCGGGCGCGGGCGAGGGCGGCGCAAGCCGCACTGGCTGCGGAACCTTGGCTGCCGCCGCCGCCCGTCGGGCCGCCACGGCCCCTTCCCCACCCTGGCGGGACCGATGAGCATCGTCCCCGCCCGCGGCCGGTCTGACGCTCAGCCGACCTGGCGCCGCGCGGCGCGGTTCACCGCGCTGATCACCGCGCGCAGGGACGCCTGCGTCGTCGATTCGCTGATCCCGACGCCCCACAGCACGAGGTCGCCGATCTCGATCTCGAGGTAGGCCGCGGCCTCGGCGTCGCGGCCGGAGGTGAGCGCGTGCTCGTTGTAGTCCAGGACGCGGACCGGCAGCCCGCCCAGGCCGAGATCGATGCCCGACAGTGCGTGGCAGAACGCCGACACCGGCCCGTTGCCGAGGCCGGTGACCTCGTGCTCCACGCCGTCCGCGCGCAGGACTGCGGTCATCCGCTCGGTGCCTTCGTCGGCGGTCGAGGACGTCCGGACCAGCTCGATCATCCCGGGCTGGAGGTACTCGGCGGAGAAAATCTGCCACATCAGTGGGGCGTCGACCTCGCCGCCCTCGCCGTCGGCGTGCTGCTGGATCACGTGGCTGAACTCGATCTGCAGCCGACGCGGCATGTCCAGCTTGTGGTCGGCCTTCATGATGTAGGCGACGCCGCCCTTGCCCGACTGCGAGTTGACCCGGATGACGGCCTCGTAGGAGCGGCCGACGTCCTTCGGGTCGATGGGCAGGTACGGGA
>JBDTFN010000230.1:0-14560 GCA_039937915.1 Jatrophihabitans sp. | reverse complement strand
GAGCCGCGCCAGCACCGGCTGCTCAAGACGATCGAGAAGGTCACCAAGAACAAGATCGCCATGGAGACGCTGCCGACGGTCGCCGATCTGCGCGCCCGCCGACTGGAACTGACCCGCGGCACCCTGGCCGAGATCCTGCGCGAGGACGACTACGAGCAGTACCGCGTAGTGGTCGACAACCTCACCGACGAGTACGACCTCGTCCAGGTGGCGATGGCGGCGGTCAAGATGGCCCACGAGGCCGGTGGCTCGGACGAGGATCTCCCCGACATCCCGGTCGTGCGGCCCGAAGCGGATTCGCCGAGCAGGCCGCAGCGCGATCGACCGAAGTCCGGCCCGGCCGGGCCCGGGTCGTCTGGGTCCTCCGGCCCGTCCACGACGATCTTCGTCAGCCTCGGGCACGCGGCGAAGATCCGGCCGCAGGATCTCGTCGGCGCCATCGCCAACGAGACCAGCCTGTCCGGACGCCAGATCGGCGCCATCGAGATCACCCACAATTTCAGCACCGTGGAAATTCCGAAATCCGCTGAGGCCGAGGTCATCGCCAAGCTGAAGGCCACCCTGATCAAGGGACGTAAGGCGCGGGTCGAGCGGTACAAGCCGCCCGCGGAACGAAAGGGCAAGGAATGACCATTCGGCCGGCGCTGTCCTCGCTACCCGCCTATGTCCCCGGGCGCACGGTGCCCGGCGCCATCAAGCTTGCGAGCAACGAGACGCCGTATCCGCCGCTGCCGCACGTGCTCGAGCGCATCGCGGCCGCGGCCGCCGGTGCGAATCGCTACCCGGACAACGCCGCCGTCGAACTCACCGCTGCGCTTGCTGCGCTGGCCGGAGTCCCCACCGAGCACGTGCGCGTGGGGTGTGGGTCGGTGGCGCTGTGCACGCAACTCGTCCAGGCCGTAGCGGACGCCGACGACGAGGTCATGTACGCGTGGCGCTCCTTCGAGGCGTACCCGATCATCACCGCCGTCAGTGGAGCGTCCGCGATCCAGGTGCCGCTGACCGACGGATACGTCCATGACCTGGACGCCATGGCCGAGCAGATCACCGGCAAGACCCGGCTGGTGTTCGTCTGCAACCCCAACAACCCGACCGGGACCGCGGTCGGTGCGCACGCGTTGCGCCGGTTCCTGCGGGCCGTCCCGTCTGATGTCGTCGTCGCCCTGGACGAGGCCTACCGCGAGTTCGTGACCGATCCCGACGTGCCCGACGGCCTCACCCTGCTGGCGGAGTTCCCGAACCTGGTCGTGCTGCGGACCTTCTCCAAGGCCTACGGCCTGGCCGGACTGCGGGTGGGTCACGCGGTCGCCGCCGATCCGGCGATCGCCGCTGCGATGGCTCAGACGCAGGTGCCCTTCGCGGTGTCGAGTGTGGCCCAGGCCGCGGCGCTCGCCTCGCTGGAGGCTCCCGCCCAGGAACAGATGCGCGAACGGGTCGCCGAGGTCGTCACCGAGCGGGTGCGGGTTCGGCACGCGCTGCACGGTATGGGCTACGAGCTACCCCACACGGAGGCCAACTTCGTCTGGCTCCCGCTCGGCGACCGCACCGCGCAGTGGGCGGCCGGTTGCGAGGAGCGCCAGGTGATCGTCCGCGCGTTCGCCGGTATGGGCGCGCGCGTCACGATCAGCACCCCGGCCGAGAACGACCGCTTCCTCGAGGCCGCTGCCGCCTTGGCCTGACCGTCGCCAGCAGCGACCGCTACTCCGCCGGGCCGACGGGTGCCGGGCGCCGCGCACCCGACCGCAGGCGCGGCCAGAGCAGCCGCAGTCCCAGCGCGACCACGAGTAGCAGGACCGCGAACGGAAGCACGGCCCCGATGGCGACGGCGACGGAGGAAGCGGCCGAGGTCAAGGCGTCCCAGCCGTCGTGCAGTCCACCGACGAAGCCGGTGCGGTTCTGCTTCTTCGGCGCCGGCGCGGCGGTCGTTGCGGTGCGCAGCGTCAGGGTGATCGATGCGAGCCCGGTCTGCGTCGACAGCGCCCGTTGCTGGGCCTGCAGCGACTCCAGGTCGGCCTCGCGGCTGGACAGTTCCTGCTCGATGGAGATCACGTCCGACACCTTCGTGGCCTTCTCGTAGAGCCCGCGCAGCCGGAGGATCGCCTGCTGGGCGCTGCCCACCCGCGACGTCACATCCGCGACCTGGGAGGTGACGTCGCGCGAGGACAGCTGCCGCGAAGTCGCCTTGCCCAGCTTCGACAGGGCCGTCAGTGACTCCTGCAGCGCGGACGGTGGGACGCGCAGAAGCAGAGTGGCCGACGCGTACTTGCCCGCGGTGCGGTCGTCGCCGTCGATCTCGCCACCGGCGCGGATCGCGATGTCGCCGGCCACGTCGGCCTTGGTGGTGACGTTGGCGGCGCCCTTCACCGAGACGGTCAATTCTGCGGTTCGGATCCTCGCCTCGGTGAGCGCGAGCGGGGTGGCCGCGCGGTTGCCGCCGGGAGCGAGCTTCACGCTGTAGGGCCCGCCTCTCACGGCCGCTGGAGACGGAGCCGACGCGGCCCTCGCCACAGCGTCGCGCTGGCCGTTTTCGTTGGCAACGGGTTGACCCGACTTGCCGCCACTCGAGCAGGCCCCCAGCATTGCGGCCGCCAGCACGGCGGTACCCGCCACCACGATCCGTCGCATCGTCCCGACCTCCTCGTCGGGCCGACCCTCGACCCGTACACCGATCAGGACGAGACGGTCACCCCTCCGGGTTCTCGGCGGCCTCGCGGACCGCGGCGGCCACCGCCGTGGGAACGGCGGCATCGAACACCGAGGGGACGATGTAGGCCGCGTTCAACTGCTCGTCCGACACGCAATGGGCCAGCGCGTCGGCTGCGCGCAACAGCATCCGCGTGGTGATCTCACTCGCCCGGGCGTCGAGCAATCCGCGGAACACCCCTGGGAAGGCGAGCACGTTGTTGATCTGGTTCGGGTAGTCGCTCCGCCCGGTGGCCAGGACGGTGGCCAACTGCTGGGCCGCGTCGACGTCCACCTCGGGGTCGGGGTTCGCGAGCGCGAACACGACCGGTTGGGCGGCCATCTCGGTGATCCAGGCGGCGTCGAGCACGCCCGGTGCGCTGACCCCGATGAACACGTCGGCGCCCTGGAGCGCGTCCCGCAGCGTGCCGGTGACGCCGGCCGGGTTGGTGCGTCGGGCCAGGTCCTGCTTGGCCGGGTTGAGGCGGCCGTCCGCCGGAGCCAGGATGCCCTCGCGGTCCCATACGAGGACGTGCCGTGCCCCCGCGGCGAGCAGCAGCGTGACGATGGCCGTCCCGGCGGCCCCACCACCGGCGATGACGATCCGTGCCTGCGCCAGTGTCTTGGACACGCAACGCATCGCGTTGGTCAGCGCGGCGGTCACCACGATCGCCGTTCCGTGCTGGTCGTCGTGGAACACCGGGATGGTCAGGACCTCACGCAGCCGGCGCTCGATCTCGAAGCAGCGCGGCGCGGAGATGTCCTCGAGGTTGATGCCGCCAAAGCCCGGCGCGATCGCCTTGACGACCGCCACGATCTCGTCGGTGTCCTGGGTGTCGAGACAGATCGGCCACGCGTCGATGTCGGCGAAGCGCTTGAACAGGGCCGCCTTGCCCTCCATGACCGGCAGGGCGGCGCCGGGGCCGATGTTGCCGAGCCCGAGCACGGCCGAGCCGTCGGTCACGACCGCGACCGAGTTCCCCTTGATGGTCAGCTTGGCAACGTCCTCGGGGTGCTGGGCCAGCGCCATGGACACCCGCCCCACGCCGGGCGTGTACGCCATGGACAGGTCGTCGCGGGTCTTCAGCGGGACCTTCGACGTGACCGAGATCTTGCCGCCGAGGTGCAGGAGGAAGGTGCGGTCGCTGACCCGGTGGACGGTGACCTGGGGTACGGCACGCATGGCCTCCACGATCTCGCCCGCATGGTCACCGTTGGTCGCTGAGCAGGTCACGTCCACGGTGATCCGGTCGGTGCGCGACTCGCTGACGTCGATCGCGGTGAGCAGGCCGCCGGCGTTGCCGACCGCGGTGGCGAGTTCGCCGACGACTGAGGCGGACGGCACGGCGAAGAGGCGGACGGTGATCGCGTAGGACGCGCCGGTCGGCAAGGAACGGTTCATTCCCGCAACCCTGCCACCGCGCGCGGCAGACGCAACATTGCCGGACCGCGCGTGAGCCACCACCCTGGACCGATGGCCCCAGCTGACTTCGAGTTCCTCGACGCCGCAGCGCCCATCGGGCCCGACGAAGTGCTCGAGGTCGGCGGCGGGCACTCGAGGGCCTGGCGGGTGGCCGGCGTACTCGCCGCGACCCTCGCCGTCGGGGTCGCCGGCTGGCAACTGAGCACCGCAGGATCTGACGCGCCGGCTCCGCGGCCGGCCGCCGCCACCGCCACCATGCCCGAAGGGACTGCGGGGTTACCGGCACCGACCCCTGCCGCGGGTGCGCCTGACCAGTGCCCCGACGGGGTGCCGTGCTCGTCGGTCGCCCGCTTGCCCGCCGCGGCGCTGCGGGCCGTGAGCGCACGATTGGTCGGCGCTCGGCTGCTCCACACGAGGACCGTCCAGATCGTGCTGACCAGCGATCTGCGCGCGACCGTCTGGTTCCGCGAGATCGTGGTGCGGACAGCAACGGCGACGCTCACCGTCGAAGTACGACAGCCGCGGCCGGGGGATCGCAGCGAGGAGACCTCCTCCCGCATCGGCACCACCCACGTCGCGTCCGTGCAGGTCGTGCTCGCCGACCGGGTCGTCACCGTCGGTCTGACCGACGACGGCAGCGGTCCGGACCTGGATGTGCTGCGCGCCATCGCCGCCGACGGAAGCCTCATGGCGGTGTGATCGCGACTGCGCGAACCGCCCGACGGGACGGCTTCCAGCACGCAAGGCCCGGCAGTGCCAGGATGGTTGTCGAACACAAGCCGACATAGTCACGACGAGGTGACCGTCCATGACCGACACGCACACGGGACTGACCGAGACCGTGGCCGTCGACCCTGCGGTGTTTGCGCGCCGGTTCCTCACGCACGCGTCCACCCAACTGGTCGGGCACAGCGAGAATGCGATGGCCGCTCTCGCGCAGAGCATGTTCGTGTTCGGCGCACTCCGGCCGGCGGGGCAGACGCTGCTGCGGGTGCAGGACGTCGAGGACAGTGGCACGACGGTGGACATCGTGTCCGAGGACGCTCCGTACATCGTCGAATCGTTGTGGGCCAAACTCGAGCGGGCCGGCTACGGCGCGCAACAACTGCTGCACCAGCAGATCGTCGTCACCCGGGATCCGAGCGGCGCGTTGACCCGCGTCTACGACATCGATGACAACGCCGAGGTACCTCAGGGCGCGCGCGTCGAATCGTGGTTGCACATCGCGCTCGACCGGGTGGTCGAGGACCAGCACGACACCCTGGCCGCCGACCTGGACCGCGTCCTGGACGACGTCCTGTACGCGGTCGCCGACGCGCCGCACATGTACCGTCTGGTCGGCGAACTGGCCGACCGGCTCCGTGACGACCCGGGGGAGTTCGATCGCGAGACCAGCGAGGAGGCCGGCGAGCTGCTGCGGTGGCTCGCGGACGGCAACTACCTGATTCTCGGCCACGCCCAATTCACGGCGAACGATTTGGCCAATCCGAGTGCGCGTCACCGCGACGCCGAGT
Source organism: Jatrophihabitans sp. (assembly GCA_039937915.1). Classification (GTDB taxonomy): domain Bacteria; phylum Actinomycetota; class Actinomycetes; order Mycobacteriales; family Jatrophihabitantaceae; genus Jatrophihabitans. The sequence continues at coordinate 8,941 of JBDTFN010000230.1, read as the reverse complement.
CCGACGGCGTCCTACGCGGCAGCGCGCGGATCTCGCCGCTCGAGCTGCTGCCGGCTTTCCGCAGCGGAGCGCCGCTGGTCATCTTCAAGTCACCGTTGGTCTCCACCGTGCGCCGGCCACTGCACTACGACTGCGTCACCGTCGTCACGCCGTCCAGCAGTGGCGGATCGCAGACCATCCACGTCTTCCTCGGCCTCATCGACAGCGTTGAGGACGGTGCGGTGAGACGCGTCCCGGTCGTCCGGCGCCGGATCACCGAGATCCTGCTCCGCGCGGGCGTGCGCCCGGACAGCCACAGTGGTCGTCGCCTGCTCGCGGCCCTGCGCACACTGCCCCGCGATGAGCTCCTCGAGGCTCCGACGAACGACCTGTTGCGCCTGGCCCAGCTCGTCGTCGACCGGGCCGACCACCAGAGCGTGGGCGTCTTCGCCCGTATTCACCTCAACCGGGACTTCGTCGACGTGCTGGTGTACTTCCCGGCCGACCGGTTCGGGCCCGACACGCGGCGGCGCGTCACCGAGGTCATCAGCAAGCACTGGCCGGGTGAGATCATCGGCCGCGACGACCGCATCGTCGAGATGAACCTGGCCCGGATGCAGTTGCTCATCGCGGTGCGTCCCGGGTCTCAGCCCGCCTCACCCGAACGCTCGGTCGTCGAGGCCGAGGTCGCCGAGGTCACCCGCGGGTGGGGCGACGATCTGCAGGACCTGCTCACCGCGGAGGTGGGGGAGCAGGCCGCGCAGTCGCTGCATCACAAGTACCGCGACGCGATCCCCGAGGGCTACAAGGAAGACTTTGCCGCCGCGGTGGCCGTGCGTGACATCACTCGGCTGGAGAGCCTGCCGTTGGACAACGGACTGGCCTTCGACCTCTACGTGCCCGACGACGACGATCCGGCGGACCGGCGACTCAAGGTGTTCCGTACCGGCCACTCCGTCTCGCTGGCCCGGGCGCTGCCCATCTTCACCCAGATGGGCATCGAGGTGCTCGACGAGCGGCCTTATGAGATCGCGCACGACGACGACCGAGCCACGTGGATCTACGACTTCGGCCTACGGTTGCCGGTCGGGACGGACTTCGACGACGCGCGTTCACGCAACGTCATCGAGACCGTGCGGCTGCTCTGGCTCGAGCAAATCGAGCAGGACGGATTCAACGCACTCGTCGTCCGCACGGGGATGACGTGGTGGCAGGCCAACATTTTGCGCACGTACGCGAAATATCTACGGCAGATGGGGACGACCTTCAGCCAGGGCTACATCGAGCAGGCCCTCATCGACCATCCGGCCATCGCCGCCGAGATCGTGGAACTGTTCGAGTCGCGCTTCGACCCGACCCGCGGGAACGAAGCCCCGCTGCTGGAGGCCGAGGACGGCGCGGTCGGCCGAACGGATCGCGTCGAGCATCTGCTCGCCGAGGTTGCGAGCCTCGACCAGGACCGCATCCTGCGCTCCCTGCTCGGCCTGGTGAACGCGACGCTGCGGACCAACGCCTACCGCACCGACGGCAACGGGGAGCGCCGCACGGCAGTGGCGATCAAGCTCGACCCGCGGCGCATCGCCGACCTGCCCGCGCCGCATCCGCGTTTCGAGATCTGGGTGTACTCGCCGCGGGTGGAGGGTGTGCACCTGCGTTTCGGCGCGGTCGCCCGTGGAGGTCTGCGCTGGTCGGATCGCCGCGAGGACTTCCGGACCGAGATCCTCGGCCTGGTCAAGGCACAGATGGTGAAGAACGCGGTCATCGTCCCCACTGGCGCCAAGGGTGGCTTCGTCGCCAAACGACTGCCCGACCCGGCGGTCGATCGTGACGCGTGGCTGGCCGAGGGGATCGCCTGCTACCGGACGTTCATCTCGGCCCTGCTCGACCTCACCGACAACTACGTGACCGGAAGCGACGGGAACCGGACGGTGGCGCCCCCGCCGCAGGTGCGTCGCTACGACGCCGACGACCCGTACCTGGTGGTGGCTGCGGACAAGGGCACCGCGACGTTCAGCGACATCGCCAACGGGATCGCGGTCGACTACGGGTACTGGCTCGGCGACGCGTTCGCCTCCGGCGGCAGCGTGGGCTACGACCACAAAGTCATGGGGATCACGGCGCGTGGGGCGTGGGAGTCGGTGAAGTACCACTTCCGGGAACTGGGCCTGGACACCCAGAGCCAGGACTTCACCGTGGTCGGCGTGGGTGACATGTCCGGAGACGTCTTCGGTAACGGCATGCTGCTCAGCGAGCACATCCGGTTGGTGGCGGCCTTCGACCACCGGCACATTTTCCTGGACCCCAGCCCGGTGGCGACGACGTCCTACGTCGAGCGCCGTCGCCTGTTCGACCTGCCCCGCTCGTCGTGGGCCGACTACGACACGTCGTTGATCAGCGAGGGCGGTGGCGTGCACGCGCGCACGCTCAAGTCGATCCCGATCACGACCCAGGTCGCGCGCGCGCTCGGATTGCCGCACGGGGTCGAGACGATGACCCCGAGCGACATGATGCACGCCATCCTGATGGCGCCGGTGGACCTGCTGTGGAACGGCGGGATCGGCACCTATGTCAAAGCCTCGACCGAGAGCGACGCCGACGCCGGGGACAAGACCAACGATGCACTGCGGGTCAACGGCGATCAGCTGCGCTGCAAGGTGGTCGGCGAGGGCGGCAACCTCGGCTTCACCCAGCGAGGACGTATCGAGTTCGCCCGTCTCGGCGGTCATATCAACACCGACGCGATCGACAACTCCGCCGGCGTGGACACCTCCGATCACGAGGTCAATCTCAAGATCCTGCTCAACCGGGCCGTGGTCTCCGGCGCCATCACCGTCCCCGAACGCAACGAACTGCTTGCCGCAGTGACCGACGACGTGGCCCGGCACGTCCTACGCGACAACTATCAGCAGAATGTGCTGCTCGGGCTGGCCCGCAGGATCAGCCCGTCGCTTGCCTCGGTGCACCTGCGCTTCATGCAGCGCCTGGAAGAGGTCGGCGAACTCGACCGGAGGCTGGAGTTCCTGCCCACCGACTCGGAGATGGCTCGTCGCGAGAGCGAGGGGTACGGGCTGGTGTGCCCGGAGAACGCGGTCCTCGTCGCCTACTCCAAGATGCGCCTCACCCAGCACATCGAGGACTCCTCGCTGCCCGACGAGCCGTGGTTCCAACACGCGTTGGCGGAGTACTTCCCGACGTCGATCACCGAACGATTCGCCGACGAACTGCCTAACCACCCGCTCAAGCGCGAGATCATCACGACCGTCATCGTCAACGACATGATCAACCGCGGCGGAACGACCTTCGTGCACCGCGCCATCGAGGAGACCGGGGTCGACAACCTGCAGGTCGCGCGGGCGTATGCGATCGTGCGTCGCGTGTTCGACCTGCCGCCGCTGTGGGATGCGATCGAGGCTCTGGACAACGTCGTCCCGACGAGCGCTCAGCATGCCGGGTATCAGGAGATCCGTCGTCTCGTGGACCGCGCGACCCGATGGCTGGTGGAGGTCCGGTTCCCGATCACCGACGTCGCGGCCGAGATCGAGCGATACGCGCCCGTCGTGCAGCAGTTGGGCCGGCACTGCGTAGATCTGATGCGGGGGGCCGAGCGGCAGACGCTCTACGACGACGCCCAGAAGCTGATCGAGCTCGGCCTGCCCGAGGAACTCTCGCTGCGGTTGGCCGAACTGCTCAGCGCCTTCCTGCTGCTCGACGTCGTGGAGATCGCGCAGGTGACCCAGTGCGATCCGCGGCGCGTCGCGGAGCTGCACTACGCGGTGTCCGAACGGCTCAGCGTCGACGAACTGTTGACCAAGGTCACCGAGCTGCCTCGCGACGACCGTTGGTCGAACCTGGCCCGCTCGGCGGCGCGGCACGACGTCTACGCGGCGCTGGCCGCGATCACGACGAGCGTCTTGCGCTCGACCGAGGCCGCGATGGGCGTGGACGATCGCATCGACACCTGGGCCGAGCAGAACTCCGAGCGGGTGGAGCGGGCCCGTTCCACGGTGCGCGCTGCCTTGGACCGCGACCACGTCGACCTCGCCACTTTGTCGGTGGCGCTACGCGTGCTGCGCGGTTTGGCGGGCTGAGCGGCAGGTTCAGATGGCGTGTCGGATGGGCACGCGCGCCCACACCTGTTTGCCGTGACCGGCGGTATGCACGCCCCATTCCTGGGCCAAGGCCTCGACGATCGCCAGACCCCGACCACTGGTTGCGGTCGGGGTGGCCTGTCGGGGAGTGGGCTGGCCCGGGCAGCTGTCGTATACGCGAACGATGACCGTCGCGTCCTCGAGCTCCCACGCGACGTCGAGATCGCCGTCGTCGATGGCGTGAGTGACCGCGTTGCCGACCAGTTCGCTGATCACGAGCACGACGTCATCGACTGAATCCGGGGTGATCTCGTGAGCCGTCAGGTCGGCGGCGACCTCACGTCGGACGACGCCGGCACTGGCCGGGTCGTGCCGAACGAGCAGCGAACCCACGTTCATAACTCCTCCGCCGCTGTCGACAACGATTAATCGATCGTTACCGGCGTTCTCCCCACTCGGGGTCGCAACCTAAACAGCGATGCGCGCCACTGGCCGAATTGGTACGCGCAGTCAGTTCGTGATCCGGTCGAGTTGAGCCCTTACCTCGCGAGGTCGGTCGGTGATGATCGTGTCGACCCCGAGCCCGAGTACGAACTCGATGTCCTCTGGTTCGTCCACCGTCCACACGTAGACCGGATGGCCGCGGGCGTGCGCTCGGGCGACGAAGTCCGGTTCGGCGCGCAGCAGGTGCAGCCCCGGCCCGGCGATGCTCACGCCGGCGGGCAGCACGCCCTCGCGCCGTAGTGGGTAGAGCCGGTCCATGAGCAAGACGGTGGGCACGTCGGGCGCCAGAAGTTTGATCCGGCGCACGGCGGTGGGGGCGAAGCTCATGACGACCACCCGGCTGTCCAGATCGGCAGCCTCCCGGACCGAGGCGGGCGGGCCAGGGCGTCCGGACCACCCGAAATGGGCCAGTAGGTCGACGAGGGACTTCTCGACCAGACCGCCGTAACGGGTCGGATGCTTGGTCTCGATGAGCAGCCGGATGTCCCGGTCGGCGTCGCGTACCAGAGCGAGCAGGAGTTCCAGCGTGAGGACGCCGCCGCCCTCGAGACGGTCCGGTGCCACGCCCTCGTGATACGGGTTTTCGCTGAGCAGGTGGTCCGCTGAGGTCGGCAGGTCTCCGTGCCAGGAGGAGAAGTCCAGCGCCTCAAGGCTGGGCAGGTCCAGCTCGCTGACGACGCCATGACCGTCCGAGGTTCGGTCCACCGTCCGGTCATGGACGCAGACGAGGTAGCCGTCGCGCGTCATCCGGACGTCGCACTCGATGGCGTCGGCCCCGGACTCGATGGCCAGCTGGTAGGCCGCCAGCGTGTGTTCGGCCACCATCGAGGACGCACCACGGTGGGCGACGAGCATCGGACGCCGGGGCGGGGTGATCGCGGTACGCGAGCTGCGCGGTCTCACGGCCACCATGCTGCCCGCTGTCGGTGAATTGCGGGTGTCGACGGGCCGACTGTCAGGCCACGAAGGGGGTCGCGTCGCCGTCGGCCTCCATCGGCGCGCGCGCCGCGGCCCACGCGAACATGCCGCCCTCGAGATTCGTCGCGTCGAAGCCCTGCTGGCGGAGCCAGGCGGTGACCGCGGCCGATCGGCCGCCGACCTTGCAGACGACGACGATGCGGGCGTCCGGAGTGAGCGGCCCGGGGTCGTAGCTCATCCGCTGCGGAACCTGGTTCATCGGGATGTGCAGCGCACCGGCGATTCGTCCGCAACTCCACTCCTCGTCCTCACGGACGTCGAGGAGGACGGCGTCGGCGGGCAGGTCCTCGACGGTCACGGTGGGCACGTCGGCAGGCATCACGGCTCGAGCCTAGCTACTTGATGAGCTTGGACATCCGCCGGTCGGCGAGGGGACGGCCGTCGGTCTGGCAGGTCGGGCAGTACTGGAAGTTGCGGTCGGCGAAGGACACCTCGCGGACGGTGTCCCCGCACACGGGGCAGGGCAGGCCGGTACGAGCATGGACGCGTAGCCCGCTGCGCTTCTCCGACTCCAGGGTCGCCGCCCGCTGCCCGACCAAACGCTCGACCGCGTCGGTGAGGATCGCGCCCATGGCCTCGTGCAGGCGGGCGATCTCGTCCTCGGTGAGCTTGCCGGTGTTCTTGAACGGCGAGAGCCGCGCCGCGTGCAGGATCTCGTCGGAGTAGGCGTTGCCGACGCCGGCCAGCACGCTCTGGTCGGTGAGGGCCCGCTTGAGCTGGGCACGCTGGGCGCCGAGCAGTTCGCCGAGTTCGGCACGGGTGACCGCGAGCGCGTCCGGGCCGAGACGGGCGATTCCCGGGACGTCGAGCGGGTCACGGACGAGGTAGACCGCGAGGCGCTTCTGAGTGCCGGCCTCGGTGAGGTCGAACCCGCTGACCGGCCCGTCCGGGAACTCCGGCGCGAGGTGGAGCCGGAACGCGATCGGCCCCTTGCCGCCGGGTCGCGGTGGCGCCGGTGGCAGGGACTCGCGCCAGTGGAGCCAGCCGGCCCGCGACAGATGCGTGATCAGGTGCAGCACCTCGCCGGCGGCCTCGGAGGCCACGACGAGATCGAGGAACTTGCCGTGCCGGGTGGCGTCGACGACGAATGCGCCGGTCAACATCGACAACGGCGGTTCGAAGGTCTTGACCGCGTTGATGGCCGCGACGTCGGCGCGGGCGATGGAGCGTCCGACCGCCCGATCGCGCAGAAAACCCGCTAGCGCCTCGACCTCGGGTAGTTCGGGCATGCCAGCAGCTTAGGGCGGGACGTCCAGCTCGGACGCGGTTCAGGCTTCGTGGCGCAGGGCGTCCAGGGGAAAGTCGACGCCGGTCGTGCTGTGGCAGCGGTAGCCGCCGGGGTTCTTGGCCAGGTACTGCTGGTGGTGGGCTTCGGCGTAGTAGAACTCCTCCAGCGGCGCGATCTCGGTCGTGACCGCGCCGTATCCGCGGTCGGCGAGCGTGGCGGCGAAGAGTGCCTTGGCCCGCTCCGCGACGATCTGCTGCTCATCGTCTGTGTAGTAGATCCCGGAGCGGTACTGCGTCCCGAGGTCGTTGCCCTGCCGCATGCCCTGGGTCGGATCATGCACCTGGAAGAAGCGAGCGACCAGCGTCGCGAAGGCCGTCTGCTCGGGGTCGAAGACCACGAGCACGGCCTCGGTGTGCCCGGTCAGTCCGGAGCACACCTCCTCGTAGGCGGGATGGGCGGTGACGCCTCCGGCGTAGCCCGCCGCAGTGGTCCAGACGCCGGGCAGGGTCCAGAAGATCTCCTCGGCCCCCCAGAAGCAGCCGAGGCCGAATACGGCCTGCTGATGCCCTGGCGGAAACGGCGGCGTGATGGGGTTGCCCGTGACGTAGTGGGAGCTCGGAATCGTGAACTCGTAATGATCACGCCCGCGCAGAGCGCGCTCCGGCGAGACGAGTTGTCGCTTGGACCGGGAGAACAGCATGCGGGCAAGGCTACGCAGGACGTACGCTCGGAGCTACGGATCGCCGCACGGTGCCCCGGACGGTAGGGAGGGTCCATGACGCAGTGGGGCCTGGACACCTTGTTCAACCCGGCCAAGCGACACATGGACGAGGAAAAAGCGCGTCTGCAGTCGACCCGGGCAGAGCTGGGCGACAATTCCGGCGGTAAGCGGATCAACTTCGAATCCGGACGCATCACGATCAAGCGGCCCGACGCCGAGGTGGCCGACGGCGACTCGATCGACGCTGAGTCGACCGGCGCTGAGTCGACCGGCGCTGACTCGACGGTTGACTTGACCGCTGATGGCGAGCGGGCCGACGAGCCCGCATCCACCGAGCAGGCCGACACCTCGACGGCAGCGCCGGTCAAGGAACGTACGCCGGCCCAGTTGCGTGCAGCCCAACGACGCGGTCGCACATCCAAGTAGCGCGGGTATCGAGTCGCTTGCCCGAACGCAGTTCGGACAGCACAAACCCCCGGTGAGCGGGGGGTTCACCGGGGGCTTGCTGCGGTCTCTCCTCGCCGACCCGGCGAGCGGGGATCGGTCAGACCCCCCGCGAGACCATCGTCGCGGTCCGGTGAGCGGGGGGTTCACCTGAACGCGTCGATTGCTTCGTCCGGCGCCCAGTTCTGCGCCGACCACCCAACAATGAAATAAGGCAGACGTGAAGTCAAGCACGCAGAGCTAATTACCTAGATGTAGTTTCTTTACGTCGACATTATGTCCCAATTAGTGCATGAATACCCGTAAACGTTGGGCCAAACCGTCGTGGACACGCCCTTCTGGGGTAGGTGCGGACCATCTCCCCTGTCGCCCGGGACCTTCGCCCTTCACGCAAAGTGACAGTGACGACGCGTCACGCGGTGTCGTCGGCCGCGGGTTCCCAGCCACCTCCGTGCACGCGCTGGATGACGTCGTTGAGTACCGGCGCAAGCACCTGCGGGAACCCGGCCAACTGGATCGCGATACTGAAGCGGTCGCTCGTCACGGCGCTGGCCGGGTCGCCCCCCTCCACCACCATCCGTTCGCTCAGCGTCAGCACCTGGAAGGCGAGACCGCGCGAGTTCAGGTAGGTAGTGACGGTCTCGACCTCTTGCTCGTCGACGGTCTGCACGAAGATCTGGCCCTGGAGCCACCCGGTCATGTCCATGGCCCCATCCTGCCTGGCAGCCGGTCCTCGGTGTCACGGCGTGAACTGCACGACCTGCGGATCATGATCGCTGACCTGGGTGCTGTACTCGGCGTTCACGTGCACGACCTGGTAATCGACGTCGCGGACCCGCGCGGTGATCAGGATGTGGTCCGCACCAAGGGGCCGTGTCGCGCTTCTGCTCCGGCGGTGCCAGGGTGGACCGATGACCCACGACGTCGCGAGGTGGCACGAATGAACCTTCTGCTTATCGGCCCACCCGGTTCGGGCAAGGGGACCCAGGGCGAGCGGTT
>JBDTFN010000229.1:0-3135 GCA_039937915.1 Jatrophihabitans sp. | reverse complement strand
GACGGGCATCCCGGGAAGGCTGAACTTGGCCGCCCCGCAGCTGATCGACACGCGAGAGCCCTCGACGCTGACGTCGACCGGGTGCGGGGGCAGAGCTCGGGCGATGTCGGCGAGCAGGCGGCCGGAGACCAGCGCCTGCCCGTCCTCGCTCCCGGTCACGTCCAACTCGACCTCGGTGGAGGCCTCGAGGTCGAAGCCGGACACCGTCAGCCGGTCACCGGAAACCCGCAGGAGCAGGCCGGCGAGCACCGGAAGAGTCGGCCGACTGGCCAGACTGCGGGCCGCCCAGGCAACCGCGTCGGCCAGAGCGTCACGTTCGACCCGGAACTTCACTCATCACACCTATCTTCTCGACTGCTGTCAGATCCCAATGATTTCGGGTTGTCCCCAGAATTCACCGGGTTTCAGTTCTTGTCGTTCGCCCAATTCAATTTTAAGTATTCGTCTATCGTCTTCGCAGCTGTGGAAACTGGGGACAACGTAGCGCCGCCCCCGTGAACGCTAGCGTTGCGAGCCCTGCGGGGTGTGGACGACAGGCAGGTGGTTACCCACCGGACCAGGTCGCCCCGGTGGACCGAGCCGGCCGAGGAGAACATATCCACACCACGGGTCGGGTTGTCCACAGTGCGAATCACATGCTGGGGCACTTCGGGTCGCGGGCGGACGGCAGTGGCGGTCACCCGCGCGTCCGCGTCTTTACCCGGTTCGTCAACTCGGTGATCTGGTTGTAGACATCGTGCTTTTCCTTCATCGCTACGCGGATCTTGCGCTCGGCGTGCATGACCGTGGTGTGGTCGCGATTGCCGAACTTCTCCCCGATCTTGGGCAGGGACAGTTCGGTGAGCTCACGGCACAGGTACATGGCCATCTGCCGTGCCGAGGACAGCGCACGGCTGCGGGACGGGCCGGTGAGGTCGTCCAGGCTGATCGCGAAGTACTCGGCGGTGACCGCCATGATCGTCGCGGCGTTGATGGCCGGCCCGTTGCTCTCGGCGACGAGATCCTTCAGCACCATCTCGGCCAGGCCGAGTTCGACGACCTGTCGGTTGAGGTTCGCGAACGCGGTGACCCGGATCAACGCGCCCTCGAGTTCGCGAATGTTGCTCTGGATCCGGGACGCGATGTATTCCAGGACCTCCGGTGGCGGCTCCATGCCTTCCTGGGCGGCCTTCTTGCGCAAAATGGCGATGCGAGTCTCGAGATCGGGGGCCTGGACGTCGCTGATCAGACCCCACTCGAAGCGAGTGCGTAGGCGGTCCTCCAACCTGCTCAGCTGGCGCGGGGACTTGTCCGAGCTGATGACGATCTGCTTGTTCTGGTTGTGCAGGGTGTTGAAGGTGTGGAAGAACTCGTCCTGGGTGCGCTCGGCCCGCTCGATGAACTGGATGTCGTCGATCAGCAGCAGGTCGACCGAGCGGTAGCGATTCTGGAACCGCTGCATCTTGTCGTCCCGGACGCTGTTGATGAAGTCGTTGGTGAATTCCTCGCTGGACACGTAGCGCGTGCGTAGCCCGGGCTGAAGTCGCTGGGCGTAGTGGCCGATCGCGTGCAGCAGGTGCGTCTTGCCGAGTCCGGAGTCGCCGTAGATGAACAGCGGGTTGTACGCGCGGGCCGGGGCCTCGGCCACGGCGACGGCGGCCGCGTGGGTGAAGCGATTACTCGAGCCGATGACGAAGGTGTCGAAGGTGTACTTCGGGTTGAGCCGGGACTCGCGATCACGGTCGTCATCGGAGTGCCGCGCCCGGTACATCGGGTTTCCGGGGCCGAGCGGCCCAGACGTGCCCGTTCCGTCACGGTCGCTGCGTGCGTCATCGTCAACGTCGTCGTCGTCGAACCTGTGCGGATCGTCCCCGGACCTGCCGGCGATGGTGTCGGGGTTCTCCACGGTCACCGCGACCCGGATGTCGCGTCCGAGTTCCTCGCTGAGGACCGACGCGATCAATGGCCGCAGGCGGTTCTCGAGGTAGTCCTTCGCGAAGGTGTTCGGTGCGGCCAGCAGCGCGGTGTCCTCGATCAGCCCGAGTGGACGGGTCAGGCCGATCCACGCCTTCTGCTGCGGACGGATTGACGGATCATCGAATCGCGGTCGAGCCCGGTTCCATACCGCGACGAGTTCGGCGCTTTCGTCCACTGGCGGATTCACTCCAGGTATCGCGGTGCACAGTCGCCGTGGTCCCGCGGTGGCTAGGAAGGTAGCGGCATGTAGGTCCGGTCGAGCCTCTCATGTTTGGTGACCGGTCGACGCCATCGCCGGGTTGTCCACAGAGTTGTCCACACTCTGTGTATGACGAGAGCGCGTACGCCCCGAGAGCGTCCGACCATGTGCTTCCCCCGTAGGTGGCACGGTGGGCGAACCTAACAGCGCCTTCCGCGAGCCGACAATAGGGACCGGCGTGTCGTGCTCAGTTCGGGGCGGGGAGGTCCTACCCTCGCACGCTCCCCTACGGCCGGTTTGACCTGGCTGTGCCGCGATCCGTACGGTGGTCTGGTCTGTGCGGATCGACTTGCCGTCGGTCGGTAAAGTGGTCCTCGGTGTGCCGGATGCAGCTTCCGCGTCCAGCCGAGTGCCTGAGTGTTCAGATGTGCCCGAGTTTTCCTTGATTTGCCCCGAAACTGATGGAGTCCGACCGTGAGCAAGCGCACCTTCCAGCCGAACAATCGCCGTCGCGCCAAGAAGCACGGCTTCCGGCTGCGCATGCGCACTCGCGCGGGTCGTGCCATCATCGCCAACCGTCGCCGCAAGGGCCGTAGCGAGGTCTCGGCCTGACGGCCGGGTTATCGACCCGGTCTTCTGCCCATCACGAACCCCATCAGCGAACCTGCGGAGCGCGCCGTGTTGCCTGCTTCGAACAGGATGCGGCGTTCAGCTGACTTCACCTCGGTGTTCCGCGGCGGAACCCGGTTTCGTGCCGGGAACATCGTGGTTCACTACCGCGCGGCACAGTCGGGGGTCGGTGCGCCGCTCGTCGGATTGGTCGTCGGCAAAGTGGTCGGCAACAGTGTGGTGCGCCACCAGGTGAGCCGGTGACTTCGTGCCCAACTCGCCCCGCGTCTGGATGCCCTGCCCGACGGCACGGCGATGGTCGTGCGGGCGCTGGAGCCTGCTGCGGACGCGTCGTCGGCAGAGCTGGCCAC
>JBDTFN010000228.1:0-12746 GCA_039937915.1 Jatrophihabitans sp. | reverse complement strand
GCCGCCATCGACGCGAGCATGAAGCGCAGCGCCTGGAAGTCGCCGATCGGATGGCCGAACTGTTCGCGTTCCTGCAGGTACAGGACCGAGTCCTCGACCGCGGCGCGGGCCAGACCGACCGCGCGGGCGGCGGTGTGGACGCGGGCGATGTTCAGCCACTTCTGGGTGTCGCGGAAGGCCGAGGTGCCCTTACCGCTCACCTTGTTCGCGACCGGGACGCGGACACCGGCGAAGGTCAGGTCCCACGTCAGGAAGCCGTGATAACCGATCTTGTCGATCGTGGTGCCGGTCAGACCGTCCGGGAACGCCCCCCGCTCCTTCTCCACGATGATCGTCGCGAGTCCGGCGGCCCGCTTCTCCCCCGGCTTCGGGTCGTCGGTGCGGCACAACAGTTGGATGAAGTCGGCCGCCTTCGCGTTGCCGATCCAGCGCTTGCTGCCGGCGATCACGAACTCGTCCCCATACAGCTCGGCGCGGGTACTCACGCCGGCCAGATCCGAACCCGCGTCCGGTTCAGAGAACCCGGCCGCGCCGATCCACTCACCACGTGCACTGCGTTCGAGCAGCTCACGCTGCTTGGCCTCGTCCTCGAACTCGGTACCGAGTCCCTGGGACCGTGCCAGGATGCTCGCCACGCTCATCCAGGCCCGCGCGAGTTCCTCGGCCACCATCGCGTACTCGAAGACACCGTGGCCCATGCCTCCGTATTCTTCGGCGACCATCAGCCCGAACCAGCCTTCACGCCCCATCGCCTCGACCAGGCTGCGCGGCATCTCCAACTTCTGCGGGTCGAGTTCGTCGGCGATCGGCTTGACCTCGTCCATGGCAAAGCGCCGCGCCCGCTCCTGCAGCGCCAACCGGGCCTCGGTGCGGTACGGCGCGGTGAGCTCAGGGATCGGTGCGGGAATCAGTTCATCGTCGTCCACCGCGCCAGCATGCCCGCTCACAGAACGAGATACTCACGACCTACTCGGGAAGGCTCTGCTCATGCCGAAGACTGTGCTCGTCACGGGGGCGTCCGGATTCATCGGATCGCACCTCGCCACCGCCCTCGTCGCCGCCGGACACGACGTGCGCGCCATGACACGTCACCCGGACGACTACGACGGGGCTGGGAAGGCCATCCCGGGCGACGTCGAGGACGTGGACAGCCTGCGCGCGGCCATGGACGGCGCCGACGCGGCGTACTACCTCGTCCACTCCCTGGGCTCGGACGACTTCGAGAAGAAGGACGCCGAGGCCGCCCGGAACTTCGGCTCCGCCGCGGCGGCCGCCGGTCTGGAACGCATCATCTACCTGGGCGGCCTCGGGGACGACGGTGCGGACCTGTCCTCGCACCTGCGGTCACGGCGTGAGGTCGAGGGCCTGCTCGGCGAGGCCGGCGTCCCGGTCACCGTGCTGCGGGCCGCGGTGGTCATCGGCCACGGCGGAATCTCCTGGGAGATCACCCGTCAGCTCGTGGCCCACCTGCCGCTGATGGTCACCCCGAAATGGGTCACCACCCGAACCCAACCGATCGCGCTGGACGACGTCGTCCGCTATCTAGTCGGGGTTCTGGAGCATCCGGATGCGCGTGGGCAGGTCTTCGAGATCGGTGGCCCCGATGTGCTGCGCTACATCGACATGATGACCCGCGCGGCGAACCAGATGGGCAAGCGAGTCAGGTCGGTGACTGTGCCTCTGCTAACACCTGGGCTGTCCGGGCGATGGCTCGCTCTGGTCACCGACGTTGACTATCAGACAGCGCGCAATCTGGTGGACTCGATGACCAACGAGGTCGTCGTGCACGACCGGAGGATCGAACAGATCGTGCCGGGCGAAACCATCGGTTACGACGAGGCGGTGCGGCGCGCGATGGCCGTGAGGAAAGGTTCATGAGCACCGAGACAGCAGGGTCCGACCGCCCGTGGCCGGCTCGCGCACGCAAGATCGTCGCGCCGGCCCTCATCGACCAGGTCCCCCGTGATCATCACGAACCTGATTCGGCGTTTCGGCGTCGTCGCATGGTCGTCGCCGTCTCCCTCGTCATCGGGGCAGTCCTGCTGGGCCTCTCGCTCGCCACTCACCCGGGCGACCCGGCGTTCTACCCCCTCACCATCGCCGTCGCCGCGGTGTGGCTCATCGGTGGCTTCGCATCCGGCCCGCTGCATCTCGGCTATATCCCGTTCCGCGGGACCCTGCGCAGGCCGATCCTCACCCCCATCGTCCTAGGGCTGCTCGCGTCAGCAGTGTTCGTCGTCGGGGCCTTCGTCATCAAGTACATCGAACCACTGCGCAACTTCGTCGCCGGCGTCCTCGAGCACGCGAGCCAGGGCAACCTGGCCCTGATCGCCTTTGTCGCCCTACTCAACGGCGCGGCCGAGGAAGTGTTCTTCCGCGGTGCGCTCTTCGCCGCCATCGGACGCAAGGGTCCGATCCCGATCTCAGTCGCGATCTACGCGATCGTCACGATCGCGACGGGTAACCCGATGCTCGTGTTCGCAGCCGTGCTGATGGGAACGTTGTTCGGTCTTCAGCGTCGCGCGTCAGGGGGCATCCTGGCGTCGATGCTGACCCACCTGACCTGGACGACCGTCATGCTCTTCGCCCTCCCGCCCATCATCGGCCACGCCACCTGATCCTTCGGCTGGATCCTCCGCCGGATCGAAATTCACCGTGATCTGCTGAAAGCCCTTAGCCCGCTGCGCCTGGGCCTGCTGCGTGTAGCTCATCTCGTCGGCCGCGGTCAGGACCACGTTGTCGGTGAACGGGGTCAGCAACGATCGCGGGTAGAGGTTCAGCGATCGAACGGTGTTGAATTCGACGGCCAACACCACGACCAGGGATTCCAGGTAGAGCCAGGCCATCAGCCCCAGCACGAGCGCAAACACGCTGTCCACCTCCGACGCGGTCCGCACGACCGAGCTTATGTAGATCGCTCCCACGTACTGCAGCGCCTGCCAGATCGCCGCAGCGACCAGCGAGCCGGGCAGCGTCTGGCCGAGGGTGATGTCTCGCGCGGTCGCCAGGCGGAACCCCACCGTGAAGACCGCGAGGTTGATGGCGAACGTCCCGATCCCGATCACCACCTTGACCAGCCCCGGGAAGGCGTCGACGGTGCTGCCGATCGCCGCGAGGGCCGTCGTCCCCAGAATGGACAGGCCCAGCACGACCATCAGCAAGATGCTGCGCAGACGACCGGTCAGCGGATTCGGGCGCGAGTTTCGCGGCACCCGCCAGACGGTGTTCATCGCGTTCTGGATCGCCTGCGCTGCACCCAGGCCGCCGTAGATCGTGCCGACGATTCCGATGGCCAGGCCGAGCCCACTGCCCGACACGCCGTTCGGGTCCGACAGTTGCGTCCCGACGATCGGGAACTGGCCCAGCACGGAGTCGAAGAGCTCGCGTTGCAGGTCCGGATGCCCCTCCAACGTGAAGTTGAGGATCGTGGACGACAGCAGCAACAACGGCACCAACGACAGGAAGCCGTAGAAGGTGATCAGTGCGGCAAGGTAGTTGCCCTGGTCGTCGGCGAACTTGTAGAAGACAGCGATCGGCAGTCCCGCTTTGGGGTGGCCGCGCTGGAAGCGATCCAGCCGCTCGATGAGGGACACACTGGATTATGGCCCGACAGCGTGGGCAGTGCGACGATCCCGAGATCGGATAATCCGGCTGACTCAGAAACCCGTGGGACCCAGCTCAGAATGCCTTGTGCAGGACGAGCGGGTAAACCGGCCCCGAGCCCGCCTCGCGCACCAGCGCCGCGGCCACCGTGAGGGTGAATCCGCTGCGGGTGCTGTCGTCGAGCATCAGCACCGGACCGGACGGGACGGAGCCTTCGATGCGCAACCGACGCAGCGCACCCGCGGCCGATTCCAGGTTCGTCCCTGCCTCGCGCTGGAACCCGGGGCCGTCGGCGGCCAATGGTGTCGCCAGGTCCATCCGACCGAGTTCGGCCAGCCGACGTGCGGCGTCGGCCAGCAGGGTCGGCCGGGTGCGGGACGGGACCCACGTGACCCAGGTCGGCCGTCCGGCCGGCCAGCCCCAGCGGGACAGGATGGCCACCAACCCGCCGAACAACTCGGCCCCGATCGGCTGGTCGGTCGCGAGGGCCGGGTTCAGCTCCCGAGACCACGCCGGGTCCTCGGCGACGGCCAACGCCCGGCCGGGCTCAGCCCGCGCGGACTCCGCGATCCTGCCCTTGCGCGGGCTCGTGCCGGACTCACCGATTCGAGGCAGGCCGCTGGGCCACATCTTGCGCGGCTCGAGCACAGTGGTCTGAGCGCGCAGGTGAGCCAGCGCAGCGTGCACCGACTCTTCCGACGGGGTCGCTCCCGGGGCTGGCAGTTCGCCCGTACACACGGCGCAGCGTCCGCAATCAGTGCCGGTGACGTCGTCGAGTTCATGACGCAACTGCTGCATCAGGCACGACTCGGCGCGTTCGTAGGCCAGCATCGAGGCCTGTTCCTTGTGCCGTGCCGCGGCGATTCCGGCGTACCGATCGCCGTCGTAGGTCCATGGCCGTCCGGTCGACGTCCAACCGCCGTCGACGCGTTCAACCGCCCCCTCGACGTCGAGCACCTTCAGCAGTGTCTCGAGCCGTCCCCGCCGCAGGCCGGAGTCGGCCTCGATCCGCGGCAGGCTGAGCGGGCCGTTGGCCAGGACGTCGAGTACTCGGCGCACGCGGTCCTCGCTCGGGAACGCGGTCGAGTCGAAGTACGCCCAGATCTTCTGGTCGGCCGTGGTGGGCAGCAATACCGCCTGTGCCGTGTCGAGCGCGCGCCCGGCCCGCCCGACCTGCTGGTAGTAGGAGATGGGCGACGCCGGCGCTCCGAGGTTGATGACGAAACCGAGAGTGGGGTGGTCCAGCCCCATGCCGAGACTGGACGTCGCCACCACCGCGCGCAGTTCGTGCGCGAGCAGTTGTCGCTCGATGGCTGCTCGCTCGTCGGGCGCCGTGGCCGAGGAGTATGCGGCGACCGCATGCCCACGCTGGGACAGGAACTCGGCCAACTGCGTCGTCCCGGCGACGGTCAGGGTGTAGATCAGGCCCGAACCGGGCAGGGCGGCACCGTCGAGAGCATCGGTGATCCACGCGTACGCCGTCGGCACGTCCGGTGTGTGGATCACCGAGAGAGCGAGGCTCTCGCGGTCCAGCGAACCGCGCAGCGTGAGGGTGTCGGTGCCCAGTTGGGCCGCCACGTCGGCGGTGACCCGGTCGTTGGCGGTCGCCGTCGTCGCCAGTACGGGCGTGCCGTCGGGCAAGCCCGCCAACACGTCCTTGATACGCCGGTAGTCCGCGCGGAAGTCCGAGCCCCAGTCCGACACACAGTGCGCCTCGTCCACGACGAGCATGCCGATGCGCGAGGCGAGGTGCGGCAACACCCGGGAGCGGAATCCGAAGGAGTTCAGCCGCTCGGGTGAGATGAGCAGGACGTCAACGTCATCGGCGACGATCTGCGCCTCGATCGCCGGCCAGTCCTCGAGGTTGGCGCTGTTGAGCGTCACCGCCCTCAACCCGGACCGTTCCGCCGCTGCGACCTGATCGCGCATGAGGGCGAGCAGGGGCGAGATGACCAACGTCGGGCCATGACCCTGCGCCCGTCGCAGACCGGCGGCGATCCAGTAGACGGCAGACTTCCCCCACCCCGTGCGCTGGATGACCACCGCCTTGCGGTGATGTGCGACCAAGGCCTCGATCGCACGCCATTGGTCCTCCCGCAGGACTGCCCCGGGCCCGGCCAACCGGGACAGGTGTTCCTGAGCGGCGGTGCGCAGGTCGAGCGTCGCGGTCATGGGTCCTATCGTGCCCGGCCCCGCCGACACCGCGGCAGGCCGTCTGAAGTCTGTGGATTTCGCAATGACTACTGGCGATCACGACGGGCCAACGATCTACTGGGCATCCTCGCCGGGGACCTGCTCACCGAGCTGATCTACCAGATCGGGTGTCACGCATAGCCAACAACTACGTCAGCACTGTTATGCTTGTTCCGGTCTTTACGCATCGTTCCTCTCGTGCTTGTCGCGAAAGGAAAGTGCAGCGCGCATCGTGTCTTCCACCGCGGTTGGCAAGTTGAGCGGACCGGGATCTCGCAAAGTGCGGTGTCTCCCCGTATCGGTGAAAGGCAAGTGAATGACGCAAGGAACTGTGAAGTGGTTCAACAGCGAAAAGGGCTTCGGCTTTATCGCGCCCGACGACGGCGGAGCGGACGTATTCGTCCACTTCTCCGGCATCGTCGGTGACGGCTACAAGAGCCTCGAAGACAACCAGCGTGTCGAGTTCGAGGTGACCCAGGGCCAGAAGGGCCCGCAGGCGCAGAACGTGCACGCCGTCTGATTCGCCCGTTCTTCAGAACCGCCCCGCACCTATCGGTGTGGGGCGGTTCTTTTTAACCTCCGCCGCTCAACGGGCGCTACCGCAGTTGGTCCGCGCCGGTGACCGCGCCGCGTAGCAGGATCGCCAGCCCCTCCTCGAACTGAGCGTGGGAGGTATAGGCACGCAGTTCGCGCAGCCGCTCAGGATCGACCCGATCGTCGAGGGCCTCCGCCGCAGGAGACGCCCGCGCAGCCTCGAGTGCGGCGAACCCGATCGTGTACATCTGCAGGGTCGCGAAGACGCTGTGCGCGGTCTGCTCATCGGGTACGCCGACGCGCAGGGCACCGAGGCAGGCGTCCATTCGGGCCATGGCAGTCGGCGACACCACCGGGCGGCGAAGGTAGACCTGACGGGCCAGCGGCTCGTCGACGAGGAACTGGCGGAACCGATCGGCCGCCTCGATGATCCAGGCCCGCCAATCCTCGGCTCCGATCGCCGGGCGCCAGCGGTCGGCGAGCAGACGCCCGACCACCTCGTCGAGGAGGTCCTCCTTGTTCTCCACGTGGCGATACAGAGCCATCGCCGACACTCCGAGTTCGGCGGCAAGGGAACGCATGCTCAGTTCCGCGCTGTGCTCACTAGAGGCCACCTCGACGGCCTTGGCGATGACCGCCTCGCGGGTGATGGTGCCGCGTGCAGTGCGTGAGGGCGCTCGCCGGGAGGACACGCACGCATGGTAGCGACCTGACGAAACCGCCACCCAGTGGTAGCGTTTACGCGTACACAACTTTGGTGGAGGTGATGGTCATGGGTCCTGACCTAATGGTGTTCGCAATCGTCATGGCGTGCCTTGCGGCAGCGGTCGTCGTGTTCTGTATGTTCTCGGAATTCACCGAGGCCTGGGACATCTCACATCGCGGCTGGGTGAAGGGACATCGGCAGCACCACTCGCTGCGACACCACCACGGTGCTGAGTGATCACCTCCTGACGCACCGGTTCAGACGCGGGCGAACAATTCCGCCGGACGCCCGCGGCCACCGACCGCGACGCGCCCCGTCGCCCGGAGTAACGGCTCCATTGCGCGGCGGAAGGTGTCGCGTTGAAACTCCTGCCCCGCGACGGCCTCATGGACGACTCGCAACTCGCGCAGCGTGAACGATTCGGCCAGCATGCGGTCCGGATCGGGTGCCGCGGCGTAGCGACGCCGCAGATCCTCGACAGCGCGTTCGACGATGACCCCGTGGCCGTACGGCAGTCGGCCGGGCGCACCGGCATGGGCGATGCGGGTCTGCTCGAGACGACCCGCCAACCGTTCGACCGGTCCGGCATCGACGTGGGCGACCGAGAGCACCCATCCGCGGTCGTCGCGCTGCGGGTCGTCGAACACGTGCAACTGGCGGGGGTTCAGGCCTGTGACGCCGGCCTTGTCCTGCAGACAGCGCAGTACGGCTTCGATCAACCGCTCCCCCTCGTGCAGGATGGTGCCCGGTAACCGCCAGCCCGGGGCGCCGTCCCGCTTCACCTCCAGCACGCCCAGCGTCGCCTCACCGTCGTCGCCGTTGATGACGGTCAGCAGCGCAGCGTCCACGGCCACCGACGGACGCGGGTAGTCCTGCAGGGTTCGACCACTGTCGTCCCGTAAATTTTTCGGCTTCTTGTCGGTAGGTCCGGCTACTGTCCTCGTCATTAGCGCAGTATCACGCAAAGATCAGGTCCGATTGGGAGGCGCGTCGTGATCCTCACGAGTGCACAGGTCGATCGCGCGCGGGGCGTACTGCTCGGGACGGCTGCCGGCGACGCACTGGGGGCGCCGTACGAGTTCCAACCCGCGCGCGGTCCTGAACTCGACGTCGCGATGGTCGGTGGCGGCCGTTTCAGGTGGTCGCCGGGCGAGTGGACCGACGACACGGCGATGGCCATCGTCATCGCGCAGATCGCCGCCACCGGGGCCGATCTGCGCGATCCGCTCGCCCAGGAGCAGATCCTCCGCCGCTGGCAGAATTGGGCCCGTAGCGCCCCTGACGTCGGCGTCCAGACCCGTGCCGTGCTGTCGGCAGTGAACCTGCGTTCCACCGCGGAGGACGCGGTTTACGCAGCCCGACGCCTGCACGAGACGTCCGGCCGATCAGGCGGCAACGGGTCACTGATGCGCACCGCGCCCGTCGCGCTCGCGCACCTCGACGACGAGGACGCGCTCGCCGACGCGGCGCGACAGGTCGGGGCGCTGACCCATTTCGACCCGGACGCGGGCGACGCATGCGTGCTGTGGTGTCTGGCCATCCGCCATGCAGTGCTCACCGGTGAGCTGGACGTCCGGCGCGGGCTGCCCCGCCTCGGTCCACAAGCGGCGACGTGGGCCGGGCGGCTCGACGCCGCGGAGCGGGCCCGTCCGGCTGACTTCACCCATAACGGGTGGGTCGTCGAAGCACTGCAGGGTGCCTGGTCGGCCATCACGTCCACCGCCACCCTCGTCGACGGTCTCGACGCGGCGGTTCGATCCGGTAACGACACCGACACGGTCGCCGCGATCGCCGGTGGGCTACTCGGCGCCGTCCATGGCGCAGGCGCGGTACCGGCCGACTGGTGCGCGGTGCTGCACGGCTGGCCCGGGCTCGACGCGGACGACCTCGTCGACCTGGCCGACGCCATCGTGGGATGACCGCACGCTGCTCAGTCTGGCGTCTGGGCCTAGTCGCGGCGCGTCTGCTCGACCTGCGCGGTGCGCGCATCGGAGTCCTCGAGGATGATCTCGGCCTCACGACGCGGATCGTCACTGCCGACCGCCAGTTCCTCGGGCAGTAACTGCGCGCGGTTCTCGATGCGGTCGTCCACAGGTTCGTCGGTCACGCCTGCGTCCTACCCATCCAGGCCGGCTCCCACCCTGCGTAGCGGCGCGCGGGCGCCACCACCGATAGTGGACATGTGCTCGAGTACTTTGCGCCCGCGTCCGTCAGCTGCCCGACCTTCGACGCGGACAGTGAATGGTTCCCGATCGTCGACGGCGCGAACTACTTCGGAGAGCTCGACCAACTGCTGGAATCCCTGGCCGCCGGCGACGAGATTCTCGTAGCTGGGTTCGAGTTCGATCCCGCGCTGGACCTGACCGGCCGCCGGCCGGGCGATCACGGCTACCGAACTCTGCTGGACCGCCTGATCTCGGCGGGTGCCGCGGGCGTGGACGTCCGAATGCTGCTGGCCGGCAAGGTGTGCGCGTCCTTCGTCCCGATCCCGGGACTCACGGGTTTCCGCACCAACGCCGCCGTCTGCCGTCAGGTGAACTCCGCGCGGCCCGAGGGCTGGCCGACCGACCTCCCGCCGCCGCTGGCCGGGCACGCCTTGGTCGACTACTCCGGCCCGTTGCTCGGCAGCAACCATCAAAAGAGCGTGGTGATCACCCACGGCGGCGCCGTGACGGCCTTTGTCGGAGGCATCGATCTCGTCACCGACCGTTTCGACACCTCCTCGCACGACACACTGACCCTCGACGGGGAGCGCTGGGGTTGGCACGACATGGCTCTGCGGCTTCGCGGCCCGGCTGCCACCCGCGCACGCGACCTGTACCTGTTGCGATGGGATGAGGCCGCGACGCTGCCCCCGCGCCCATACCTGCGGCCCCGCTACCCGCTCGAGCCGATCAACCCGCCCGCGGCCCCAACGCCCTCGCGGGTCGCCACCGCGGAGCCGGTGCCGACACCGGAGACCGCCGTCCGCGTGATGCGCTCGATCTCGAACTGCAAGCTGGACTCGCTGCTGCCCTGGCGCCGCCACTCCTGGGCCGACATGCCCCCATCCGGAGTCCGGGAGATCTTCGACACCCTGACCACGGCCATCGGCGCGGCCCGTCGCTACGTCTACCTCGAGGACCAGTACCTCTACGACTACTTGCTCGGCCGCAGCCGGGAGTTCGAGATGTACCCCCACCTGCGCAACGCCGCGGCCCGGGGCGTCAAGGTGATCCTGGTCGGCTCCGGCACGCGTGACCCCGAAGACCCGGGAGTGAACCTACGTCCGATCAACTCGACGGTGAACCGCGACCTGCGACGCAAGATCCTCAACCGGCTCGACCCCGATCGCCGTCGCAACGTCGCGATCTACCGCGTCGAGCACACGACCGTGCACAGCAAGGTCATGCTCATCGACGACGTGTTCGCCAACATCGGCTCGGCCAACGTCTTCAGTCGATCGATGTCGGGCATGGACAGCGAGATCAGCGCGGCGGTCGTGACCTCGACGTCGCTCGTGCGGGACCTGCGCGCCAGGGTGTGGGCCGAGCACCTGCGCACCCCGGTCACCCCCGAACTCACCGATCTCGACCTCGCACTGGGCATCTGGGACGCGACCTGGCTGCCGGCCGACCGCTCGGCCACGATGTGGCGGGTCGCCGGCGAACCCGCCGGATTCGCCCCCGTCGAAACAGCGCTGGCCCGCGTCGACTCGCCCGGCTGACCCCAGCCGGAGGAACGCGGTTTTGGATCGCCCTTTCGCGCTCGTCCCGGCATCATTAGCGTGGGGTCATGGTGCAACGGATTAATCATTGGCTCGATGGAACTCTTACCGCAGGAACGTCAGGCCGGTCCGCGCCGGTCCACGATCCGGCGACGGGCGAGGTGTCCGGCGAGGTCGACCTCGCCTCCGCGCAGGAGGTGGACGCCGCGGTCGCCGGCGCAAAGGCCGCCGCGAAGGAATGGCGCTCGTCGTCGCTGTCCCGCCGCTCAGCGGTGCTCTTCGCCTTCCGCGAACTCCTGCACGCCAACGCCGACGAACTCGCCGCGATCGTGACCGCCGAGCACGGCAAGGTGCTCTCCGACGCCCAGGGCGAGATCGCTCGCGGGCTGGAGAACGTCGAGTTCGCCGCCGGGGTGCCCCAGCTACTCAAGGGCGGCTTCAGCGAGCAGGTGTCCACCGGCGTGGACGTCTACTCGATCCGACAGCCGCTGGGAGTGGTCGCCGGCATCACGCCGTTCAACTTCCCGGTGATGGTGCCGCTCTGGATGACGGCCAACGCCATCGCCTGCGGCAACGCCATCGTGCTCAAGCCGTCGGAGAAGGACCCGTCCGCGTCCCTGTGGATGGCGAAGAAGTGGCAGGAGGCCGGGCTGCCCGACGGCGTGTTCACGGTGCTGCAGGGCGACAAACTGGCCGTGGACGGTCTGCTGGCCCACCCGGACATCGCCGCCGTCAGCTTCGTCGGCTCGACCCCCATCGCGCGCTACATCTACGAGACCGGGACGGCGCACGGCAAGCGCGTGCAGGCCCTCGGCGGCGCGAAGAACCACATGGTCGTCCTGCCCGACGCCGACATCGACCTCGCCGCCGACGCGGCGGTGTCTGCGGCCTACGGCGCGGCCGGCGAACGGTGCATGGCGATCTCGGTCGCGGTGGCCGTCGGTGACGCCGGAGACCGTCTCGTCGACGCGATCGCCGCGCGCCTGCCCAAGCTGCGCATCGGCGCCGGCTCCGACGCCGACACCGACATGGGTCCACTCATCACTGCCGAGCACCGCGACAAGGTCGTCGCCTACATCGCGGCGGGCGCCGAGTCCGGGGCGTCGGTCGTGGTCGACGGCCGCGAGACCGAGGTGCCCGCCGATGGCTTCTTCCTCGGCACGACCCTGCTCGATCACGTCACACCCGACATGAGCGTCTACACCGACGAGATCTTCGGTCCGGTGCTCTCGGTCGTTCGCGCCGACACCTACGACGAGGCGCTCGCCCTGGTCAACTCGCACGAGTACGCGAACGGCACGGCGATCTTCACCCGCGACGGGGGTGCCGCGCGGCAGTTCCAGTTCGACGTCGAGGTCGGGATGGTGGGCGTGAACGTGCCCATCCCGGTGCCGGTGGCCTACTACTCCTTCGGCGGGTGGAAGGGCTCACTGTTCGGCGACACCCACATGTACGGACCGGAGGGGATCAACTTCTACACCCGCGGCAAGGTCGTGACGTCCCGCTGGCCCGACCCCGCTACCTCCACCGTCGACCTAGGATTTCCGAGGACCCGCTGATGAACCCACTGGACGGACTGCCCGACACCGACGCGCGGGTGCGCGAACTCGACCGTGCCCACGTCTTTCACTCCTGGTCGGCCCAGAAGCTGATCGACCCGTTGCCCATCGCGAGTGCCGAGGGGGTTCACTTCAGCGACTACGAGGGCAACCGGTACCTCGACTTCTCCAGCCAGCTGATCAACGCGAACATCGGCTACGGCCACCCGAAGATGATCGCGGCGATCCAGGAGTACGCAGCCAGACTCACCACCATCGCCCCGACCTTCGCCAACGACGCCCGCAGTGAGGCCGCCCGCCTGATCGCCGAGCGTGCTCCGGGTGACCTCAACCGGATCTTCTTCACCAACGGCGGCGCCGAGGCGGTCGAGAACGCGATCCGGATGGCCCGCATCCACACCGGACGGCACAAGGTGCTGGCGGCCTACCGCAGCTATCACGGCGC
>JBDTFN010000227.1:0-3838 GCA_039937915.1 Jatrophihabitans sp. | reverse complement strand
AGATCATCCACCAGCGTTTCGACCCCGAAAGCGTCTACCTCTGGACGTTACCGATGTTCCACTGCAACGGGTGGTGCACGCCGTGGGCACTGACCGGCGCCGGCGCGACCCACGTCTGTCTGCGCGCTGTCCGCGCGGAGACGATCTGGCAGCTCTTCGACAGCGAGCAGGTCACCCACCTTGCTGGAGCGCCCACTGTGCTGGTGTCGATCGCCGGTGCCGAACAAGCACACCCGCTGGATCGCGAATTGGTCGCCACCGTCGCCGGCGCCCCACCCAGCCCGACGGTGATCGCCCGCATGCGCGAACTGGGTGCGCGCATCGTGCACGTCTACGGCATGACCGAGCTCTACGGTCCGTACGCCCTCAACGAGTGGCAGCCGGAGTGGTCGGTGCTCGCACCCGGTGAGCAGGCCCGTAAGCAGGCGCGCCAAGGCGTCGCAATGATCCACTCCGACCCCCTGCGGGTCGTCGACAAGGAGATGAACGACGTCCCGCGCGACGGCCTGACCATCGGCGAAATCGTGATGCGCGGCAACGGGGTGATGGCCGGCTACCACAACGACGAGCAGGCAACGGCCGCCGCGTTCCACGGAGGGTGGATGCACTCTGGCGACCTGGGTGTGCAGCATGCCGACGGGTACGTGGAGCTACGTGACCGCGCCAAGGACATCATCATCTCCGGCGGCGAGAACATCTCCACCGTCGAGGTGGAGCATGCCCTCGAATCGCACCCCGCGGTCCATGAGGCGGCCGTGATCGGCGTGCCGGACGAGAAGTGGGGCGAGGTGCCGAAGGCGTTCGTTGTCCTCATACCGGGCGCTGAACCAGTCGGCGAAGCCGAGCTGATCGCGCACGTGCGGGTGCACATCGCCCGCTTCAAATCGCCCAAGAAGGTCGAGATCATGACGACGCCGCTGCCCCGCACGAGCAGCGGCAAGATCCAGAAGTTCGAGCTCCGCGAGAAGGAATGGGCCGGGCACGTAAGCCGGATCCAGGGATAGGACTTCGCCATGACCGTGGTTGCACCGCTTCCGCCGCCGCCCGTGCTCGGGCTGACCCCCGCCCGGCTCACCGACTGGTACCGCTTCGACGAGCAGTTGAGCGACCTCGAACGTGACGTGCGTGATCGGGTCCGTGCCTGGTCGGACACCGAGGTCATTCCGGTGGCCAACGACTACTGGGAGCGTGCTCAATTCGCCTTCGAGCTGGTACCCGGCTACGCCCGCCTCGGCATCGCCGGCGGACAGTTGCAGGGTTACGGCTGCCCCGGACTGACGGCTGTCGCGGAAGGGCTCGCCGCGGCGGAGCTTGCTCGCGGGGACGGCAGCATCAGCACCTTCAATGTGGTGCACAGCGGGCTCGCGATGGCGTCCATCGGCCTACTCGGCTCCGCCGAGCAGAAGACACGCTGGCTGCCCGCCATGGCCCGCTGCGAGAAGCTGGGCGCTTTCGCCCTGACCGAGCCCGAGCACGGCTCGGACGTGGCCGGCCTGGAAACCCGCGCCCGACGGGTTGGCAACGAATACGTCCTGGACGGGATGAAGCGCTGGATCGGCAACGGTTCCATCGCCGACGTCGTGGTGGTGTGGGCCCGTGACGACGACGGCAACGTGGGCGGGTTCGTCGTCGAGCGCGACGACGACACAACCGGCTACCAAGCCACCGTGCTCACCGGCAAGAGCGGCAACCGCGCCGTCTGGCAGGCCGAGATACGACTCGACGGGGTGCGCGTGCCCGTCGACAACCGGCTGGTCGAATCGCGTACCTTCGCCGACACCGCCAGGGTCCTGACCAAGAGCCGGCAGAACGTCGCATGGGAGGCCGTCGGCCACGCCATCGCCGCCTACGAGGCCGCGATCGGGTACGTGATGCAGCGGCGCCAGTTCGGCAAGCCGCTCGCCGGCTTCCAACTCGTGCAGAACAAGCTGTCCGGAATGGTCTCCGACATCGTCGGTATGCAGCTGATGTGCCTTCGGCTGGCGCAGCTGCAGGACCAGGGCAAGGCCGATCTGGCCATGGCCAGCCTGGCCAAGCTGCACACCGCCTCGGCGGCGCGCCGGGTGCTTGCCGACGCCCGCGATCTCCTGGGCGGCAACGGCTTGCTGCTCTCGTACCACGTCGCCAGGCATCATGCCGATATCGAAGCGGTCTACACCTACGAGGGCACCGACACGATGCAGTCGCTCATCGTCGGCCGAAAGATCACCGGCATCGGAGCGTTCGCATAGCGACCGAGCTGAGGCAAGCATTGACGTCATGCACGAATGCTCGAAAGGAAACTCAGTGACCAAACGAGTTCTCATCACCGGCACACCCGACCACGTCGAGGCGTTGGCGAAGGTCTTCTCGGCCGCCGACATCGAGCACGTGACCCTGGCTCAGATCGGCCCAGGGGCGAGCGAGATCGACTATTACGTGCAACTCGGCGTCACCGTGCCCGCTCGTGGGGACACGGTCGTGCGTCGGGTCCACTCGTTCCTCAACGACGGCTTGCTCGATCGGTTCACGATCGTGGAGCGGGTCCTGCCGATGCTCGCCGACAATGCGGTCGTCCTGCTCGTGGCGGGCAACCTTCCGGCGGAGGTCGCGGCGCCCGATGATCGCGCCGCGCGACTGTCGCTCTTGACGGTCCTGGCTCACGCGATCCGGGCCGACCTCGCGCCTAAGCGCGTCCGGGTCCGGGTGATCTCGAGCGATCGCAGCGATGAGGACATCGCCGCCTTCGCCCTGAGCGGCGCGAAGGATCCGGAGGCCGCGCTGCCGTTGGCGGCGTCCGAGGGACCCGACTCGGACCGGACCTACGAGGACTGGCGCATCCAAGTGTTGGGCCTTGCCCATATCGAACTCTGATCGCCCACGTCGCGGACGGCCTGCATCAAGGTGGGGACGCACCCAGACTGATCACTCCAGGTGGTCTTGTCACGTGGCGTGTTGATCAGCGTGGGTGTCCAGCGGTTCGATTGCCCAGGCCGGCGGCGTGTCCGTTCCGGCCGCCTCGTCGCTTTCGGCGTCAAGGGCGGTGTGATGGATATTGCCGGCGGCGTGGTGGACGGGTGCGTAGATGGCGTAGAGCTGTAGGGGTTGATCACCGGTATTGGTGATGTTGTGCCACGTCCCGGCGGGGACAAGGACGCACCAGCCATCACTGACGTCCTGATCGACGCTCAGGTTGTCCTTCGCCGGACCCATCTGGGCCTTCCCCCGGCCGGCGTCGAGGCGGAGGAATTGATCGGTGTCGCTATGCATCTCCAAGCCGATGGACTCTCCGACCGGGATGGACATGAGGGTTACCTGGAGGTGGGTTCCGCTCCACGCCACGGTTCGATAGTTGGTGTTGTCGGTGGTGGCCGCCTCGATGTCAAACGATGTGGGCCGTGGGCCGATATCCGCGATTGTCATAGCTGTTCCTTCTTGTCGGAGAGTGTCGTTCATCGAGCGAGCCGGGCAGGCATTCGGGCCGATTCCGCGTCGGAGTTCGGCGGTTTCCCGAGGTGGCCTCTCGTGAGCGCGACGAGCACGAGCACTGCGACCAGGTAGACGCCGAGGATCGCCCAGTCTGGGGCGTCCAAGACGTCGGTGTATGCCTTGTTGCGCGCCATCAGGATCAGTTGGTCCTGGGCCGGCGTGAAGCTTGCATGCAGCAAGATGCACATCCCCAGGCTGTGGGTGCGGTTCCACAACACCGTGTAGAAGAACGCCAGCACCATCGGGACGACGAAGCCTGCCGGCCCGTACAGCGGCACGTGCCAGACACCCCACACGAAGCCGAGCAGCAGCGTCGCGCGCAGGGGCGACATTCGCTGCTGAAGCAGGGGAAGCCCGAAACCTCGCCACC
>JBDTFN010000226.1:0-8833 GCA_039937915.1 Jatrophihabitans sp. | reverse complement strand
GTCGGCCACGTAACCCTCGACGAAATGCAACAGATCGACACCGCCCTGCGGCTAGCCCTTGCTCTTGACTAGACGCACTAATCTGCCGCGGAGCGACACCGGCGCAGCGGGTTGACCTCGTGGCGTCGGACGAGGTGCGGCTCACCCTCGCCTTTGGGTCGGCGAGCGCGCTGGAGGCCAAGAACAACCTGACGCCTTGGAAACAGCGCGTCTCCCAACCAATTGGCGTGCTGCCCCTCGGCTTCATGACGCTCAACCGGTCGGACTAGCTCCCAGGGTCGGCGGAGCCGACGAATCGCATAGCCGTGGAGCGGCTCTACCGGACATCAGCGGCTCTACCGGATGCCGCTGTCGCGGCATAGGTGGGCGGATCGGTCGTCTGCAGACGGGCCAGCTCCCCGTACTCACCAGCGTTGTAGAGCTGCTCGCAGCGGTCACACAGCTTATGGCTATTCGCCCAGACTTGCCCTTGCCGAACCTCGTCCGGAAGGTGCACAGCGCGGAGTTCAGGTCGTGCTGCCAGACCGTTTCGGGGCTTTCGCAGAACGTGCAAAAGCCGTAGTGCCGGCGGCCCAGAGATGACGGCGCGTCGGGAGGTAGCCCATCGTGCCAAGAGAAGCGCGTCCTCGGACGTGTCTACCTGGCTCCGCCATCCCAGCCCTCCTCGGCCGCGCCGGACATCGTCTCGATGAGAAAGTACCTCCGCCGCTGGCCTTCCGACTCCAAGGCGAAGCGGCTCTAGCTCTATGCCGCTGGCAGAGTGGCGTGTCAGGGGCCGTATGACGCTCGGGTGAAGCGCACAGGGACGGCGACCGGAGCTGTTGGCTAGTCCGACTGGGTACTCGCTGTCGGAAGCCCGCGCCGATCTCGGATTACTGTCCAGGAGGCGGCTCATCCTCCCCTCATCCACCGCCGTACCCAATTCGTCGCGTTCCGGGCCGGAGTGGGCACGCTTGTTGCGATCCGTCCTGCACGGATGGCCAGCCCGGGAGATACCTCCCGGGCCACCACCACATCAAGGAGTTCCATGTCTGAGCAGCCGTTCCAGAACGTCACCTTCCCTAGCAACGGGGGAACGGCCCACGGGTATCTAGCCGTGCCTGAGAGCGGGTCCGGACCCGGGCTTATCGTGATCCAGGAATGGTGGGGGCTAGACGACAGCCTCAAAAAGGTAGTCGACCGCTTCGCCGCCGAAGGGTTCGTCGCGCTCGCCCCCGACCTCTATGGCGGTCGCGTGGCCCACGACTCGGACGAGGCAGGGCAAATGCTCTCGTCGCTGCCCGTCGAGCAGGCGACCAAAGACCTCTCCGGCGGTGTCGACTTTCTCGTCGGCCACGATGCCGTCAGGTCTAAGACCGTCGGCGTTGTCGGCTATTGCATGGGCGGGGCCTTTGCGCTGCTGCTTGCCGCTCAGGAAGGCGACCGTGTCTCGGCGGCCGTGCCCTACTACGGCGTCGGCCCTGGCACCCCCAAGAGCTACGCCGGGATCACCGCCGCAGTCCAGGGCCACTACGGCAGACAGGACCAGATGATGTCTGCCGACGAGGCTCACAAGACCGAGGAACAGATCCGGTCCGAGTCCGGTGCCGAGGTCGAGTTCTTCTACTACGACGCCGGCCACGCCTTTATGAACCCGGACGACAAGATGGGTACTCACAAGCCCGAACTTGCCGAGCAGGCCTGGTCACGCACTCTTGAGTTCCTGCGTTCCACGGTGAAGTGAGGCTGTCCCGCGGCTGGGCGCCCTCGCGTCCCGCCGCGGCCCACTGCCGGCGGCAGACCCCAACCCGCGTAAAACCGGCTCATGCCGCTGTCGTGCTGCGCGTTCTCATGCCCGAGCAGCGCGCCGGGAAATTCCGCGCGCGTTCGCCGCGCAGCAACTCTATGTCGCGCAGCGGCTATACAGATCTGCCCCTGGTCGGGCGCGGAAGACCAGCGTCCGACTGCCGCGCTGCGCTATAGATCGAGGACCAGGGTGAGCGCCTGGTCCACGCGCTCCATCTCCTCAACGGTGAGGAACCCGGCGGCTTCGTTGAGTCGGGTGAGGTCGACGGTGGCGAGTTGATCGCACATGACGAGTGTCGGCTGTTCGGCGATGATCGCGTGGATCTCTGCGAGCTCTGCCGGGTCGTCCTTGATCGCCAGCGCCTCTGCGGCCGCGACCCGACGACGCTCGTCGCGTTCCATCGCGCCAAGCGCGGCCACGATGACGTGATCGGCGCTAAGCCGGCGAGAGGCTCCCAGACGAAGCCAGTAAGTCACGGGTGCTTTTCTGCACCTTGACCGGGTACCCGCCCGCTCATGGCCGCCGTCGCGATGCTCGAAAACCTGTACCCGTTTTTGCGATAGTGCCGTCAGCGGACGGAGTCCGGACGTGGTTCCTGCCGCAAGACGCTCTTGCGCGCTCGCGCGGACATGATTGACCGGTCCGCCAATGCGGACATGATCGATCCCACCGACAGAACCGAACCAATCGAGAGGAGCGACAACGCAGACCCGACAGACCCGATCGACAGCACCGACCCGATCGAGCCGATCGAGAGCACTGATCCCTTACTGCCGATACACAACATCGAGTCTTGGGATCTGATCGACCACCTGGAGCCATCGTCGCGCGTCATCGTTGCATCATGGTCTACCGATCGACACCGCGAAGAAGACCGCTGCGGGCGTCGCGAGAACGACGATCAGCCGCCACGCGACTTTGCCGCGTGGCGGCTCTACAAGCGCGGCCGTCTGGCGTTGACAGCGGCGAAGTGCTGGGCACCAGAATCGACGAAGGCGTCCTACCCTGCACCTGGCACCACCGCGAACTGATCAACAAAGGCTGGAGCACCCACATCACCAACGGGCACGTCCAATGGCTCCCCCACCCGAGACCGACGACCGCAAACCCAGGTAGGGCGCGCGTTCAGCCGCCGAGCACGAGTAGCAGCGCAGAACGTCGCCGTCCGAGCCCGGCGCTTCTCGCCCAACCGGTCGAATGCCGGTGCTCAAGAGCGCTCGAATCGCACCCGATTCTCGACCGTGCTCCTGGACTGTTCCTTCATCCACATTGGTTCTTGCCGCTTGTCGGCCTGCGTCCCGGTCGGGACGAGTCTGGTGCGGAGTCGAGTGCAAACGGCTCAACGGGCGGACGCGGACAGCGCTGCAGCCAGGTACGGCGCGCTCCGACTGCCCGGCGCAACCGCGACTTCGTCGGGTGTGCCGGCGGCCACGACGCGGCCGCCGGCCTCGCCTCCGCCGGGACCGAGATCGATCACGTGGTCGGCACCGGCCACGACCGCCATGTCGTGTTCGACGACCACGACCGTGTTGTGCACGTCGACGAGCGAGTGCAACAACGCCATGAGCAGCGCGACGTCAGCCGGGTGCAGGCCGGTCGTCGGTTCGTCCAGGAGGTAGAGGGTGTGTCCGCGGCGGGCGCGCTGCAGTTCGGTGGCCAGCTTGATCCGTTGGGCCTCGCCGCCGGAGAGTTCGGTCGCCGGCTGGCCGAGCGTGAGGTAACCGAGGCCGACCTCGCGTAGCGCGCGCAGGCTGCGCGCCACCGTCGGCACGTCGGCGAAGAAGGCGGCGGCGTCGTCGACGGTGAGCCGCAGGACGTCGGCGATCGAGTGATCGCGATAGCGCACCTGCAACGTCTCTTCGTTGTACCGGGCGCCGTGGCACTGCGGACACGCCGAGTACGTCCCCGGAAGGAAGAGCAGTTCAACGGCGACGAAACCCTCACCTTGGCAGTGATCGCAGCGTCCACCCTCGACGTTGAAGGAGAACCGGCCGGCCCGGTACCCCCGCGCGACGGCCTCGTCGGTGGCGGCGAAAAGGCCACGGACGCCGTCGAAGAGCCCCGTGTACGTCGCCAGGTTCGAGCGTGGGGTCCGGCCGATGGGGCGTTGATCGACCTGGACCAGCCGGTCCACCTGCTCGAGACCCTCGACCCGGTCGATCGCTCCGTGGTCTACCTCTTCGTCGCGCTCGGCGTCGTCGGCCGCAGGCTCGGCCCGCTCCGGCGCGGCGCCGAGGTGGTCGCGCACCGCGTCGGCCAGGACGCCGGTCACGAGCGTGCTCTTGCCCGAGCCGGACACCCCGGTGACGGCGACGAACACGCCTAGCGGCAGGTCCACGTCGAGATCGTGCAGGTTGTGCCGCGAGACACCGCGTAGCGACACACGGCCTGTGGGCGTACGCGGCGGTCGCGCCGCGGGCGGGATCTCACCGAACAGATATGGCCGCGTCCGCGATTCGGGCACTTCGGCCAGTGCGGCGACCGGCCCGCTGTGGACCACCAGACCCCCGTCGACTCCGGCGCCGGGACCGACGTCGACGAGCCAGTCGGCGTGGCGCATCAGTTCGAGGTCGTGCTCGACCACGAGCAGCGAGTTGCCCGCGGCGCGCAACCGGTCGAGGACGCCGAGCAGCGCCCGGCTGTCGTCGGGGTGCAGCCCGGCCGACGGTTCGTCGAGCACATACACGACGCCGAACAGCGTCGAGCGAAGCGCGGTCGCCAGCCGCAGTCGCTGCAACTCTCCGGCCGAGAGCGTCGGCGTCGAGCGAGCCATGGTGAGGTAACCGAGGCCGAGCTCGGTCAACACCTCCAGTCGCGCGAGCAGGTCGGGCACGATCGCCGCAGCGACGTCGCCGGAGGTGTCGAACGCCCGCAGTTGCTCGGCGAGCTTGCGCAGGGACAGCCGGGTGAGTTCGGTGATCGTGTAACCCGCGAAGCGCACCGCGCGAGCCTCCGCGCGCAGACCCGTCCCGTCGCAGACCGGACAGGGGTTGACGTCGACGTACTGCAGCACCCGGCGGCGCAGGGTGGCGCTGCCCGTGTTCGCCAAGGTGTGCAGCACGTAGCGGCGCGCGCTCTGGTAAGTGCCCTGGTAGGGCCGTTGGATGCGGTGGGCCTCGCGTTCGGCGTGCACGGTGACGACCGGTTGTTCGTCGGTGAACAGGATCCACTGGCGGTCGGCGGCGTCGAGGTCGTGCCACGGTCGGTCGACGTCATAGCCGAGCGCGGCGAGGATCTCGCGCAGGTTCTTGCCCTGCCAGGCACCCGGCCACGAGGCGATCGCGCGTTCCCGGATGCTGAGTGTCGGATCGGCCACCAGCGAGCTCTCGCTGACCTCGTGCACGCGACCGAGCCCGTGGCAGTTCGGGCAGGCACCGGCGGGCGTGTTGGGCGAGAACGCGTCGGAGTCAAGACGCGACGTACCCGGCGGGTAGTCACCGGCGCGCGAGAGCAGCATCCGGAGCAGGTTCGACAGTGTCGTCACCGTGCCCAGCGTCGAACGTGAGTTCGGTACCCCTCGCGCCTGCTGCAGGGCCACCGCGGGCGGGAGGCCGGTGATCTCCCGGACCTCCGGGGCACTGACCTGCGTGATCAGGCGGCGAGCGTAGGGCGCGACCGATTCCAGGTAGCGCAGTTGCGCTTCGGCGAACACCGTGCCGAAGGCCAGTGACGATTTGCCCGAGCCGGACACCCCGGTCACCACCACGAAGGCGTCGCGGGGGATGTCGACGTCGACGTCGCGCAGGTTGTGGACGCGCGCGCCGCGGACGCCGATGAAGTTGTCCGGTTTCGTCACTGCGCCATGGTCGCAGGCGCCGTTCGACCGGTGTCCTTGACGGCCCACTGGCGGGAGACGACCAGCCCGGCCAGACTGTCGTAATGAGATCGATCTGGAAGGGCAGCGTGTCCTTCGGGCTGGTCAGCATCGGTGTGAAGCTGTACTCGGCGACCGAGGAGAAGTCGGTCAGCTTCAACCAGGTGCGGCGCAGCGACGGTTCGCGTATCCGCTACAAGCGAGTGGCCGAGGCCGACGGCGAGGAGGTCGCGTACGCCGACATCGCCAAGGGCTACCAACTGTCCAGTGGTGAGACCGTGGTGCTCACCGACGACGATTTCGCCGACCTGCCACTGCCCAGCACCCGCATCGTCGACGTGCTGCAGTTTGTTCCGGTCGAGCAGATCGACCCCATCTACTTCAACAAGAGTTACTACCTGGAACCAGAGAGCAGCGCGGTGAAGCCGTACGTGCTGTTGCGCGAGGCCCTGGCCGAGAGCGAGACGGCCGGGCTGGTCAAGGTCGCGATCCGCAACCGCGAGCAGCTGGCCGTGCTGCGCGTTCGGGGCGAGGTGATCGTGCTCGAGACGATGATCTGGCCCGACGAGGTGCGCGAGGCTGACTTCGGTTTCCTCGACGAGGACATCGAACTGCGGCCGCAGGAGCAGCAGATGGCCCGTGCGCTGCTGGAGAGCATGGCCGGTGACTTCGAGCCCGAGCAGTACACCGACGACTACCGCGAGGCGCTCGAGTCGGTCATCGAGGCCAAGACGGCGGGCCGCGAGGTGGTCGTGCCAGACCAGCAACAGCCCACTGCGGGCAATGTCGTGGACCTGATGTCGGCGCTGCGCGCCTCGGTCGAGGCGGCGAAGAAGGGCCGCGGTGAGACCGCCGGCACGAAGCCCGCGAAGAAGCCGGCGGCGGCGAAGCGGGCTACCGCGACGAAGGCAACCGCCACGAAGGCAACCGCCAAGAAGGCGCCGCCGAAGAAAGCGAATGCCGCTAAGCCCGTGGCCAAGAAGCCCGTGGCCAAGAAGCCCGTGGCCAAGAAGACGACGGCCAACAAGACGACGGCCAACAAGACGACGGCTAAGACGACGGCGAAGAAGACGGCGCCGGCCCGCAAGTCGGCGTGACCAGAGGCGTCCGACGTACGCTGACGAACATGCCTAAACCCCCTTCGCGCGTGGTCCCGAGCGCCGCATCGTCGGACGCGACCCTGGCCACTGGACCGTTCGCGGTCTGGCCCGGCTCCTACGTTGAGGTCGGCGGGGCAAAGGTCCACGTTCGGTCGACGCCGCCGACGCATGGTGAGGCGGCCGAGCGCGAACCCGCGTTGTTCGTCCACGGACTCGGGGGCTCCTCGCGGAACTGGACCGACTTCGCCGGGTTGCTGCGCGATCGGGTCGCCATCGAGGCGATCGACCTGCTCGGGCACGGCCGCTCGGGTCCGGCACCGGACGCGGACTACTCGCCCAGGGCACAGGCCGACGCTGTCGTGGCCTACCTGGAGAAGTCTGATCGTGGTCCAGTGCACCTTGTCGGCAATTCGATGGGCGGCGCGATCAGCATCCTAGTTGCGTCCACGCGCCCGGACCTCGTCCGCACGCTGACCTTGATCTCCCCAGCCGTGCCGGACAACCGGCCGCGGCTGTATCCGCTGCGCCACAACCCCCGCATGGCCCTCCTGGTGGTGCCGGCCCTCG
Source organism: Jatrophihabitans sp. (assembly GCA_039937915.1). Lineage (GTDB taxonomy): Bacteria > Actinomycetota > Actinomycetes > Mycobacteriales > Jatrophihabitantaceae > Jatrophihabitans. The sequence continues at coordinate 1,566 of JBDTFN010000226.1, read as the reverse complement.
GCGAATTCGCGGTACGCAAATTCAACCAGCGTTTCGCACCGGAGGTCCGGGCCAAGGGGACCATCGCCCTGTGTTTCGCCAAACCGGACCGGTACTCAGCGCTGCGATTGCGCGAGGACGTCGCTGAGATGTCGTACCGCGAGTCGTTGCCGTGGGCCAATTCAGCGTTGTTGCGCTCGATGCGTGCGTTGGCCACCTCGCAGTTGCTGCGCGGACGGCGGGGGTGGGCGACGATGCGCCGGGTGGCCGCGCCGACGCTGGTCGTCTGGGGCGACACCGACCGTCTCGTTGCGCCCGATCTGGCGCCCTACGTGGCCGCAGCCATCCCGGATTCGCGGCTGCGGGTGCTGACCGACATCGGGCACACGGCGATGATGGAGGACCCATCATCGACTGCTGCGCTCTTTCTCGGACTGCTGGACGAGGCGGCGGACGTCAGCCGTTCCGAGGCGTCCTGAGCGCACGGACCTCGTGAATAAGTTTCAGAACCCGGTACGTCGTTTCCGGGTATTTCTGGCTGCTGTGGGATCGTGGACGCATGTCGGCGTCGCGTGAAGATCGACAATTTCGGGGGTCCATCATGACCGCCGAGCGCGTCGACCCCGCAGCAACGTCGGATCCCCGCCGCCGCTCGGCCCACTCCCGTGATCCGCTCGAGGACGTCAACGCGGCCAGGGCGAACGTCCGCCACGCTGGTGTCACCTATGGTCCACGGGCCTCCAGACGCGAGCCCCGCGCCGTCGCGGCCGACTGGATCCGCGGCTTCGTGCGCAAGTACGGCTGGCGGGCCTATGCGCTGCCCATCCTGGTGGTTGCCACGATCGCGGCCCTGTTGACGTCCACCGCGACGGTTACCCGGCACGAAGCGACGCAGGTCACCGCCGGCCGGAACCCGGTGGCCGTCGCCCCACCGCAGGCTGACTCACGGATCGCGCTCAAGCCTGACAAGAAGGGCGCCAACTACTCCGACGCGGTGCTTCCCTCCGCCGCGTTGCCGGCCGGTCCCGCGTACACCGAGGTCGGTAAGGGCACCTTCCGGGTGCTGAAGGGCACCATGGCCAAGGTCGGGTCGGGGACGCCGTTCACTTACACCATCGACGTCGAGAACGGCATCACCGGCGTCGACCTCACCCAGTTCGAGACGATGGTCGACTCCGTGCTGGCCGACAAGCGCAGTTGGTCCGGGCACGGCGTCGCGCTCACCCGGGTCGACTCCGGCTACGCCGATTTCCATATCTCGCTCACCTCGACGATGACCGTCCGCAAGTTCTGCGGCTACGACATCCCGGTCGAGACCTCCTGCTACGTGCGCGCCGGATCCGGTAACAACGTCGACCGCAACCGGGTTGTGTTCAACGTTGCGCGGTGGATGCGCGGGTCGCCGGCGTATCTCGGCGACCTCAACGCCTACCGGATCTACATGATCAACCACGAGGACAGGCACGCGCTCGGGCACGAGCACGCTCACCAGTGTCTGCCCGGCGGCCTTGCCCCGGTGATGATGCAACAGACGTTCGGACTGCGGTCGGCGACGACCAACGCATTGTGCGAGGCCAATCCGTGGCC
>JBDTFN010000225.1:0-6874 GCA_039937915.1 Jatrophihabitans sp. | reverse complement strand
GCACGTCGCCGAGCAGCGCCTGAGCACCGTCGCACAGGGCGGTCTCGGGGGTCGGGTGGACGTCGACCATGACTCCGTCGGCACCGGCGGCTATACCGGCGCGAGCGAGCGGGACGACCAGGTCGCGGCGTCCGGCGGCGTGGGACGGGTCGACGATGACCGGCAGATGCGACAGCCGCTGCATCATCGGCACCGCCGACACGTCGAACATGTTGCGGATGGCCGGCTCGAAGGACCGCACGCCGCGCTCGCACAGCACGATGTCCAGGTTCCCGCGCTGAGCGATGTATTCAGCTGCCATCAGCCATTCCTCGTACGTGGCAGTGAGCCCGCGCTTGAGCATGACCGGCTTCCCGGCCGAGCCGACGGCCTGCAGCAAGCCGAAGTTCTGCATGTTGCGGGTGCCGATCTGCAGCATGTCGGCGTACTCGGCGACCACGTCGACGTCGTTGGCGTCCACGACCTCGGTGACGATCGGCATCTGCACCTCGTCGCGGATCTCGGCCAGAATGCGCAGACCGGCGACCCCGAGTCCCTGGAAGGCGTACGGGCTGGTGCGCGGCTTGTACGCCCCGCCGCGCAGCAGCGTGGCGCCCGCGCGCTTGGCCATCTGGGCCGATTCCAGCGTCTGCTCGGGGGTCTCGACGGCGCACGGACCGGCGATGAGGGTGAACGTGTCCGGGCCGATGGGCACGCCACCGACGCGGATCGTCGTCCGCTTGGCGTGGTTCTGGGCCGACACCAACTTGTAGGGCGCGGTGATCCGCATCGTCTCGACCACGCCCGGCAGCCCCTCGGCGTCCAGGGTTTCCAGGACGTCCTCGGTGCCGACGACGCCGATGATCGTGCGCATCACGCCGCGGCTGACGAAGGCCTGCCCGTTGTGGGCCTCGATGTGCGACACGACGGCTGAGACCGCGCTTTCAGAGGCGCCCGGCGCCATGACGATGACCATGCCGCGCAGCCTAACGAGCGCAACCGGTCGTCCCGCGACCTGCATCCCGGCGTCGGGGCGAGCCGGATGCAGGTCGGTGTTGCGCGGACGGTCAGGCGGTGGCCTCGCGCAGGGCGATGAGGGTGGCGATGTCGTCGGCGTGCTCGGTGTCGGCCGTCTCGACGACCATCGCGACGCCGCGAGTCACGGGCGTGTTGAACAGTGCCGCGAACGCGTCGCGGCCGATCGTGCCCGCTCCGATGGACGCGTGCCGGTCGCGCTTGGACCCGGCCGGATCGCGGCTGTCGTTGACGTGGACGAGGCCGAGTCGCCCGCGTCCGATCGCCGATCCGTAGATGCGTAGCGCGCGGGTGAAGGCGGAGGCGGTGGACAGGTCATGCCCGGCCGCGTGCATGTGGCAGGTGTCCAGGCAGACCCCGATCCGCTCGTCGCGGTTCAACGCATCGAGGTAGGCGCCGAGCGATTCAGCGTCCGAGGCCAGCGCACCGCCGCCTCCGGCCGTGGGTTCGACGAGCAGGCGTGGGCCGTCCGGAATCCCGTCCAGCAGCGGCAGTACGTGCTCGCGGGCCTGAGCCATCGCGTCTTCCCACCGGTTACCGAGGACCGCCGACCCGGCGTGGACGACGACGCCACGCGCTCCGACGTCCCGGCCGCGCTCGAGGGAGAAGCGCAACGCGTCGACCGAACGGTGGAGAGTCTCCGGCGAGGGAGAACCGAAATTGATGAGGTAGGGCGCATGGACGAAGACCGGTAGCGCGCACTGCGCCCGGAACTCGGCGTCGCCGTCAGGATCGGGCGCCGGCGGTGCCCACCCGCGCGGGTTGGCGAGGAAGATCTGCATCGCTTCGGCCCCGACCGCCGCGGCGCGCGGCAAGGCCTTCCGCAGGCCGCCGGCCACCGAGATGTGCGCCCCCACCGGGGCGGTGACGCGCGCGGGCATTCAGTTGGCGATGACGTACAGCGTCACGGTGGAGCCGGCGTGCACCGAGGTCCCCGCGCTCGGCGTGGTGGCGAGCACGACGCCGCCATCCGAGCCGCCGGCGAGGCGCCGGACGTCCGGGACGAGGTTGGCGTTCTGGACGGCCTGCTCGGCGTCCGCGAGGGGAGTGCCGGAGGGGATCTTGGGCACAGTCACCATCTCCGGTCCGCGGGAGACGGTGATGGTGATGGTGCTGAACTTGGTCGCGGTGTCCGACGGCGATACGGACACGACGGCGCCCTCGGGGACGGTATCGCTGTACGCCTGGTCGGTCGTGGTCTTGAACTTCTTGGCGCCGAGCGTCTTCGTCGCCACGTCCAGCGACGTGCCGGGATCGATCTTCGGAACGCTGATCGTCGGAGGTCCCTGAGACACGATGATCTGAACGGGCTGGCTGCGGGTGACCCGTTGGTTGGCCGCAGGGGACGTGCCGATGACTCTTCCCGCAGGGACCGTGTCGTTGTAGCGCTGGATGGGGGTCTGCTCGACCTGCAAGTTGCCGGCGGCCTGTAGTGCGATGAGCGCCTCGTCCACAGACTTGCCCGCGGTCGACGGGATGACGTATTTCTTCGGTCCGGCCGAGACGGTGAGCTTGACGGTCTTGCCCGTGGCCAGCCGGGTGTCGGCGTCGGGATCGGTGCTGAACACATGGCCGGCCGGGATCGATTCGCTGAATTCGGTGCCCGGCTGCACGCTGACCTCATAGCCGGCGTTGTGGAGCCGGTCGATCGCGACCTGCTTGCTCTGCCCCCCGACGTCCGGGACGTGGGCGAAGCGCCACTCGATGAAGGCCTTGGCGCCGAAAAACGCGCCGAGACCGAGCAGGATGACCAGCAGGAAGCCGATGAGGGCGCGGCGTCGCTTACGTCTCTTGACCGATGCCGGAGTGGTGACGACCGGCGGGGGCGGTACATCGCGGCGCCGATCGTCCATCCGCGTCGTCTGATGTCCGGCCGGGACGCCGTTGGGTACGAGCGCGGTGTCATTGCCCATCCGGGCGCGGATCGCATCGGTGGTCGCGTGGTCCGGCGTCCTGCTGCGCGATTGCCGAGGGTCTGGACGCTGCTTGCGCTCGCGTGCACGCGGGGGGACCGGGGTGACCGGAAGGTCGAGTTCGGCGCGGACGTCGGCGAGTTCGGCCAACAGCGCGCCGGCGTCGGCCGGTCGGCCGGTCGGGTCGCTGTCGGTCGCCGCCACGACTATCTCGTCGATCTCGCTCGGGATGCCTCGGTGCCGCGACGACGGCGCGGGCACCCGACTGTGGACGTGTTGGTAGGCGATGTTCATCGCCGACTCGCCGGTGTACGGCGGTTGTCCGGTGAGCAGTTCGAACAGCACGATGCCGGCGGAGTAGACGTCCGAGCGCGGGTCGCACTGGCCCTTGCTGATCTGCTCCGGTGCGCAGTAGGCGACCGTGCCCATCATCAGACCAGTACGGGTCGCGGCGGCGTCGGACTCCACCGCGCGGGCCAGCCCGAAGTCGGCGACCTTCACCACGCCCTCGTCGGAGAGCAGGATGTTCTCCGGCTTGATGTCACGGTGGATCAGCCCGGCCCGGTGCGCGACGGACAGTGCGCTCAGCACCGGCTCCATGATCGAGACGGCCTCGGCGGGGGTGAGCTTGCCCCGCTCGCGGATCAGCTCGCGCAGGGTGCGTCCCTCGACGAGTTCCATCACGAGGAAGACGTGATGGCCATCGGGTCCGATTTCGTGACCCTGGTCGTAGACCGACACCGCGTTGAGGTGGGTCAGCCGGGCGGCGGCTCGGGCCTCGCGGGCGAACCGATCACTGAACGCCGGGTCGGCCGAGAGCGCCGAGGACATCACCTTGACAGCGACCATCCGGTCCAGCCGCTCGTCGATGGCCGCGTACACCGTGGACATCCCGCCGCGGGCGATGCGGTCAAGAATCCGGTAGCGACCTTCGAGCTTGCGGCCGACCAATTGGTCTGTGGTCGCCGTCTGCACGCACTGATTCTACGATCGTTGCGCGTTCCCGGGGTGTGACGCACCGCGGCAAACCCTCGGGAAGTGCTTGCAGCGCCCGTACGGTGGCGGGTGTGACGACGGTCGAGGGGGGCGATCTTGGCCGTGTCGAGCTGCTTGCCGACCTCGATCGCCCCGGCGGATGGCTACTCACCGTCGATCGCATCCGGCAGTCCTACGTCGATCTGGACGACCCGGGGTACCTCGATTTCGAGTACGTACAGGCGTTTGCCGACGTCGTGGACGCCATGCCGGAGGGCCGCCTCGCCGTCACCCACGTCGGCGGTGGCGCCTGCACCCTGGCGCGCTACGTGGCCCACTCCCGGCCTGGCTCGCCGCAGATCGTCCTCGAGCCGGATGAGTCCCTCACGACGCTGGTCCGGGCGCGATTGCCGTTCGCCCGCACGACCCGGGTGCGCATCAGACCGGTCGACGGACGCACGGGCGTGGCCGCGCTCCACGACGCCAGCGCCGACGTTCTGGTGCTGGACGCCTTCCACGGCGGGCGGGTTCCCCCGGAACTCACGACGAGCGAGTTCGTCGCCGACGTCGCGCGGGTGCTGCGTCCCGACGGGGTGCTCCTCGTGAACGTCGCCGACGGACCGCCGGTGGAATACACCCGCCGGCTCAGCGCGACGGTGCGGCGCCTGCTCCCCGAGATGCTGATCGTGGCCGATCCATCGGTGCTCAAGGGCCGGCGGTTCGGCAACGTCGTACTCGCCGCCTCGCGTCGACCTCTGCCCGTGGATGAGGTGCGTCGGGCGAGCGCGCGAGCGGCGTTCCCGCGTTCGGTCCACGCCGGCGCGGGCCTGGTGCGTTTCACCGGAGGGGCGGCCCCGTTGACCGACGCCGCCCCGGTGCGTTCGCCGCAGCCACCGGATGCACTCTGGCGGGTCGGCGAATGACGACCGGGCCACTGTTCGGGAACCGCGAGCGAGCTGAGTCGTTCGGCCGGATCGCCGCTGCCTACGACCGGGCGCGGCCGTCGTACCCCCCTGCGCTCGTCCACGCCCTGCTGATGAGCGATCCGTCGAACGTCCTGGACGTCGGGTGCGGAACCGGCAAGGCGGCGCGGCTGTTCGCCGAGCGTGATGTGTCCGTCCTCGGCGTGGAGATCGATCCGGACATGGCCGCGGTCGCCCGGACCCACGGGATCGACGTCGAGGTGTCGGGCTTCGAGGACTGGGACGATCGCGGACGTCGCTTCGACCTGCTGATCAGTGCGCAGGCATGGCACTGGGTGGACCCGGCGCGGGGTGCCGTTCGCGCGGCGCAGGTCCTCGAACCCGCCGGCACGATCGCGCTGTTCTGGAACCTGGACCATCTGACCGACCGGGACGACGAGGTGATGGACGCCGTGTACGCACGTGAGGCGCCGGAACTGCTGAAGTTCAGGCGATCGCGTACCGGGGGCCGCAACGGCCGGGAGGAGATTGTCGACGCGTTGCGGACTGCCGGATTCCACCATGTCGTCGAGGCCTCGTTCCCGTGGCGTCGGCGCTACACCCGCGACGAGTGGCTCGACCTGCTGCCGACCTACAGCGACCACCACCTGCTGCCCGACGAGCAACGCGCTCGGCTGCTCGCCGGGGTCGGCGCGGCCATCGACGACCTCGGCGGGTCGATCACTGCGGACTACGAAACCGTGCTGGTGTCGGGTGTTGCGCCGGGCTGATCCCGCTCTGGCAGGCTGGTGTCCATGGAATTGATGACGATCCCCGCCGTGGCTGAAGCGCTCGGCATCGGAGTGTCGAGGGTCCATCAGTTGATCCGCGACGGTGACCTGATCGAAGCGCGGGACGAGGACGGGATCCGTTGCGTACCGGCCTCGCTCGTCCAGGACGGCGAGGTGGTCAAGTCCGCCCCTGCCGTGATCACCCTGCTGCGGGACGCGAAGTTCACCGATGCCGAGATCGTGGACTGGCTCTACCGCGAGGACGAATCGCTGCCTGGGTCGCCCATCGAGGCGCTTCGCGCCAACCGCGGGTCCGAGGTCAAGCGGCGGGCGCAGGTCGCCGGGTACTGATGCACCTGACCTACCTGCTGATCCTGGCCGGCTGCCTGGTAGGGACGGCACCGCTGGAGTTGGTGCGCCATGTCGGGGTCTACCGCCGCTGGCGACGCCTGCTCGTCGCGCTCATGCCGGTCCTCGTCGTGTTCGGTGGGTGGGATGTACTGGCGATCCGGGACGGATGGTGGCACTACGACACCGCGCAGGTCGTGGGTGTCACGCTGCCCGGGGCGTTACCGCTGGAGGAGGTGCTGTTCTTCCTCGTCATCCCGATCTGCGCGGTGCTCACGCTGGAAGCGGTCCGATCGTTTCGGCCCGACTGGATTGTGGGGGACGAGACCCGATGAGCTACACCTGGGCCGCAATGTTCGGCGTGCTCGTCAGCATCGCGATCGACCTTGGGTTGCTGCGAACCCGGCTGGTGACGCGACGGGTGTTCTGGGTGAGCTACGCGATCATCGTGTTCTTCCAGTTGGTCGTGAACGGACTGCTCACGGGGCTGGACATTGTGCGCTACGACCCGGACCGGATCCTCGGGCTACGGATCGTCTTCGCGCCCGTTGAGGATCTGCTGTTCGGCTTCGCGATGGTGCTGCTGACCCTCAGCCTGTGGGTGTGGGCGGTGCGTGTCGACGCGCGGACCAGGCCCCACGCAGACCGGTGATCCCGACGCTCGCGCGGCGACCGATCCCGACGGTCGCGCGACGATGGAACACGTCGTAGTCGTTGGCCTCGATCTCGTCGAGGATCTCGGCGTAGAGGGTGAAGGCGGTCCGCAGACAGTCCCGCGATGTCGGGTCCACCAGTTCGATGCCGGGCCGGGCCTTGGCGTAGAGGCTGCGGGCGCGCTCGATCTCCCACGCCAGCAGGCTGCGGATGGCCTCGTCGACGATGCCGCGCCGCAGGCGGTCACCGTCGACCTCGAATTCGTCCAGGGATTCCT
>JBDTFN010000224.1:0-3663 GCA_039937915.1 Jatrophihabitans sp. | reverse complement strand
TCGATGAGCCGGTAGTTGCCGCCGAACGGCACGGCGGGCTTGGCACGGTCGGCCGTCAGCGGCCACAGGCGTTTGCCCTCACCGCCAGCCAGGACGATGCCCAGCACTTTCGGACCGCGCGCCACGCTGCTCACCCTAGTGCCGCATCGTCGAGGTCATCCAGCACCGTCGCTACGGTGACGACATGCGTGTTGCCGTTCTCTCCCGCGAATACCCACCGGAGGTGTACGGCGGCGCCGGTGTCCATGTCGAATTCCTCGTGCGGGAGCTGCGACATCTCATCGACGTGGAGGTCCATTGCTTCGGAGCGCCCCGAGACGAACCTGGCGTCCATGCCTACTCGGTTCCGCCCGGACTCACCGGGGCCAACCCCGCCCTGCAGACCCTCGGGGTCGATCTGGAGATCGCAGCGGCGGTGGCCGGCGCGGACGTCCTGCACTCGCACACCTGGTACGCGAACCTCGCCGGCGTGCTCGGCGCACAACTGCACGGCGTTCCGCACGTGCTCAGCGCGCACTCGCTGGAGCCGCAGCGTCCATGGAAGGCCGAACAACTCGGCGGCGGCTACCGCGTGTCGTCCTGGGCCGAGCGGCAGGCCTACGAGAGCGCGGACGCGGTCATCGCGGTGTCCTACGGGATGCGCGCCGACGTTCTGGACGCCTACCCGACCATCGACCCCACCCGGGTCCATGTGATCCACAACGGCATCGACACCGTGCTGTACGCCCCGGCCGAGGCCGACGACGCGATGGTCCGGCACGGCATCGATCCGGCCCGCCCCTCGGCGATCTTCGTCGGGCGGATTACCCGGCAGAAGGGGCTGACGCACCTGCTGCGGGCCGCCGCGGCGTTCGATCCCGACATCCAGTTGGTGCTCTGCGCGGGCGCACCGGACACCCCCGAGATCGCCGCCGAGACCGAGGCCGCGGTAGCCGAGCTACGTCAGGTGCGTTCGGGCGTCATCTGGATCCGCGAGATGTTGCCCCGTCCCGAACTGGTGCAACTGCTCACGCACGCGACGGTCTTCGTCTGCCCGTCGGTCTACGAACCGCTCGGAATCGTCAACCTCGAGGCCATGGCGTGCGCGACACCGGTCGTGGCGAGTGCGGTGGGCGGGATCCCCGAAGTCGTTCTGGACGCCACGACCGGGCTCCTGGTGCCCTTCCACGCCGTGCCGACGGACGAGTTCGAGGCGGGGATCGCGGCCGCGGTCAACGAGGTCTGCGCGGACGCCGAGCGCGCGAATGCGATGGGGCTGGCCGGTCGGGACCGAGCCGTACGCGAATTCAGCTGGGACGCGATCGCGCACCGGACGGTGGAGCTCTACCAATCGCTGCGGTGACTAACCGCCGGCTGAGGACGCAACCCAGAACTCGACGAACCGGCCGTCGCGGACCCGCAGGATGTCGTTGCCGAGGAACGAGATCGGACCATCGGGCGACTCGCCCTGTCCGGCCCACCGGCCGGCGACAAAATCACCGTCGATGATCGGTCCGACTTCGATGCGGAACTTCAGTTCGACCAGCATCTCGCGCGCCCCGGCGATCAGCGTGGTCAATTCATCCCGCCCATGGACGTCGCGGTCCGACCAATGGCCGACGAAATCCTCGGCGACGATCTCGGACGCCGAGTCAAGGTCGCCGTTCCACAGGTCCTCGATCCAACGTCGATAGAGCAACTCGGTCTCGGTTGACGGCATGTGGCGAGGGTGCCCCGTCGGTGCGACGACGAATCAGGTCCTCAGCCGGCGGCCGCTCGGCAGCACGATCAGCGCGGTCGCGGTGCCCGGCTCGACCTCGGTGAACCCGCCGTCGTGGACGACCGGCGCCCCGCCGGCCAGCGCGGCGTCCCACTGGGCGGACGAGGCCTCGCGGACAGCGAGGTCGAACCCGCGCTCACACCACGCGTGCCGGGCCGCCGGTGACAGCGCGCGCCAACCCAGCTGGGCGGCGTGGGCGGCCTGGGCCATCGCTTTGCCGGTCGTCATCCCGGCGCGGGGCGACAGCAGCACCACCGGCAGGCCCGGCGACGGGGCCGGCGGTTCGTCGGCGTCGAGGTCGGTACCACCCACTTGCAACGTGACCAGCTCACGCGGCCAGGCGTCGATCGGCACCGGCGGGTACACCCGTACCTCGGCACTGCCGCGCGTGACGTTCAGACCGTCGACCGTGCCGGCCCGCCGCCAGGCGGCGCCACGCGCGCGTCGCACCACCTTGCGGATCCGCTGTCCGTCCCAGGCCTCGACGGCCTCGCGCCACTGCGGCTGCTCGGTCATGAGCATGTGCAGGGCGGCCACCGCGACGGCCTCGAGGGCGTCGGTGCGTCCGGGCGGCTCGGCCCGCTCGATCCGCACGACGAACGGCAGGACCAGTTCGACGTCCCCGCCGGAGTGCGCTGCGTCAACGTCGGTCACGCCAGCGAGTCGACCCACGCATGCAGCAGGCGAACCCCGAACCCGGTGCCGCCCTGGGTGAACATCCCGTCGTCCTCGGGAGAGCGCGCCGGGCCGGCAACGTCCAGGTGCGCCCACGGAACGTCCTTGACGAAGGGTTTCAGAAACAGCGCCGCCGTGATGCCGCCGGGGTTGCCGGGTGCGTTGTTGGCGTCGGCGATCTCAGAGCGCAGCGTGGACTCGTACTCGACCGGCATGGGCAGGCGCCACAGCGGTTCGCCGGTGACCTCCCCAGCGGCAAGCAGACCGTCGGCCAACGGGTCGGAGGTTGCGAGCACCCCGCCGGTGCGCATACCGAGCGCAATCTTCATCGCACCGGTGAGGGTGGCGATATCGACGAGCGCGGTCGGCTTGAGCTTCGCCACCGCGTACGCTAGCGCGTCGGCGAGCACGAGTCGCCCCTCGGCATCGGTGTTGCCGATCTCGCTCGTCCGCCCGCCGTAGTGCCGCACGACATCTCCGGGACGGAACGACGACCCCGACAGCGCGTTCTCGGCCGCCGGCACCAGCGCGGTCACGCGGACCGGCACCTTGGTGGTCGCGACCAACCGCAGCGCGCCGAGCACGGCGGCCCCGCCGGACATGTCGGTGTGCATGGTCCGCATGCCGTCGCCGAGCTTGCGGTTCACCCCGCCGGTGTCGAAGGTGATGCCCTTGCCGACAAGCACCAGGTGGATTCCTTTGCGGGCGTTGCGCGGACGCCACGAAGCCTCGATGAGCCGGGGCGGCGAAGCCGAGCCTCGCCCGACGGCGAGAACGCCGCCGAAGCCCGCGGTCTCGAGCCACTTCTCGTCCCGCTCGATCACGTCGACGCCGAGCGGCCCGAGGACCTGACCCGCCTGACGGGCCAGCCAGACCGGCGTCTTGGTCGCGGCCGGGGTATTGGCGAGGTCCCGGGCCCAGACCACCGCGGCGGCGTTCTCCCGACCGCGGTCCAGCGCCGCGACGTCCTCGACGCCCCGGAGCTCGACCGGTCCGACAGTCCTCCCGCGAAGCGGCGGACGAGTCCGGTGGGCGCCAAGAACCAGACCCTCCACGAAGGCGGTCAGCCGAGGCCCAGCGAGCCCGGGGACGACGAACGCGCTCCGCCCGGCGCACAGGTCACGGCCGAGGTGTCCCGCGGCCGCACGCACGGCCGACGGCGACGCCGGAAGCTCCACGTCGGCGGCGTCGGCGGCTTCGCTGGCAGGGGCGACGCGCAACTCGAGCAT
>JBDTFN010000223.1:0-20021 GCA_039937915.1 Jatrophihabitans sp. | reverse complement strand
CCGAAGTACGTCGAACCGGTCGTCTGGCAGGAGATCGTCACCTTCAGCCCGTGGGCAATGGTGCCGACGGTAGCGTCGGCCGTCGAGGGACCCGAGTGCTCGTTGAGGTAGGGCGACGCGGTGACGGCGAAGGTGGGCGTGGCCGCGACGGCCTGGGTGGCGCCGAGCAGGCCCGCGGCGGCCAGCCCCAGGATGAGCCCGGCACCGGCCAGTACGGCGCGGGCGCGGCCAACCGTGGTGTCGGGCAGGCTGACGTGATCTGTGTCGGTCGTGTCGAGTCGGTTCATGACTGGTCTCCTTGTGGTCTTGGCTACCTCTGGTGAGGTAGGCCGTGAGTTGTTCTTCACGCAGACAGTGGGCGCGATGACCAAAGGTCGACCAAAGCGCGGCTAAACCCGCGTGTGTGCAGCCCGGCGATGGACCCACGACCTAAATCGCGCAGACGACGCAGAGTCGTTTCGGTAACCGGACGAGCGAGGTCTGCTCGCTGCGGTCTAGGACGAGGTGACGAAGAGTCCCTTGGTGCCCACCAGCACACAGGCTGTGCCAGACGGGGTGCAGGCGGGGCGACCGACGAAGCCGGCGAAGGTCGTCCGATCGGTCCAGGAACTGCCGTTCGGGCTGGTGAGCGCAACCGAATGGGTGAAGGTGTCGGCCACCAACAGGCAGCCGATACTGGTGCACGTTGCTGACGAACCGTCGCCGTAGGTGGATTCATCACTGGTTGACCAGAAGGTCCAGCTCTGACCAGCGTCAGAGGTGCGAAACAGACCTGAGGGGCATTGAGTTACGTGATAGCCGCCGCAGCGGGCGCCGCCGAACGCGAAGCCTTCCGAGTCTGAACTGAACGCGACGCCGGCCACGTAGAACGCCAGGCCTTGACCTTGCTGCCCGCCGTTGGCAGGAAACGGTCCGAGAGGTTCCCCTGCGACCGGCATGTCCCCGTTCGGCGGAGACACGGCTTGCCAGGCCACACCGAGATTGCTGGACCGCCAGACCTTCCCGAACGCTCCGGAGGCCCAGCAGTGCGTCAGGTCGACGCAGTCGACGTCGTTGGCCGGCCCCGGCATGTGGACGAGGTGCCAGATGTGACCACCGTCCGTGCTGGCCGCGGCTTCAGGTGTGCCGCCGGTGTTCGTCTCGCCTCCGACCGTCAGGCAGTCCTGCGCGGTGGGACAGCTGATCGACTCCAGGTCCGTCAGCCGGGGCGTCGTGGCCGGTTGCCAGGTGCGGCCGCCGTCAGCGGTGACCTCGAACCGGTCGACGACGCCCGCGGCCATGGCGGCGACGCAGTGGGACGGACTGCTGCACTCGAGCAGCCCGAGGCCGGCTGGCGTGCCCGACGGTGCGCTCGTCCAATGGGCTCCGGCGTCGTTGCTGGTGCTGACGATGGGCTGCTGGTGGCCGTCAAGGCCTACCGCGAGGCAGGTCGTGGCGGTGGGGCAGCTGGCCGAGTAGTAGGTATCGGCGGCGACGTCGGCCGAGGCGCGGAAGCTGCCGGCATTCGCCGCGAATGGCCCGCTGGTCGGTGCCAGCTGTCCGGCAGTCGCGCTCGAGGTCTGCGCCGCGATGGGTGCCGTTGGGCCAAGCGCAGACGCTGGCAGGGCCGCCGGATGCTGCTTGCCGCCGTGGTTCGCGACCGCGACCACCACTACTACCACCGCTGCGGCCATGACGACGCCGACTGCGCGCACAGTTAGCGGTCGCGGACGGAGGAGCCTAGATCGGCGACGGCTCTGGGGGCGCCGGTGAGCCGTCGTTGTCGTCGGCTGCGGCTCAGCCGGCGCGTCGGGCAGCTCCGGCGCCGACGGCGCTTGACCCACAGCGGTCGTCCCGGCCGTACTCGTGGCCGGCGCCGCGTGTCCGCTGACGGCAGCCGCACCGTGGCCAGCGGTTGTGCCGGCACCCTGAACAGCGATGAGCGTGCTGAACGTGGCGCTGCCCGCGACCACCGCGGCGACCCCGGCGTCGGTCAGCCAATCGGGGCCGAAGTCGTCCGCGGCGGCGTCCTCGAGCGCACTCAGGAATCGGCCAGCGTCCGCGTAGCGGTCAGCCGGCTCCCGACTCAAAGCACGGGAAAGGACGATGCGAAGTTCACGCGGTATGCCGGTCAGGTCAGGATCAGCTCCGCTGAGCTGGCGTGCGATGACCGCCTCGGCGGTCGGTCCCGCGAACAGCGCCCGGCCACGCAACAGCATCGCCAATACCGAACCAGAGGCATAAACGTCGCCGCGTTCGGTGACCGGCATTCCACGGGCCGCTTCCGGACTCAGGTATCCGGGGGTGCCACCCAGTCCGGCGATACCCGACGGCGCTGCCAAACCGAAATCGATCAGCTTCGAGGCGCCGTCCATGTCCAACAAGATGTTGACGGGGCTGACGTCCCCGTGCACGAGGTGCCGCTCGTGCACATACGCCAGACCCATCAGCGCGCCGCGCACCACACCGACGGTCTGCTGCGGGGAGAACCGGTCGGCGTTCACCGACGACAGCAGCACCCCTTCGACCCATTCCTCAACCAGCCATATCTGACCGCCGCCGTCCAGAATTTCGTACACCGTGACGATGTTCGGATGCTCCAAGGCGGCGAGGACCATCGCCTCGCCGCGAAGCCGAACCACATCCGCGACCGAGCTCGCGCTGACCTGCTTGAGCGCCACCGACCGCCCGAGCCGCGGATCCCAGCCCTTCCACAACGCGCCGGACAGGCTCTCGGCAACCCGCCCGATCAGCTCATAGCCGCCGACAGCGTCCATGGCGCCTCCGTTCGCACCCGAACCTACGCCTTCGCTGCCGTCAACGGCATGCGATGTCACGGTTGATCCGGGGGGCGCTTCGGGCGGGTATGGGAGTTGTCCGATGGCGCGGCGGGCGGCCGCGATCCGCCGGACGGGTGCCACTGCGGCCATTGTCACACGATCGACCGCGGGTACACGCCCTGTCTCCCGTAGTCGTGCGCGGTGTCAGGAATGGTCTGGCTGGATTGGAGTGCGTCGGTCAGGCAAATCGCTTCATGACCGGTCACCCTCTGACTCGTGGCCGACTGGCCACTGCTGGGGAAACGTGATCCAGACAGACGCTGAACCGTCGCTTTATGTCGCGTCCTCGAGATAGAAGGTGAGCACGGTGTCGCCAATCCGGATCTGGTCGCCGTGGGTGAGGTTCCAGTTGTCGGTCACCCGTGTATTCGCGACGTAGGTGCCGTTACGGGAGTGGAGGTCGCTGAGAAAGAAGCCGATTGACGTGGAGATGATGACGGCGTGCTGGCGACTGGTCTTCGCGTCATCGAGCACGAGGTCGTTGCTCGGTAGACGTCCTATGTGAAGGCCTTCGGCGGAGATCGGAACTCTTCGTCCCTGGCCGTCGAGCAGCGACGCGCCCGTTCGAGGGTCGTCGTCGGTGATGGTCCGCTCGAGGTCCGGTAGGAGCTGGGTCGATAGCGGTGCGGCTTGGAGCAGGTCGTCGTGACGCAGGACGGCTTGTTCAAGTTGCTGCAGTGGCGGGCTGGGATCGATGCCCAGCTCGCGGTTCAGGACTTCGCGCAGCGCCTTATATGCGCTGAGCGCGTCGGCCTGTTGCCCGCATCGGTACAGCGCCAGGATGAGCTGCTGCCAGAATCGTTCGCGCAGCGGGTAGTCGTGGGTCAGCGCGACCAGTTCGGCGATGACGGCCGCGTGCTGGCCGCACGCCAAGTCGGCCTCGATGCGAGCTTGCAGGGTATGCAGCCGTTCTTGATCGAGGGCGGCGACGTAGGACCGGGCGAAGGCCAGATCCTGTAGGTCGGCCAACGCCGGTCCGCGCCATTCGGCGAGCGCGATGCGGTAGCCACTCGCGGCGTCCGGCCAGCTTCCGCGGGTCGCCGCTGCGTCGGCTTGGAGAAGGGCCGCTTGGAAGCGCGCCACGTCGCACTGCCGATCCTCAAGAGTGAGTTGGTAGCCGGGGGCAGCGGTGGTGATGTGTAGGGCGCTGGCCGCGCCCAGGATCCGTCGTAGCGCCGAGACGTAAACCTGCACGATCGAGGTCGCGGTCGCCGGCGGCTCGTCCTCCCATACGGCGTCGATGATCGCCGAGACGGGGACGGTGCGGTTGCGGTTGATCGCGAGCACGGCGAGCAATGCGCGCTGTTGGTGACCGCCGAGCAGCAGGTCGACGCCGTCGCGCAGCACCCGGATCGGTCCCAGCAGCCGTAGCTCGTCCAGGACCGGGGACATGCGGGCAGTGTAGACACGGCGTATACCGGCACTTGACAGCTCTGCCGGTGATAGTTGGCGGTCGCTAGCGGAATGGTCACGACTGAGGAACGTCGCTTTCGTCGAAGGCAACCAGGGCCGTTGGGGGACTGATGGATGTCGGTGGTATTTATCAGCTGGTCTCGCTGGTGGCCACGTCTGCGTCGGGAAGTCTCTGGCGGGCGCGCGACCGTCATCTGGGTCGCGACGTCGCGATCAAACAGGTAGACCGCAGCGCGGTCGAATCGGCTCAGCAGTTGCGGCACGAAGCCCAGGTGCTGGCTGGCCTCTCGCACGCCAACATCGTGCAGGTGTTCAACCTCATCCATGATGCCGGCCAGCTGTGGCTGGTCGAGGAGTGGATCGACGGCGTCGCGCTCGACGCGGTGGTGCGCGACGCCGGACCGATGCGACCTGAGCAGGCCCTCGGCATCGTCCGCGGCGCGCTGCAGGGCCTTGCGTACGCCCATGCGGCCGGCATCGTGCATCGCGACGTCAGCCCGACCAACATGCTGCTGACCCGTGACGGGGTGTCCAAGCTGGTTGACTTCGGCCTGGCAGCGGCGACCGGCGTGCCGGGTGTGTCGGGCACGCCTGGGTATCTGAGCCCGGAAGCGGTCCGCGGGTTACCGCTGGGACCGTCGGCGGACGTGTACTCCTCGGCGGCCGTGCTGGTGATGCTGTTGCGCGGGCGTCCGTTATTCGCCGGGCCGACGCCCGAGGCCGTCATCAGCCAGCAACTTCTCGGCGGGGCACCGGACCTCCACGGCGTCCGAGGGTCGATCCGCACCGTCCTGCGCAGGGCCCTCGCCGAGGATCCCCGCGACCGTTACTCGCAGGCGCAGGCCTTCCTGGACGCGCTGGAGCAAGCAGCGCAGGACGAGTACGGATCAGACTGGTACGCCGCGGCCGGAGTCGCCGCGCTGGTCACCGTGGCCGCGGACCTGGCCGCTGGCGCCATTGGGACCAGCACCCTTGGTAGCGGTTCGCTGGCATCCTCGGCCGCGCAGGCTTCGCCGCATGTCGCCCGGGTGGTCAGCAGCTCCGTTGGCGAGCCGTCGCTCGGCGTCCACACGATCGGCGTGGGCGTCCGGACGGCCACGCCGAGACCCCTGCAGGGCCACCCGCGTGCCGGGCAGAGATGGCGGCTGGCCCGACGATCCCTCGCCCGCGCGCTCTCGCATCGGGTCGCTGTAAGCGTGGTCACGGTCGGCGTGGTGGGTGCTGTTGTCGGGGTCAGCGTCGCGGTGAGTCATCACTCTGCGTCCCACGCCTTGTCAGCGAAGCGGTCCGTGGCGACTGCGACCAGCACGCCGACCTCGGGCTCCAGTTCGACCCCGGTCGCCTCGCCCTCGACGACCGCTGTAGCCACGGTTCACAGGTGTCCGGTACCCCCTGCCCAACTGGGCGGTCGGAGTGACGTTGTCACCACCCCGGCGTCGATCCAGCTTCCCGTCGCCGTCGCGGTACCGGCGAACGCGGTCGTGTTCGGCACGTCGGTTCCTGGACGCTTGACCTACTACATCCTCGGTCCGACCGGGCTTGTCTGCTCCCCGGGATTCGGCTCGGCGGACGGCGGATTCGCCCAGTCTCTCAGTCGCCCCGGCGCGCCAGGGGCATCGGTCAGCTATCTGTTCTCGCCCGGTGGGGCCGGCGCGAACCAGACGCTCGCCTGCGGCTACATCCCTGCTGTGGCAGCCAGTGTGGGCGTGACATGCGGTTCCGCCAGACCGCCGTCGACCGACACAATCACGCCGGTCAGCACCAGCGACCCGGATGTCGAGGCGGCGACGGTGTTGGTATCGCCCGGCACCGCGGATCCGGGTCTGGGGCCGTCGCCTGCGGGGGTCGTGACGTACGCGCTCTTCGTCGTCACCGGGCAGCGATTCACCTGCCACGGTGGATGCGGCGCACCTTCGGTCGAGGGCTCGCAACGCGCTCAGTGCGCGCTGCCGGCGACGCAACTCGCATTCTGCAAGGCCGCTCTGGACTATTTCGTCACCCAGTCGCTGGCTGCCCATACACCGGCGCAAGCCGCCATCGTTGCCGCGATCGATCGTCTGTGAGCCCGGGGCCCCTGAAAGGCGAGAGCGGCAATCAGTGATGCAAAGCGAGAACCACGAGTAGGCCAAGAGCGATACCGACAACAACTCCGACGAGCCGCGCGGTGACCCGCCGGCCTAACTGTCTCGTCGGACGAGAATGCGAGTCCGAAGCAGGCCGGTCACCGACACTTCCGGTTGCCTCAAGGTCCGTGAACTGCAGCGGCGCCATCATCGTCACCTCCGGCTCCGATTTTGGCTCTCTCACGACAGCCTGCGCTCGAGGGGTACCGAAGAATACGTCCCACTGCGCGGAGGAGACGGATCGGAGGCTTTCAGCGACCTGCCCCGGCGGCGGCCGTTGGTCCGGGTTTTTGGCCAGGCCGGCGAGCAAGATCTCCCCGACGGGAACGGGCAGTTCTGGCGCGTGCCGCCAGGGAGGCAACGGCGCCTGGTGCAGGTGTGCGTAGACCAGCGCCGGCATCGTCGTGGCCGCGAACGGCTTCGCGCCTGTCAACACTTCGTAACAGAGCACGGCGAAGGAATAAGCGTCAATGGTGGGCGATTCGAAATCGGGATTGACGATCTGTTCCGGTGCCAGGTACATCGGCGTGCCCGCAACGCCTCCGGCGATCGTCCGGAAACCGTCACTGGATCTCGGCAGGCGGGCCAGACCGAAGTCCGCCAACTTGGCTCGCCCCTCAGGTGAGAGAAGGACGTTGGCCGGCTTCACGTCGCGATGAACGATGCCACGCTGATGGGCATGCTCGAGCGCCGCCGCGACGTCGCACAGCACGGCGGCCGCGTGAGATCCGCTCAGCCACCCCGAATCGATCGCGTGCCGGAGATCGCCGCCCGGCACGAACTCCATCACCAGCGCAACACCGGCCGAGCTGACCAGCATTTCGTAGACCCTGACGATGCTCGGATGACGCAACGATGCGACCACTCGACCCTCTCGGCGCAGCCGACCGGCGGCGTCTTCGTCGGGAATCGTCGCGTCGATGGACTTCACTGCCACCTGACGGTTCAGGCTCGCCTGGTGCGCGAGCGCGACCCATCCATTACCGCCCCGACCGAGCTCACGTATGAACGTATAGCCCGGCGGGAGCGGCCCAGGCGCAGACGACGACCCCGACACGTCACCAGCTTAGGATCGAAGCCTATTCCGCGGCTCAAAGCGGCGCCGTGAGTCGACCCCGATTGTTGTGATCGTCATGGTTTCCCGGCGCCGGGCTGGGTGCGCCGGTAGTCACCGAATGGTTCGTCGCGGACGCGGACCGCTTCGCGGAAGCCGACCTCCGCCGCACGTGCGGGGAAGGAGTAGCCCTCCCGGGTATGCCGGGCAATCCCGTCGAACACCGTGCCGACCATGGTGGAATTGCCGACGCCTTGAGCGATCAGCGCGCTGTTGAGAGCAAGCTTAACCATCATCAATTGATTGATCGGCAGTGCGGCGATGCGGGCAAGAAGATCCTCTGTGCGCTGGTCGAGTTCCGACGGTGGCGGCGCGTCGATGACCAGGCCCCACTCGAGCGCTTGAGCGCCGCTGATGCTGTCGCCGGTCAACAACAGGCGCTTTGCGCGTTGGTCACCGAGGCGGTGAGCCCACATGCCGGCTGCCGGCACGCCCCAGACCCGCGTCGGCGGGTAACCGATCTTGGTGTCGTCAGCAGCAACGATCTGGTCGCAGTACAGGGCGATGTCGGTGCCCCCTGCGATGCAGAACCCGTGCAACTTGGCGACGGTCGGCTTGTTGGCGTGCAGCAGGCTGGCGAAACCACGGTTGAACCGACTCATCATCGCGTAGTCGACCATCGGGTCCCAGACCCGAGACGGGTCGTGGTTGCGGGCCTGAACCGATGCGTCCAGCACCGTACCGACCGTGTCGTGGGTGTTCTGATTCTCATGGTCGAAGTTGTTTTCGGCGAAGATCTCCAGGTCATAGCCGCCGCAGAACCCGGCCCCCCGACCGGACACCACCATGACGTGGACTCCTGGATCGAGATCGGCCCGTTCCACACAATCGGCGAGTTCGACCGGGGTGTCAACGGTGATTGCGTTGCCCCGCTCCGGGCGGTTGAACGTGATACGGGCAATCCGGTCCGTGACCTCATAAGTCAACGTCCGGTATTGCGGCACCGCGCGGGGGTCGGCGGGAGGACGCTCCAGCTCTGCGTACAGCGAATCGGATCCGTCACGCAGACCGTCGCGCCAGGACGCGGGGGTGTCGTCAGCCATTGTTCCTCCGTGAGATGTGAGATCGGTCGCGAACGTACGATCACCCACTCTGCTCCCCCGCGCCTCCCGGCCGTGCGGTCTGACGCACGGCGCTACCGTGCATATGCCGGTGCGAACGTCGCCGACACCTGACAAGGGAGCGACCGTGACTGAGCACCTCGACACACTGAGCGTGGACACCGACCCGGTCGAGATCGGCTTCGACCGCGACCGGCTGGGCCGCATCGACGATCTCCTCCAGCACTACGTGGACGCCGGCAGCCTGCCGGGCTGGTCGGTGCTGGTGAGCCGACGCGGGCGCGTCGCCCACGTGTCCCACGGCGGGCTGCGCGACGTCGAGGCCGGCACGCCGGTCGAGGCCGACACGATCTTCCGGATCTACTCGATGACCAAGCCCGTCACGTCGGTCGCAGCGATGATGCTCTACGAGCAGGGGGCGCTCGAACTCACCGATCCGATCAGCAAGTGGCTACCCGAGTTCGCGGACATGCGGGTATGGGCCGGTGGTTCGGACCTCAAGCCGATGACCGTTCCGGCTCTCGAGCCGATCCGGGTCTGGCACCTGCTCACGCATACGTCAGGGTTGACCTACGGTTTTCACCGGGCGCACCCGGTCGACGCGCTGTACCGCGCGGCCGGTTACGAGTGGAGTGCTCCTGCCGCCGTCGATCTGGCTGGGGCCTGCGAGGCGTTCGCGTCCATGCCTCTGCTCTTCCAGCCCGGAAGCGAGTGGAACTACTCGGTCTCCACCGACGTGTTGGGTCGCCTCGTCGAGGTCGTCTCCGGCCAGTCCTTGGACGCCTTCTTCGCCGAGCGCATCTTTACCCCGCTGCAGATGGTCGACACCTCGTTCGGCGGCTCGGACCCGTCGCGCACCGCCGCGCTGTACACGCCCGGCCTGAACCGGAACGACGCGCTCGGTGACAGCGTGCTCAAGCCGACCTGGCTATCTGGAGGGGGTGGGCTCACCTCGACCCTGGCGGACTACCACCGCTTCACCCAGATGCTGCGGGGACGCGGTGAATTGGACGGGGTGCGGCTGCTCGGTGATCGCACAGTTCCCTATATGGCGACGAACCATCTACCCGGCGGCGCCGATCTCGTCGCGTTCGGCCGGCCGCTGTTCGCCGAGACGCCCTTCGACGGCGTCGGGTTCGGCCTCGGGTTCTCGGTCACGCTCGACGCGGCCGCCACCCACACGCTGTCCTCGCCGGGCGAGTTCGCCTGGGGCGGCGCGGCGAGCACGGCGTTCTGGGTCGACCCCGTCGAAGACATCACCGCGGTGTTCATGACCCAACTGCTGCCCTCGAGCACCTACCCGCTGCGTTCGCAGTTGCGCCAGTTGGTCTACTCGGCCTTGGTCGGCTGACCCTTGGTCTGCGCCGCGATGAGCGCAGCGGAATGAACACGTCGCGGGTCCCGTGCACGATCGTCACCGGCCGGCGGACCAATTACGGGTCGACCGACCCGACGACCGCATCGGTGACGAGCTTCGCCTGCTGCATCAGCGATACGGTCGCCCGCATGTTGGGCCTGTGCGCAGAACCGGTTCATGACGGCCGCATCCTCGGCGCCGCGGTGGCCGTAGATCGCCTTGCGGATGACCCGGCGAGCTGAGCCCGCCACGACCTTGTCGCGAATGGGGAGCCGCGCAACGAGCGGAATCCGTGTGTGTGCCGACTGATCGCCGCACGGCGATCTATGCGCTGGTGAAACCGGCGTAGACGAGGGTGGGGAACCCCGCGGCGAGGGTGACGGCCAACCCCAGCAGGGCAAGCATCGAATCGTTCCGCTTGGATGCCGCGACCAACAGTCCGATGGCGATCATCGCCATGGCGCCGATGAGTACGAGCAGGAAGGTCGTCATCGCTGGCTACCTCACTCGCTGGTCGCGCAGCGAGGCACACCGCATGCAGAGCGCCGTCATCGGCAGAACCACGAGACGCTCGACGGGAATCTCGTCGGTGCACTTCTGGCACGCGCCGTAGGTGCCCTCCTCGATGCGCGCGATCGCCGCGTCGATCTCCTTCAACGTTCGCTCGGCACCGTCGGCCATTACGTCGTCTACCTCGTCGGCCGATGCCCCGAGCGAGACTCCGCCCGAACGGATCGCGAGGTCGGACAACTGCTGGGCCCGCAACGCGCGCTGCTCATGCAACGCGGTGCGCAACTCGTCGACGTGCTGGGCCAGAGCCTGCTGACGGCGAGAGGTGTCGACGGTGGAAACAGCGGTCATGGGAGTGCTCCTTGAACGTCTCCGTGGCACGGAGAAAGGGATCGGGGATTCGGGATTGGGTCGACGCGGGCGTTCCGCGCGACCAGTGGTCGCGGGTTCAGACCGAATGTCGATGCCCCGACGCAGAGCCGGGGCGGACGATCAGGCGACGAGGTCGCTCAGGGTCATCGCCACACCGCCGGCATCGGCCTGTTGTCGAGGGTGGGCCGATCAGTGCCTTGCGGAGGCTGAGCGTGCGCTGCGCCGGCCTGATGACGCTGCGCTGGACTCCGGGTGGCGGCCAGCCGTCGAAACGCGACGAGCAGGCCGAAGATGACCAACAGCATCACGATGATCACGACCTCTCAACCGGGTTCGGTGGTGGGTTCCGGTAAGGACCACCATGCCGTCGGGGACGTGCGCTGGCTAGGTCTGCGGCCGGTCGCGGGAGGTACGCTCTTGTTGCCGACGACCGGCAATTAGTCCAGGAGGTGGACCGTGCCGAAGCAGCCCGGCGTCGCCGCCGGAACACCGGACGACGCGTGGCTGGAACCAGTGGCCGCCGCCGCCGCGAGCGCCAGTCATGCGCCGGCCGAACTGCTCGGTGAGTACCTGCCGATGCTGGCCGGCGCCGCCGTCCACGGCCGCCGACCCGCCGCGGCTGACCTTGCCGGCGTGCGCGCCCAGGGCCGACACGCCGCCGAGCAGGGCGTCGACGCGGGCCAGGCCGTCGACCTGTACCTCTCTGCGGCGTGGCGACTGTGGCGTGAGCTGCCCGTCGT
Organism: Jatrophihabitans sp.; assembly: GCA_039937915.1. Taxonomy (GTDB): domain Bacteria; phylum Actinomycetota; class Actinomycetes; order Mycobacteriales; family Jatrophihabitantaceae; genus Jatrophihabitans. Next base: position 8,512 of record JBDTFN010000223.1, on the reverse strand, counting down.
GGCCAGATCGCGGAACCACGAGAAGGTCCGCGCCGCGGCCGAGGCCGTCCTGCGGGTTCTGGACGACTCGATCGCTGCGTTGGTCGAGGGTCATCAGGCCGCCCGTCGCGACATGATCCGTTACGAGGAGGCGCTCCGCCGCGAGTTCATCGACGACCTGCTGCGCGGCGACGCGGATGTGGCGCGCATGGTCGAGCGTGCCGAACCGTTCGGGCTCGATCTGACCAAGCCGCACAGTGTCGCGCTCGCGACCCCGATGTCGGGCAGCGTCGTCGACCGGGCCGCCATCGTGCTCGAACGAGCGATCGTCGACCAGTTCGGCGACCGCGACGTCCTCGTTGCGACGAAGGACGGGCGTGTCGTGGTGGTCTTGCCCGGCGTTCCGACGAAACGTGTACACGGCGACCCGAGTCATCACATTCAGCGTGAACTGGCGCGGGCCCAGCTCGACCGTCCCTGGCGGATTGCCACCGGACGTCCCTTCGCCGGGGCCTATGGCATCGCCCGCTCCTACGAGGAGGCTCGCGAGGCGATCACCCTGGCCGAACGCCTCAACCTGCCCGCCGGGGTCGTCGATGCACGGGAGCTGCTGGTGTATCGCGTGCTGGGGCGCGACCAGGAGGCGATGAACGACCTGATCGGTGATGTGCTGGGACCGCTGACCGCGGTGCGGGGCGGGCCTCGAGTGCTGCTGGATACCCTGCACGCCTATTTCGCGTGCGGGGACGTCGCCACCGAGGCCGCGGCCCGCCTGGCGGTGTCGGTGCGGACCGTCACCTACCGGCTGGCCAGGATCAAAGACCTCACCGGCTACGCCACGTCTGACCCCGATCAACGTTTCGCGCTGCACGCCGCAGTACTCGGGGCGCGGTTACTGGAGTGGCCGCCTGAGCCGCCCGCGACCGATTGACGGTTCGTCGGACAGGCATTGCCGGTCGTCAGCAAATGGCGGGTGACTATCTGGTCAGCCGCGTTCGGGGACGCGGAGTCCGTCAAAGGCCAGCGTCACCACGGCGTCGGCGATCAGTCCGGGGTCGAAGGGTCCACCCGGGCGATACCACTCGGCCAGCGAGTTGACCATGCCGAACAGCAGCCGGCTGAGCAGCTCGGGCGACACGCCTGGACGCAGCGATCCTTCCGCGACAGCGTCGGCGACCAGGTTCGCGAGGTCGTCGTCGAGGGCCCGCCGTCGGGCCAGCGCCGCGAGCTCGATGGCACTGTTGCCGCGGACCCGCAATAGCAGGGTTACCGCGGGCAGATGCGCCGCGAGGATCTCCACCGACGCGTGAACGACGGTCTGCAACCGCTCGTAGGCGGTGGCGCCTGGCGCGCCGCGAGCCGCGTCGATCGCTGCGGTGAGTGCCCCCAAAGCCTCGTCGAGCGCGGCCGAGAGCAGCGCCTCCTTGCTGTCGACATGGTGATAGATCGCCGATTTGGTGAGCCCCAGTTCGCGCGCCAGGTCGCCGACGCTGGTCGCGTCGTAACCCTGCCGGTTGAACAGGTCGACCGCCGCCCGCAGCACCGCCTTCTGGTCGTGACCCGGCCGACCCCGACGTCGTTGGTCACCAGAAGGTAGGACCTGCTCGGCCGCACTCACGTGTCCTCCGGGAGGCGCTGCCCGATGGCTCGACTCCGGCCTCGGAACTCGGCCAGCACAACGGCGTCGCCGTCACGTCGCACGGTGACGTCATAGAGCCCGGACCGGCCGCGCAACGCCGTCTCGCGAGCCTCGGCGACCAGACGGTCCCCGAGCCGACCCGGCTCCAGGAACGTGACGTCGAAACCCGCCGCGACGGTGACCCGGCCGTAGGAGTTGCAGGCCACGGCGAACGCGCTGTCGGCGAGCGCCGCGATGAGCCCCCCGTGGCACATTCCCCATCCGTTGACCATGTCGTCACGCACGGTCATCGAGACGGTCGCCGAACCCGGCGCAACCGTCACGATCTCCATCCCCAGCGCCTTGCTGGCGGCATCTCCGTCCCACATCGCTGCTGCGCTGCGCAGGGCAACATCCTGCTCCAACACTCGGGACCGCTCACCGCGTTCGAGCCCGTCCTCGACGCCTACCTCGTCTGGCGACTCGGTCGATCTCCCTGGCTCACTCCGCGCACGTCGCTCAGGCATCAAAATCCACGGTCACCGCGCCGCTGACCGGACGGGACTGGCAGGTCAGGACGAAACCACGCGCGACCTCGTCCTCGTCGAGGGCGTAGTTGCGTCGCATGTCCACCTCACCTGAGGTAACCCGGGCCCGACATGTCCCACACACCCCGCCTTTGCAGGCGAAGGGCAGGTCGTTGCGAGTGGCGGCCGCCCCGTCGAGGACCGACCGGTCCCTGGCCATGGACGAGGTGGTGCTCCGCCCGTCCAGGACAACGGTGACCTCGCTCGTGTCGCCCTCGATCACCGCGTTCGCGCGATGCAGTTCCGGAGGTGGTTCGTCGACATAGAACAGTTCGAAGTGCACCTTGTCCGCCGCGACACCGGACTCGGTGAGCACCGAACGTGCATCGGCGATGAGCCCGAACGGGCCGCACAGCCACACGTGATCGATGCCCCGCACCGGAACGAGCGCGGCGAGCAGACGTCGCAGCCGGTCGGCGTCAAGACGTCCGGAGAACAATTCGACGTCACGCGGTTCACGCGAAAGCACATGCACCAGTTCCAACCGGTCGGGGTAGCGGTTCTTCAGATCCGCCAGTTCCTCGGCGAACATCACCGAGGACGTCAACCGGTTGCCGTAGAGCAGCGTCACCCGGGTCTCCGGATTGGTGAGCACCGAGGACACGATCGAGAGCATCGGCGTGATCCCGGAACCGGCCGCGATGCACAGGTGTCGCCCGGGCTGGACCGGGTCGGCATGAAAGTTACCCGTCGGCGTCGAGACCTCGACGGTGTCGCCGACCTCGACCCCGCGAACCAGCCAGGACGAGAACAGCCCGTCCGGGATCTGCCGAACGCCGACACGGGGGGCGCTACCGACCTGGGCACAGATCGAATACGAGCGGCGTTGGTCCTGTCCGTCAATCATCCGGCGCAGCGTCACAGACTGACCGGCTTGGAAGTCATAGGCGTCGCGCAACCGTTCGGGCACGTCGAAGGTGATGGCGGCCGAGTCTGCGGTGAGCTGCTCGACCCGCTGCACGGTAAGGGGATGGAACACCGCGCGGCTGGGCGTGGCGGTCATCGCTCAGATCTCCTTGACGTGATCGAAGGGTTCGAGGCAGGCGGTGCAGCGGTACATCGCCTTGCACGCGGTGGCACCGAACTCCGAGATGAGCTCGACCTCGCCACCGCTACAGCGCGGACAGGTCACCGGTCGGCGGGGCGGCAGCAGGTTGATCACGGTGGGCGCCTGCGGCGCACGTCCAGGCGGTGAGATGCCGTGCTCGGCGAGGGCCTGACGACCGTGCTCGGTGATCCAGTCACTCGACCATGGCGGGCTCAGACTGACCCTCACGTGGACGTCGTCCCATCCGTGATCATGCAGGCGATGTACGAGATCGTCGCGCATGGTCGCCATCGCCGGGCAACCGGAGTAGGTCGGCGTGATCGTCACGACGACGGTGCCGTCCTCGACGCGCACGTCACGCAGAACGCCGAGATCCTCCAGCGTGAGCATCGGCAGCTCCGGATCAGTGACCGACGCCGCCACCTCCCGGGCCGTCACCACGGCGCTCACCAGCGCCCGCTCGGATGTGCGCGGGCGACCACCTGCATCTCGGCCAGCAGCCGGCCCATCGCCTCGGTGTGCCGACCGTCGCGGCCAGTGCCGCCGCTGACCGCACCGGAAGGCTGAACCTGCGGCCGCTCCACTGCGCTGACACCGAACACCTGCTCGAGCAGCACGTCCACCTCGTCAGCGACGCTAGCCGGGTCGACCCCGACGCCCTGCTCGGCGGCTCGGTGCTCGATCGGGTGCGCTCGGAAGAGTTCGTCGTGCAGCGGCCACACGATGTCAAGGGCGGCGAGCAGACGACGCCGCGATTCGTCGGTGCCCTGCGCGAGGGTGAGGAACCAGCGACCGGCGTAGTCGCGGTGATAGGTGACTTCGTTGACCCCCTTGGCCGCGATCGCGGAGAGCACGGCATCGGTGGATGACACGAGTCGCTGCAAAAGCGCCAACCGGTAGGTCGAGAACACCAGCAGCCGGACGATGGTGACCGCAAAGTCTCCGTTGTCGGGTTCGACGAAGCGGACGTTGCGGAACGCGTCCTCGTCGCGGAAGAACGCGAGTGCGTCCTCGGGCGGCACGGGTGAGTCCGCCGGCAGCTCGGGCACCAGGCCGGGGTCGGCCGCCGCCGCCCGTGCAAGCAGCAGCCGAGCCTGCCCGAGCAGGTCCAGAGCGATGTTGGCCAGCGCGATGTCGTCCTCGAGGTCCGGCGCGCGGCTGGTCCATTCCGAGAGGCGATGAGCGTAGACGAGGGCATCGTCGCCGAGCATCAAGCAGTACGCACCCAAGGTTGATGCATCGGCACCACTCGGGATGGTCGTGTCCACCCCGGCCAACGGATCCTCGAAATCGGTTCCGAACGCCCACTGCGAGTCGTCGCTGCCGAGCAGCCCGTCGTACACGCTGTCGTGATCGGCCATCACATGTGCGGAACGTCGTCGGGAATGGCGTAGAAAGTCGGGTGCCGATAGACCTTGTCCCCCGCCGGCGCAAACATCGGATCCTTCTCGTCCGGACTGGACGCCGCGATCGCGTCTGCGCGCATCGCCCAGATACTGACGCCCTCGTTTCGGCGGGTGTAGACGTCGCGGGCGTGCCGTAGCGCCATCTCGTCGTCCGCGGCGTGCAGGGAACCGACGTGGACGTGGTTCAGCCCGCGTTTGCCACGCACGAAGATCTCGTAGAGCGGGAATTCGGCCGCATCGGTCACGACGAGAAATCCTTGCCGGCGAAGGCCATCGCTGCTTCTCGTACCCATCGTCCGTCGTCGTCGGCCTGCTTGCGGTGGGCGATGCGCTGCGCGTTACACGGGCCGGATCCCTTGACCACGGCGTGGAACTCCTTCCAGTCCGGCTGACCGAAGTCGTGCTTGCCACGCTGCTCGTTCCACACGAGATCAGGGTCGGGAAGGGTGACGCCGAGGACCTTCGCCTGCGGCACGGACATGTCGACGAACTTCTGCCGAAGATCGTCGTTGGTGTCGCGTTTGATCCCCCACGCCATCGACTGTTCGGTGTTGGGCGATTCGGCGTCCGGCGGACCGAACATCATCAACGCGGGCCACCAGAATCGGTCGACCGATTCCTGCACCATCGCCTGCTGCGCCGGAGTGCCACGCATCATCGTCATCAGCAGTTCGAAGCCCTGCCGCTGATGGAAGGAGTCCTCTTTGCAGATGCGGATCATCGCGCGCCCGTAGGGGCCGTAGGAGGTGCGGCACAGCGGCACCTGGTTGCAGATCGCCGCGCCGTCGACCAACCACCCGATCGTGCCGACATCGGCGTAGGACAGCGTCGGGTAGTTGAAGATCGAGGAGTACTTCTGGGTGCCGTTGATCAGTCGTTCGGTGAGCTCACGACGCGAGATGCCCAAGGTCTCGCAGGCCGAGTAGAGGTAGAGCCCGTGCCCGGCCTCGTCCTGAACCTTGGCGAGCAGGATCGCCTTGCGGCGTAGAGAGGGGGCGCGTGTCAGCCAGTTGCCCTCGGGCTGCATGCCGATGATCTCCGAGTGCGCGTGCTGGGCGATCTGGCGGACGAGCGTGCGGCGGTATTTCTCGGGCATCCAGTCGCGAGGTTCGATGCGGTCGTGGTGGGCGATCGTCGCGTCGAAGGCGGTCTGGAGCTCGGTTCGCAACTCTGCGGTGTCGGTCATCGCTCTCCCGTGACTAAATACAGACCGATCGGTCAGGAATAAGTCTGGCACGGCGAGCAAAGCCGTGCAACGAGACACCGTCGCCGCGAACCATTCAGCGGGGCGGTCGCTTGTCCACGATCCGTCGCATCTTGCCCATCGAACGTTCGACACCGGCCGGGTGGACGACCTCGACCCTGACCGTCACGCCGATACGGTTCTTCACCATGTCGGTCAAGCGCCGCCCGGCCTCTACCGCCTGCTGCGACCCAACGTCCTCGCGCCGTTCGACCAGGACGGTCAGCGAATCGAGGATGCCCTCGCGGCCGAGCACGCATTGGAAGTGCGGCGACAACGCCGGAACGCCGAGGATGAGTTCCTCGATCTGCGTCGGAAACAGGTTCACCCCGCGCAGAATGATCAGGTCGTCGGTTCGTCCGGTGATCTTCTCGATTCGACGCATCGTGCGGGCCGTCCCGGGCAGCAGCCGAGTGAGATCTCGGGTCCGGTACCGCAGCACCGGCATGGCCTGCTTGGTCAACGACGTGAACACCAGTTCGCCCTCCTCGCCGTCGGGCAGGACCTCGCCGGTCTCCGGGTCGATGATCTCTGGGTAGAAGTGGTCCTCCCAGACGTGCAGGCCGTCCTTGGTCTCGACGCACTCGCTGGCCACCCCGGGACCGATGACCTCGGACAGGCCGTAGATGTCGACGGCGTGCATATCCGTGCGCCGTTCCATCTCCAGGCGCATGTCGTTCGTCCACGGCTCGGCGCCGAAAATGCCGACCTTGAGCGAGGTCGAGCGCGGGTCGATGCCCTGTCGCTCCATCTCGTCGATCACCGAAAGCATGTAGGACGGGGTGACCATGATCAGGTCCGGTTCGAAGTCCAGGATCAACTGCACCTGCCGTTCGGTCATCCCACCGGAGACCGGCACGACCGTGCAGCCGAGGGCCTCGCCGCCGTAGTGCGCGCCGAGGCCACCGGTGAACAGGCCGTAGCCGTAAGCGTTGTGCAGCACGTGCCCTCGACGCCCGCCGGCCGCCCGGATGCTGCGGGCCATCACTGCCGCCCACATGGCGACATCATCAGCGGTGTAGCCGACCACGGTCGGCTTGCCGGTCGTCCCGGACGAGGCGTGGACGCGCACCACCTGCTCGCGGGGGACGGCGAACATGCTGAACGGATAGTTGTCGCGCAGATCGGCCTTGGTGGTGAACGGCAGCCGGGCCAGATCGTCGAGCTCCCGGATGTCGTCCGGATGGACGCCGCTGGCGTCCAGTGCCGTCCGGTAGTGCGAGACGTTGTCGTACGCGTGGCGTACGGACCATCGCAGACGCCGCACCTGGAGCGAACGCAGTTCATCCAGGGAGCAGGTCTCGATCGGTTCGAGGTCGCCCGGTCGCGGGCTGAGATCCAGCATCATCACTCCAGCGGGCTCGGTTTCGGACAGTATTGCCTTCTCGAGGCTGCAGGACGGCAACGCGGTACGCCCCCACCACTACTTGGGCAGGATGAACGACGTGACCAGTGATCGCTCGACGCCCGACCTGTCCATAGACGAGTTACTGACCACGACTCGCACCGTGCGCAAACGACTCGATGTCAATCGTCCCGTGCCACTTGCTCTGGTGCGCGAATGCCTGGAGATCGCGCTACAGGCACCGTCGGGATCGAATCGACAGGGCTGGCACTGGTTGGTCATCACCGACGCGGACAAGCGTCGGCGTATCGGTGAGATCTACGGGGAGGTCACAACGCGCTACCTGAGCTCCGGCGCATCCGCAGCGGGCCTGTACGCCGACGACCCCGAACGCGCCAAGGTGCAGCAGCGGGTCGGTGACAGCGCGGCGTGGCTCGGTGAGCACATGGGCGAGGTTCCGGTGCTGGTGCTGGCCTGCATCGAGACCGACGGCCCGCTCCAGGCGGGCAATCAGGCTGGGTTATGGGGATCGCTGCTGCCCGCGGCGTGGAGTTACGCACTGGCGGCTCGTAGCCGTGGACTCGGCACCGCGTGGACGACGCTGCACCTGTACCGCGAGGCCGAGGTCGCCGGACTACTCGGGCTACCGGACGGCGTCCACCAAGGGGTGCTGATGCCGACCGCGTACTACACGGGCGAAACGTTCAAACCCGCACGACGTGCCCCGCTCGACGAGGTCCTCCACCTCGATAGCTGGTAATCGGGCTTGCGGCTCGGCCCCGATCTCAGCGACGCTTCGGAGCGCGCCAATCAGCCCGGTACGCGCGGTGGTCGGCATAAGGCGCGGCCAACGCACGCAAGGCCTGCGTCGCAGCGTCGCGCACGGCCTTTTCCGCGGGTTGGTCCCGCAGAACCATCAGCTGCTGCAGATCACCGATGACATGTCGCTTGGAGATGATCTCTGCACGCAGCCGCTCGACGGCACGCAAACCGCCCGGTCGCGCAGAGCCATCCGTGGACCGTGACTCTGCCCTGGACAGCCGTTGCAGTTCGTCCTCGTCATCATCCAGACGGTCAAGAACGAAACGGACGATCTCGTTGGCGGTAACCGTCGGAAACGTGAGCGACACAGCAACTCCCCAGCGAAGCAGGATGGCCGCGGTTTGACCGGCCCCCATCGTACTGCAGCCCCGCAGCGGCGCCGCCGCGCGGTTCGACCGTGCCTGCGCTCACATTGCGTAGATGGGCGAGTCGAACCGGGTAGGAAATTTCTAGCGGCGAAATTC
>JBDTFN010000222.1:0-6856 GCA_039937915.1 Jatrophihabitans sp. | reverse complement strand
CGCGGGGCTGTCGCTCGCTCGGAGGAGTCCGCGCACGAGGCACGGCGAGAGATCGCTCGACTCGCGGCCATCCTGGAGGCCGAGCGTGCGGCCGCCCTCGATCGCGTCGAGTCGTCAGCTGCGGCGGAGTCGCGCCTGCGCGAAGCGTTCGACTCACTGGCCGGTCAGGCCCTGCAGCGCAACAACCAGGCCTTCGTCGAGCTGGCCGAGTCCAAGCTCTCCGCCGCGAAGTCGAGCGTCGACGGGGACCTGGCCCAGCGTCAACAGGCGATCGAGGGCATGGTCACGCCGCTGCGCGAGACGCTGGACCGGGTCGCGTTGCAGTTGAACTCCGTCGAGCGGGACCGCGCAGGCTCCTACGAGAAACTGCTCGAACAGGTCGGCACGATGCGCCAGACCTCCGAACAGCTACGGCTCGAGACGACCCAACTGGTCACCGCCCTGCGCGCGCCGCAGGTTCGCGGCCGATGGGGCGAGATGCAGCTCGAACGCGCGGTCGAGGCGGCCGGAATGACCGAACACATCGACTTCGTCACGCAGGAGTCGGTCGCCGGCCCCGACGGCATTCTTCGACCGGACCTCGTCGTCCGGCTCGTGGGCGGCAAGAACGTCGTGGTCGACTCCAAGGTCGCCTTCGCCGGCTATCTCGAGGCCATGGAGGCACGCGATGAGGCGACCCGCGACAACCGGCTCAAAGCGCACGCCAAGCACCTGCGCACGCACATCGACCAGCTCGGTGCGAAAAGCTATTTCGAGCACTTTTCGCCCTCGCCGGAGTTCGTCGTCTGCTTCGTCCCCGCCGACGCATTCCTGGACGCCGCCCTTCGGGTCGACCCGACCTTGCAGGAGCGGGCCTTCGAGCAGAACGTCATCTTGGCCACGCCGTCGACCCTCGTGGCTCTGCTGCGCACCATCGCCTACACCTGGCGCCAGGAGGCGCTCGCGGCAAACACCGCGAAGGTGCAGCTCCTGGGCAAGGAGCTCTACCAACGTCTGTCGATGATAGGCAAGCACCTGGACAAGCTCGGGCGTTCACTCAATGGCGCAGTCAGTTCGTACAACGACACGGTGTCCTCGTTGGAGACCAGGGTGTTTGTCACCGCTCGCAAGATGGTCGAGCTGAAGGTCGTCGATCCGGGCGACCAACTCGAATCCCCACGCCAGCTCACCGAGACGACGCGCACGCTGCAGGCGCCCGAAGTTGCCGAGCAGCGGCTCGTCGCCCTGCCCAAGCCGCGGGTGCCCGTCGGTCAGGGCGAACTGCCCACCGCCGCTGTCGAACAGGAACGCCGCGCCACCTCCTAGCCCGCGGTCGGAGCCGGTCCCTCGACCACGGCCCATTGGTTCCGGCGCTAAACAAGCTGAAAGCGGGTGCGCGTCGCGCGGCTCAGTCTCAGATTTCGACGGGTAGCGTAACGAAACAGTTACCAAAGGTGTCCCCCGCCGAATGGAGTATCCGTGCCCGGTCCGTCCTCGTCGCGCGGCGACGAGTGGCCCGCAGCGAGCGGTGGTGATTCCAGCTGGGGTCCGTCCACCGCAGTCCGTGGCGGGGCCTCCCGTGCCGCCGCGCCACGCAGGGTAGGTCGAGCGTTCACCGATCAGCCGGCACCTGTACGTTCGCAGGAAGCGATCGACCGACCGGTCCAGGACGGCTGGTCGCCGGCCGGGCCTGCCCCTCGGGATCAGCAGCGGGCCAATCGGGTCGCCGAGCGTCGGACCGAACGTTCGATGCGTGAACTCGACGATCACCGCGTCGCGCTGCAACGCGTGCCCGAGCGGGGGCTCCCGTGGTGGGCCGCCCTCGGTGTTCTCGTCGCGATCGCCGCTGTCGGCGGCATCATCGACACCGTCGGTTCGATCACCGTCAAGGGCGGCTTCAACATCGGGATCGTGGTCGCGTCGATCGTGGCCATCCTCATCGTCAAGCGATCCCACATGTTCCCGGTGGTCATCGCGCCACCGATCGTGTACTCGCTGGCATCGGTGTTCCAGCTCTACCTACGCTCGAACGGTCTCACCGACAAACGGGTCGTGTTCGACGCCGCGGCCAACTACCTCGTGTACGGCTTTCCGGCGATCGCCGCAGCATCGGCGGCTGTGCTGATCATCGCCGGCATCCGGATGATCGCCCGCCGGTAGCGCTCAGACTTCGGGGGCGGCGTTCTCGGCGGGAGTTCCCTGCGCGACCGCACGAGTACGCATCTCCCGGCGGAGTTCCTGGGGCAGCGCGAAGGTCAACCGCTCCTCGGTGTGGCTGACCTCCTCGACGTCGCCGTAACCATGACCGGCAAGCCAGTCGGTGACCTCGTTGACGAGAATCTCCGGCACCGAGGCCCCCGACGACAAGCCGACCGTGGTCACCCCGTCGAGCCACGCCGGTTCGATCGCGCCCGCGTTCTCGACCAGGTACGCGGCCTTCGCGCCGGCCGTGGCGGCTACTTCGACCATCCGCACCGAGTTCGACGAGTTGGCCGAGCCGACCACGAGGAACAACTCGACCCGTGGCGCGATCGTCTTCACCGCGGCCTGCCGGTTCTGCGTGGCGTAGCAGATGTCGTCCGACGGCGGGGCCTGCAGCAGCGGGAACCGCTCGCGCAGGGCATCGACGGTCTGCATCGTCTCGTCCACCGACAGCGTCGTCTGGGACAGCCACACAACCTTTTCCGGGTCCCGAACCTCGACGTTGGACACCGATTCGGGGCCGTCCACGAGCGTGATGTGCTCGGGCGCCTCGCCGCTGGTGCCGACGACCTCCTCGTGGCCCTCGTGACCGATGAGCAGGATGTCGAAGTCGTCCTTGGCAAAGCGCCGCACCTCGTGGTGCACCTTGGTCACGAGCGGACAGGTCGCGTCGATCGCCTTGAGATTGCGCGCCTTGGCCTGCTCGTGGACCTCCGGCGCCACGCCGTGCGCGGAGAACACAACGATGGAGCCCTCGGGCACCTCGTCGTTCTCCTCGACGAACACCGCGCCGCGCGCTTCGAGGGCGTGCACGACGTGCAGGTTGTGCACGATCTGCTTGCGGACGTAGACCGGCTTGCCGTAGTGCTCCAACGCACGTTCGACGGTCTGTACGGCTCGGTCTACCCCTGCGCAGTAGCCTCTGGGTTTCGCCAGCAGCACCCGCTTGGGGGCGGGGTTCACTTCGGTGCCCGATGTGGACGTCATACCTGCGATGGTACGGACGCGAGCGATGAGGCACTGTGGTGTCATGCACCTTCCGGGTCCGTTCCGCGCCGCCGTCGGTCTTGTCGCCTCCGCCGCGGAAGAGGCGAAACACCTGCCCGACCGCGCGATCGAACTGCCGATGCTGGCCGTGAGTTCGGTCCTGCAGATGTCGTTGCGCGCGCAGCAGCGCTACGCCCGCCTGGCTGCGCGGGGCGATCAGGTCCTCAACCGCACCCGGGTCAGCGACGATCCACCGCAATGGGCGACGTTCGACGAACCCGTGCCGGTCGACGAACTCCGGCGGACCGCCCTCGCCCAACTCGACGGGCTGGCCGGTGACCGGGCGACCAGTCGGCTGTTCGAGGAACTGTTCGGCGTGGACTCCCCCGGCGAGACGGGCGGGCAGGTCACACCCGAGCCGGCCGACGACACCACGCCTGACAACGTCACGCCGATCGCCAAGGCCAAGGGTTCGGTGACGAAGCCGCGGTCGAAGGCCCAACCCGCGAAGCAGACAACCCCGGTCAAGAAGACGGCCCCGATTACGGGGGCGACCCCGGCGAAGAGGACGACTCCGGCGAAGAAGGCAGCTCCGGCAACAAAGGCAGCTCCAGCAAAAAAGTCCTCGTCGACCATGGAGGCGGCCTCAACCAGCACGTCATCGACCTCGAAGTTGCCCACCACGCGGAAGGCCGCGCCCGCGCGCGGCAAGACGGTGAACAAGCCTCGGCACACGGCGCCGTCGAAGTTCGACGACGTCGACGACGGCTGATCGGTGGGCCGCCTCGAGACGTCGGCGGATTCGCCGGTGCCCGTCCGCGTCGTCGCCCTGCGAATTGGTGAGTGGATCGCACGGCTCGGCGAGATCTGGGTGGACGGACAGGTCGCCCAGCTGAACCGGCGTCCGGGCATGGCGACGCAGTTCGTGACCCTGCGCGACCCCGACGCCAACATCTCGCTTTCGGTCACCTGCCCCCGCGGTGTGCTGCCCGACTCGATCGCCGAAGGCTCGCGGATCGTGCTCCGAGCCCGTCCGGATTTCTGGCTCGAGCGCGGGACGCTGAGTCTGCGCGCGCTCGAGGTCCGCGAGGTCGGGCTGGGCGCCCTCCTGGCTCGGCTCGAAGCACTTCGGGCGCTGCTCACGGCCGAGGGACTGTTCGCGGCCGAGCACAAGCAGCGCCTGCCGTTCCTGCCGAACACCATCGGATTGATCACCGGCAGAGCGAGCGCAGCCGAACGCGACGTCGTCGACAACGCCCGGCGGCGCCTGCCCGGTGCACGGTTCCGGCTCGAGAACGTGGCCATGCAGGGCGTCAACGCCGTCACCGAGGTGATGGCCGCCCTACAGCGTCTCGACGCCGACCCGGCCGTGGACGTCATCGTCATCGCTCGCGGCGGAGGAAGCGTCGAGGACCTACTGCCGTTCAGCAACGAAGCCCTCGTCCGAGCTGTGCACGACGCCCGGACGCCGGTGGTCAGCGCGATCGGGCACGAGACCGACCGGCCGCTGCTCGATCTGGTCGCGGACCTCGCCGCGTCCACCCCCACCGACGCTGCGAAGCGGGTCGTGCCTGATCTGGCCGACGAACTGCGCGAGATCGACCAACTCCGTTCGCGTACCCGCACCCTTGTCCGCACCAGGCTCGAACGCGAGAACGAACTGATGGCCGGGTTGCCCGAACGCTTGCGACGCACCGTGCGCCAGCGGATCGAACGCGAACGCGCCGACATCGACTCGACGCGCGATCGGGCCCGACGCCGCGCCACCTCGCTGGTCGAGAACGGCCGTGCCGACCTCGAGCACACCTGGGCTCGGGTACGTGCATTGTCGCCGCAGGCCACCCTGGACCGCGGCTATTCCGTGGTGCGCCGCGGCGACGGCACCGTCGTCCGCGAACCGGACGACGCCGTGGGGACGCTCCAGATCCGGGTCGCGCGCGGCGAGTTCAGCGCGGTGCGCCAAGTAGGGTCGTCCGACGATGCCTGACGAACCCACCTACGAGGCCGCCCGGGCCGAGCTGCGCGACATCGTGACCAAGCTCGAGACCGGCGGCCAGTCACTTGAGGACTCGCTCGCGCTCTGGGAGCGCGGCGAGCAACTCGCCATCGTCTGCCGGCGGTGGCTCGACGGCGCGAGCGAGCGCCTGGACGCCGCCATCGCCGAGCACGACTCGACCGACTGACTGACGCACCGCTATGGGGGCGGCAGCTCCGGCTCGATGGGCCGGCGCAGGTACAGCGAGGCGACCGCGACGAGCATGAGCACCCCACCGAGTACAGCCCACCCTGACAGCGATTCGTGCAGCACAGCAGCGGCCAGAAGGGCTGCGGTCAGCGGTTCGAGCAGCGTCAATACCCCGGCGACCTCAGGCGTGGTCGAGCGCAGCCCGCGATAGAACAGCGCGTAGGCCGCGATGGTCGGCACGATGCCGATGTAGATCAGCCAGCCACTCGAGATCACGTCCGCCGGCGGTGCTAGGCCGAACGGCAGCGCGAGCGGGAGCAGCACCAGGGTCGCGATTGCACTGGTCAGCCCGGTGAGAACGAGGGGTTCCTCGTCGGACACCCGCCGGCTCAGGACCGTGCTGGCGGCATACCCGAGCCCTGAACCCACGGAGGCGAGCACGCCGAGGACCGGGTGGGACGCGTGATCGCCCCCGGGTCGAAGTGAGATGAGCGCCAATCCGATTAGCGCGCAGCCCAGCACCACCAGCCCACTGTTCGCGGGTCGACGGCGCCCCGCGACCGCAGTCCCGACCGTCAGCGCAACCGGAGCGACACCGAGGCTGACGAGGGTCGAGACGCTGACCCCGACGTACTGGACGCCGACGAAGTACAACGCCTGATAGGCCGCAAACCCGACTCCGCACACGCCGATCACCAGGCGGTGGCGGGCGAAGGCGGCCCGCGCCCGGCGAAGTCCGTCGAGTCGTAGGTAGCCAGCGATGACCAGTGCGGCGATGAGCACGCGGTACCAGCCGATCGGCACTGCGGACAGTCCGGAGCGCTCGTGCACGATGCTGACCGCCACCCCGGTGGTACCCCACAGCAGCGCCCCTGCGCTGACCGCGATCAGACCCGTCCGACTGGAAAAGGGGCGCGGCATCGTCGTTCGCACGGCACCTCCTGGTTCCAACCGGCCGACTCGCACCGGCCCACGAAGGGCGGCGGGTCCAGTCTGGTCGCGGCCGTACCGTCCCGGATTGTGGGGTCTGCCAAGATAAGTGGCAACAGCTTTCCCTGCCGAAAGGACGGCCCGCCTCATGACCGACGGACCCATTCACGGCACGGGGAGCGAATCGGGCGTCCCACCCGAGCTCGCCGTCGCCCGACAGGCCCCGGACCGCAACCTCGCTCTCGAGCTCGTCCGGGTCACCGAGGCCGCTGCCATGGCGGCTGGACGTTGGGTCGGCAGCGGCGACAAGATCGGCGGGGACGGCGCGGCCGTCGACGCCATGCGCGCACTCATCGGCACCGTCTCCATGCAGGGCGTGGTCGTCATCGGTGAGGGCGAGAAGGACGAAGCGCCGATGCTGTTCAACGGCGAGGAGGTCGGCGACGGAACCGGGCCTCGCTGTGACGTCGCGGTCGACCCGATCGACGGCACGACGCTGATGGCCAAGGGCATGCCGAACTCGATCGCTGTGATCGCGGTGTCCGAGCGCGGCACCATGTTCGACCCGTCCGC
>JBDTFN010000221.1:0-4558 GCA_039937915.1 Jatrophihabitans sp. | reverse complement strand
CCACCGCATCCCGACCGGCTGCGTCGGCGCGTGAGCGTCCGACGAGCACACCGATGACGACGCCGGCGGCCAGCGTGACCAGTGCGATGAGAACTCCTGCAACGTCCATGCGTCGATGCTCACACCGCAGTACGACAGTTTCGGGATCCGACGCGCCGGGGCGTCCGTAGAGTGCTATCGGTGAGTCTCACCATCGGCATCGTCGGACTGCCCAACGTCGGCAAGTCCACCTTGTTCAATGCGCTGACCAAGAACGACGTCCTGGCCGCCAACTACCCGTTCGCGACGATCGACCCGAACGTGGGCGTCGTCGGTGTCCCGGACCCCCGGCTCGATGCCCTGGCGAAGATCCACGGTTCGGCCAAGATCATCCCGGCCACCGTGTCGTTCGTGGACATCGCCGGCATCGTGCGCGGCGCGAGCACCGGCGAGGGGCTGGGCAACAAGTTCCTGGCCAACATCCGCGAGGCCGACGCGATCTGCCAGGTCATCCGCGCCTTCAGCGACGAGAACGTCGTCCACGTCGACGGCAAGGTCGACCCCAAGGGCGACATGGAGACGATCAACACCGAACTGATCCTCGCCGACCTGCAGACGCTCGAGAACGCGTTGCCGCGCCTCGAGAAGGACGTCCGGCTGCACAAGGATCGCGCGCCAGTCTTTGCTGCGGCGCAGCAGGCCATCGAGCTGCTGCAGACAGGCAAGACCCTCTACGGTTCGGGCGTCGAGGTCGCGTTGCTGCGCGAGCTGACCCTCATGACGACCAAGCCGTTCCTCTACGTCTTCAATCTCGACCCCGACGAGTTGGAGAACGCAGCGTTCACCGATGAACTCCGCGCGCTCGTCGCGCCGGCGGACGCGATCTTCCTGGACGCCAAGACCGAGGCCGAGCTCATTGAGCTGGATGCCGCAGAGGCGCTGGAACTGCTGCAGTCGATGGGGCAGGAGGAGTCCGGCATCGACCAACTCGCCCGCGTCGGCTTCGACACCCTCGGCCTGCAGACCTACCTCACCGCTGGGCCGAAGGAATCGCGCGCCTGGACCATCAAGGTCGGGGCCACCGCGCCCCAGGCCGCCGGTGTGATCCACACCGACTTCGAGCGGGGTTTCATCAAGGCCGAGGTTGTCTCCTTCGCCGAGCTCATCGATGCCGGCTCCATGGCCGAGGCGAAGGCTCGCGGCAAGGTCCGGATCGAGGGCAAGGACTACGTGATGGCCGACGGCGACGTCGTGGAGTTCCGCTTCAACGTCTGACGAACCTTTGAATCCCGGCAAAAGCCGTGACCGACGGGGCCTGACTCCTCTGCGTTGCTTGAGGGCGAGGGCGAAGGCGTTGTCGAGTTTCCGTGGACGGGCCGCGCGAGCACGGGCTAATCGACGTGGACGCGCTCGGGCCTCGGACACGTGCGCCAGGCAGTACGTCGCCTGGTCTGGGCAATCCGGAGATCGGGCACCATGGAAGTAATCGGAACTGACAGGAGAGAAGCTGTGGGCAAGCACGTTGTCGTAGTCGGTGCGGGAATGGTTGGCCTGGCGACCGCCTGGTTCCTCCAGGAGGAGGGCGTCTCGGTTACGGTCGTCGACCGGTCCCACGTCGCGGCCGGTTCGTCCTGGGGCAACGCCGGATGGCTGTCGCCGGCGCTGACACTGCCGCTCACCGATCCGGCGATCCTCTCCACCGGCATCCGTGCAGTCCTGAGCCGATCGTCTCCGGTGTACGTGCCGCTCACCGCGAGCCCGAGACTGTTGAAGTTCCTCATCCTCTTCGCGCGCAACTGCACGCCGAGCCGGTTCCACAACGCGATGCGGCTCTTCGTCGACGTGAACCGCGAAGCGCTCGGCGCCTACGAGCAGTTGTCCTCATCCGGCGTGGACGCACCGGTGCGATCGGCCGAACCGCTGATCGCGGCCTTCGCCAACTCTGCCGATCGGAAGGTGCTCACCGAGGAGTTCAAGCACGTCGGTGAGGCCGGCGGTGAGGTGCACTTCGACCTAGTGAGTGGAGACGAGGCCCGCGCCCTCGAGCCCGCCCTCGGCCCGGCTGTCGAGTGCGCGACCCTGTTGCACGGCCAGCGCTTCATCAATCCTGGTCAGTTCGTGGCCGCCCTCGCCGCCGGCGTCCGCGAGCGCGGCGGCACGATCTGTGACGGAGCGCGAGTGACCTCTGTCGCCCCGGACGGTGGTGGTGTGCGGGTCCGCCTTGAATCCGGTCAGGACCTCACGGCGGACGCGACCGTTCTCGCCAATGGAGCATGGTTGGGGGAACTGGCCCGGCCCTTCGGGGTGAAGACCGTAGTGCAGGCGGGACGGGGTTACAGCTTCGCCGTTGCACCGGACAGCCTTCCCACGCACCCGATCTACCTCCCCACCCAGCGCGTCGCCTGCACGCCTCTGGGCGATGGTTTCCGGGTGGCTGGGATGATGGAATTCAAGAAGCCTGACGCGGCGTTCGACCCTCGTCGCATCGAGACCATCATCGACGCAGCTCGACCGATGTTGACCGGTATCGACTGGACGGTGCGAACCGACGAGTGGGTCGGTTCGCGCCCATGCACACCGGACGGCATCCCCGTGATCGGTCGCACGAAGAGTCCGAATATCTACGTCGCAGGCGGTCATGGCATGTGGGGCGTCGCGTTGGGCCCGCTGACCGGTCGGTTGATCGCGCGGCTGGTAGCGAAAAACGAGAACTCTCCGCTGCTGAAGGACTTCGACCCGTTGCGGTGATGCGCACGGAAGTAAAGGGTTCTGGACCGTCCCGACCGACCTGAGAATTGATGGCTCGTATGAAACTTCTCGACCCCCTGCTCGAGGATCTCACCCCGCGTCACCTCGAGATGTACTGGCACTATCAGGTGGTTCGCACGGCGGTCGACTTCGGCGCCGCCCTCTGCTTCGTGGTGGGGAGCGTGTTCTTCTTCTTCACGTCGACCACCCTGGCCGCGGACTGGCTGTTTCTCATCGGATCGATCTTGTTCGCGGCGAAACCGACGATCGACATTGTGCGTTCGATGCGGCTGCATCGCCTGCCGGGCAGCCCGTCACCGACGGGGTAATCGCTGCGTGTTGGCAGCGGTCCGACTTGCGCGGGGCTGCTGGCTGATTACCCGAGACGGTGCGCGATGTGTTCGGCGACGCGAATAGCGTTGGCGATGATCGTCAGCGTCGGGTTGACCGCGCCGATGGAGGGCATGAACGCGCCGTCGACGACGTAGAGATTGTCCAGGTCGTGCGTTCGGCAATTGATGTCGAGGGCTGAGGTCGCCGGGTCCGTGCCGAAGCGGACAGTGCCGGCCTGATGGGCCGTGGCCGCGACGTCCATTGCCTTGTGCAGGTACAGGCTGCGCTCGAACGTCTTGGAGTGCAGGCCGAGGTCGTTGAGCATGCCGTCGAACGTGGCGCGCAACCGAGCGACGCCCTCGTTGTTGTTGTCCGGCTGAACGGCGAGTTTCACGGTGCCGTCGCGGGTGAGCGTGACCCTGCTGTCCGGTAAGGGGAGGTCCTCGCTGGCGAGCCAGAAGTCCAGCGAATGCTTGGCGACGATGTCGTAGGGGAGATTCGGACCCCAACCCAGACCCTTGGGTGCCTGGCCCTTGACCTGCCAGGCGTCGGACTTGCCGAGCATCTGGATGTTGCCCATCGGATAGTCCCACTGCGCGCTCGGGCCGTAGAAGTCGTTGAGGGCGAGGGTCTTCTGGAAGACGGTCGGATTCGGATCCCTGGAGAACGCCATCAGGGCGACGTTGTTGTGCCGCATGTAGTGCCGGCCGACGACATCGGAGGAGTTCGCAAGACCGTTCGGATGCCGCTCGTTCGCCGACTTCAGCAGCAGGACCGAGGACAGGATCGAGCCGGCCGACAGGACGACGACGTCAGCCGAGAACGTCTCGGTACTTCCGTCAGCCATTTCGGTGACAACGCCGGTGAGCGTGCGCCCGGTCTCGTCGGTGAGCAGCTTCTGCACGGTCGCACGGGTCAGCAGAGTCAGGTTGCGGTGCGCAGCAAGGGCGGGCCGCACGGCGGCCCACTCCGCGTCGGCCTTGGCGCCGACGAGACACGGGAACCCGTCGATGCGATCGCAGCGGATGCAGCGGGACTCCGGCGTCGCCTTGCCGTGCTCGTCCTGGATCAGGTCGAGGCCGACCGGCAGGTGGAACGGGTGCAGGCCGAGCTTCTCCAACCCCTCGGACAGCGCCTGGATCCGCGGCGCATGCTGGACAGGCGGAAATTTGTAGTCCTGGCTCGACGGTCCGGCGAACGGGTCCTCGCCGTGCTTGCCGTGGACCCAATACATGTGTTCGGCCTGTACGTAGTAGGGCTCGAGGTCGTCGTAGCTGATCGGCCAGGCCGGCGCGATGCCCTTCGGGTGGGCGACGTCCTCGAAGTCGTGGGGGGCGAGCCGGAACAGGGCAGCGCCGTAGACCTTCGAGTTGCCGCCGACGAAGTAGTGCAGTTCCGGTTGGAAGGTGTTGTCGTCTATGTCGCGGAAGGTCTCGTCGGCGGTGTAGTAGCCCCGGCCGAATACGACCTCGGAGTCCCAGTTGCCGCGCTCGCGGGG
>JBDTFN010000220.1:0-8500 GCA_039937915.1 Jatrophihabitans sp. | reverse complement strand
CGAGCTCGGGATCGATCCCGGCCTCCAGAAGGACGGGGTGGAATCCCACCTGCAGAAGCTCCTCGCCGAGCAGATCGAACTCGCCGGCGACGGGTGGCGCCTCGTACGCCGTGAATACATGACGGCGATCGGGCCGGTGGACATTCTTGCGACGGATGACGCGGGCCGTTCCGTCGCGATCGAGATCAAGCGTCGCGGGGACATCGACGGTGTCGAACAGCTCACCCGCTACCTAGAACTGATGAACCGCGACCCGCACCTCTCGCCGGTGACCGGGGTGTTCGCGGCCCAGGAGATCAAGCCGCAGGCGCGCACGCTGGCCGAGGACCGCGGAATCCGGTGCGTGACGTTGGACTATGCGGCCCTTCGGGGCATCGACAACGTCGAGGACCGATTGTTCTAGCCACCGAGTTCTCCACAGCCACGCGATGGTCGCTGGCGGGTCGTGCGTATGCGGCCTACGGTGGCCCGATGAGCGATCCCCAGATAGAGCGTCGGGTCTCTCGGGTCGAGAATGACACCGAGGCGATCTACGACCTCATCACTGAGATGAGGTCCACTCTGCTGGAGCACACCCAGCGCTTCGAGAAGATAGATCAGCGCTTCGAGAAGATAGATCAGCGCTTCGAGAAGATAGATCAGCGCTTCGACAAGGTCGGCCAGCGTTTTGACAATATCGACACGACCTTGACCGAGGTTCTGCGCCGCTTGCCCGGCCCATCGGGGCAGGTATAGGGCCTGAGGTCAACGGCTCATAGGATCCCGCCATGAGCCTGGTGACCCTCGAGCACAATGACACCGAGGGCGTTCGCGTCCTCACCCTCAACGATCCGGACCGGCGCAACGCGCTGTCCCCGGCCCTGCAGGACGAACTCGGCGCAGCGGTCGATCAGGTCGCCGCCGACGCCGACGCGCGAGTGCTGGTCGTCACCGGGGCCGGTCCGGCCTTCAGCGCCGGC
The DNA here is from genome assembly GCA_039937915.1 of Jatrophihabitans sp. Classification (GTDB taxonomy): domain Bacteria; phylum Actinomycetota; class Actinomycetes; order Mycobacteriales; family Jatrophihabitantaceae; genus Jatrophihabitans. Next base: position 7,541 of record JBDTFN010000220.1, on the reverse strand, counting down.
GCCGACCTGCCCGCGGTATTCGGACAACTCGACCGGCACGTCAGCGAGGTGCGCGAGGGTCTGCGGGCGATCTACGACAGCTTCCTGCGGGTGCGCCGCCTCGAGATACCGACCATCGCGGCGGTGAACGGTGCGGCCGTCGGTGCCGGGGTGAACCTGGCGATGTGCTGCGATCTGCGCGTGGCCGGCCCGCACGCCAAGTTCGGCATCACCTTCACCAAGCTGGGTCTGCACCCCGGTGGCGGCTGCACCTTCTTCCTCGTCCAGGCCCTTGGCCGACAGCGGGCGATGTCGCTGATCATGGACGGCGGTGTGCTGCGCGCCGACGAGGCGATGGAGCTGGGGCTCGTCCTACACCTGGACGACGATCCGCTCGCCCGGGCGCTGGAGATCGCGGCCCGTTGGTCGACCGTCGATCCGCACCTGGCTCGGGACATCAAACGAGCGCTCAATACCGCCGAGCGGGGGAGCTTCGAGGAGACCCTAGACTTCGAGGCGTGGGCCCAGGCGTCGTCCACCCGTAGTCCACAACTGGCCGCAGCGATCGAGCGTTTCCGACGGTGAGATAGCCCCCGTCCAACCCGACCGGAGCGCCCGGGCACACTTGTCCGTCTAGAGCTCGGCGACTGCCGACCGATCCGGGAGTGCCGGGTCGTATCAAGGAGGACGTTTCTTCATGGCACGTGAGTTCCGCAAGGTCGGCGTTGTCGGGCTCGGCACGATGGGGGCTGGCATCGTCGAGGTCTTCGCCCGCAGCGGCATGTCCGTCACCGCGATCGAGAAGGACGACGCGGCCCTCGAGCGTGGCCGCGGCCACGTCGAGACTTCAACGTCCCGTGCTCTGGAGCGCGGCAAGTTGACCGCAGACGAGCACGAGAACCTGATCGGGCGGATCACCTTCGGAACCGATCTGGCCGCGCTCGCCGACGCGGACCTCGTGGTCGAGGCGGTTCCGGAGAAGCTGGAGCTCAAACGCGCCATCTTCGCCGAACTGGACAAGGTCTGCGGCCCGGACACCATCTTGGCCAGCAACACCTCCTCGCTGTCGATCACCGAGATCGCCGTCTCCACCGGGCGTCCCGGGAAGGTCGTCGGCCTGCACTTCTTCAACCCGGCGACGGTGATGAAGTTGGTCGAGGTCGTGCGCTCGGTCGTCACCGAGCACGACGTCGTCGACGACGTCGAGGCCTTGGTCCAGCAGTTGGACAAGTCCGATGTGACGATCGGCGACCGTGCGGGCTTCATCGCCAACGCTCTGCTGTTCGGCTACCTGAACCACGCGGTGTCGCTGTTCGAGTCGCAGTACGCCAGTCGCGAGGACATCGACGCGGCCATGAAGCTGGGCTGCGGCCTGCCCATGGGCCCGCTCGCCCTGCTCGACCTGATCGGGCTGGACACCGCCTATGAAATCCTCGACACGATGTACGCGCAGTCAGCTGACCGGTTGCACGCGCCGCACCCGATCTTCAAGCAGATGATGGTGGCCGGGCTGCTCGGCCGTAAGACCGGCCGCGGCTTCTACACCTATGACACGGCTGAGTCGTCGAAGGTCGTCGCCGACGCGCTGACCCCGCCGGCCACGCCGAACGTCGAGGGGGCCCGCGAGGTCGCCAAGGTCGGCGTGGTCGGTTCCGGGACGATGGCCTCGGGCATCATCGAGGTCTTCGCCAAGGCCGGCTATGACGTCACCTTCGTGACTCGCGCCGAGGCCAAGAGCGATGCGGTGGTCGCCAAGATCACCAAGTCGCTGGACAAAGCAGTGGGCCGCGGCAAGCTGAGCGAGGCCGACCGGAACGCGGTCCTGGGGCGACTGACTCCCTCGACGTCGCTCGATGCGCTGGCCGATGTCCAGCTCGTGGTCGAGGCCGTCGTCGAGGACCTCGCGGTCAAGCAGACGCTTTTTGCGAACCTCGATGACATCACCGCACCCGGAACCGTCCTGGCCACCACGACGTCGTCGCTGCCGGTCATCCAGTGCGCCGCCGCAACGTCGCGGCCAGCTGATGTCATCGGCATGCACTTCTTCAACCCGGCCGCGGTGATGAAGCTGGTAGAGGTCGTGCACACCGTGGCGACGGCTCCCGAGGTTATTGCGACGATTCTCGACGTCACGGCCAAGGTCGGCAAGCACGCTGTGCGGTGCGCCGACCGCGCGGGATTCATCGTCAACACGCTGCTCTTCCCTTACCTCAACGACGCGATCAAGATGCTGGAGGCGCACTACGCGACCGCCGACGACATCGACGCGGCGATGAAGGTCGGTTGTGGCTACCCGATGGGTCCGTTCGAGCTGCTCGATGTCGTCGGCAACGACGTGTCCCTGGCCATCCAGCGCGAGCTGTTCAGCGAATTCCGTGATCCTGGTTTCGTGCCGGCGCCGCTGCTCGAGCATCTGGTCACCGCTGGGCGTCTCGGTCGAAAGACCGGCAAGGGCTTCCGCGACTACAGCTGATCACGGCGACGCGACTACCGTTGCCCCGGTGCCCAGGCAGAACCGACGACAAGAGGATGGGCCGTCGCGCTCGGTCGGAGGCTCACATCAGTACGGTGAGAATTTCCACGGTGAGCGGTTCACAGTCCGGGCGGTCACGGGCTCGACCGCCACGAAGCCTTATCGGTGTCCCGGTTGTGACCAGATGATTCGTCCGGGGATGCCGCACGTGGTGGTGTGGGCCGAGCACGATCTTGAGGCCGGCGACCGACGCCATTGGCACAAGGTGTGTTGGGAGGCCCGGGAGCGGCGACGGCCGGGCACCTCCCGCCGTCCGCGCTGATCACCGGCTCGCTCGTCCACGAGCGCTCTGCGCAGGACGCGCACGACACTCCAGGCGTCCACGCTGCGCAGAGGCACCGGTCGTGTGAGACTGCTGCTGCGCGCCGTCGTGGTTGGCGGCCGCGTCGTCGGGTGGGGTCGACGAAGGGTGTGCGCTGTGTTCCGCGTTCGAACCTGTCGCTGTACCTGCTGCGGACTCGAGCAGCACATCAAGATCGACCTTCAAGCACCGTCGGCGCCGCCGGTGTGTGCCCGGTGCAACGGCCACCGCGAAAGCCAGGGACTGACTCACGACGACCATGTGGCGATGTACCGCAGCGCGCTCGAGGAGGCGCAGGACGCGGTCTCGCTCGCCCATGGCGAACGAGACTTTCACCGCGACCGATCCGAGGATGCGGTCAAGGGCTCAGCGGTCCTGGTCCGAACGCTCACCGCAATCGATGACCTGCACCACGACCGCGGGGGTCGCTGTTCCTGTGGCGAGACTTTCTGCGCGGTCCAGCGGCTACTCGCCGCGCCGAACGTCGCGCGGCTGATCGGAACCTACGACGATCAGCAGCTCACGATGATGGAGCTCCGCAACGCCAACCCCGGCGCCTTCGCGCCGGAGTGGGACTTCGTCGACGTGACCCTTGTGTACCCGCCTCGCGTCATGCGGTCGGGCGGTCGGCACCGCGCTGCCGGCTGACGGGTTCGCAGACCATCGGGCGGGTCAGCCTTCGGCGCCGGGCCCGAGCGGGGGACTGGACTCGTCGTCCTGCGATGGCGGGAGAGCGGGTTCGTCCGGGGTCGCGGCCAAGGATTCGTCGAGTGCCGAGCGCAACTTCGCCTGGACGCTCTCCAGCTGCGAGTGGGTCGAATCGCGGACGGTGTGCAGCCTGCGCACCTCGTGGGTGGCGTCGGCGACGGTCTGCGCGGCGTGAGCGTGGGCGTCAGCCACCAGCTTCTGCGCCTCGGACTCCGAGCGCTCTCGACGCTCGGCCTCGTCCTTGTGCGCGGCTGAGCGACGTGCCCGCAGAGTGATCTCGAAGTCCTCCTGGACCTGCGTGCGGGCCCGGAGAGTCTCGGCGTCCAGTCGCTCACGCTCGGCGGCGGCCTCGGTGTCCAGTCGGTCGCGCTCGGCGGCGGCCTCGGTGTCCAGTCGGCTTCGTTCGGCCGCGGCGCTGGTGGAGAGCGTGACCTCGGTGGCCTCAGCCCGGACGGTGCTCTCGGCGAGCGCAACTTCGACTTCGGACTTGTGCCTCTCGGCCTCGGCGATTCGTCGCTTGTAGGTGTCCTCGGCCGCCGCCATGCGTGCGGCGGCCTCGCCCACGATCCGATCCGCCTCGGCCTGAGCAGCGGAGCGGGTGCGGGACGCGGCGTCTGCGGCGCCATTACGCACCTGCTCGGCCCGGGTCTGCGCGTCCGCCCGGACCTTGGCGCCATCGGCTGCCGCGCTCTGCAGGATCGCGGTGACACGTTCGTCCACGTTGTCCGCGGTGATCGTCTCGCTCGCCGCACGGAGTTGGCGCCGCAACGACTCGATCTGGGCCTGGGTGCTTGCCAGTTGGGCGGCAAGGTCGGCACTGCGAGCCGCGGCCGAATCACGTTCGGCCGCGGTCACCCGCACGTCGTCGTCCAACCTGTCGATCTCACGATCCACCTGCGCACGGTCGTACCCGCGCATGGCGGTGTCGAATCCCCGGCTGGCGTCATACATCGGCAGGAGGTCCTGGTTCGGCTCACCCATGCTGCCTATGGTCCCACTCCGATCCTGTGTCTCCCAACTCTGGGAGCGGTGTTCAGCGGTCGCGGAACCGGTTGATGCCCTCGAGATGCTGGGCACGCAGCTGCTCGTCGTGCACTCCGAGTCCCTCTTCAGGCGCCAGGCACAGGACCGCGACCTTGCCCTGGTGCAGGTTCTTGTGAACGTCGTAGGCGGCCTGGCCGGTTTCGGCCAGCGGGTAGACGCGCGAGACGGTGGGATGGATAGCGCCCTTGGCGATGAGACGGTTCGCCTCCCACGACTCGCGGTAATTGGCGAAGTGTGAGCCGATGATGCGCTTCAGAGTCATCCACAGGTAACGGTTGTCGTACTCGTGCATGTATCCCGTGGTCGAGGCGCAGGTGACGATCGTGCCGCCACGCTTGGTCACGTACACCGACGCGCCGAAGGTCTCCCGGCCCGGGTGTTCGTAAACGATGTCGACGTCCTCGCCGCCGGTCAGCTCGCGGATCTTGGCGCCGAGGCGCTTCCACTCCGACGGTTGCTGCTGGCCGTCCTTCCAGAACTCGTAGTCCTCGGCGCTGCGGTCGATGACCAGGTCAGCGCCCATCGAGCGGCAGATCTCGGCCTTCTCGGGGGAAGACACCACACAGATCGGGGTGGCGCCACCGTTGAGGGCGTACTGCGTGGCGTAGCCGCCGAGCCCCCCGGACGCGCCCCAGATCAGCACGTTGTCGCCCTGCTTCATCTGCGCGCCGTGGTGCGACACGAGCTGCCGATACGCGGTGGAGTTCACCAGGCCGGGTGCGGCGGCCTCTTCCCACGTCAAGTGGCGAGGCTTGGGCATGAGTTGGTTTGACTTCACCAAGGCCAGTTGCGCCAAGCCGCCGAAGTTGGTCTCGAACCCCCAGATGCGCTGCTGTGGATCCATCATCGAGTCGTCGTGACCCTGCGGATCCTCCAACTCGACGGACAGGCAGTGGGCCACGACCTCGTCGCCGGCCTTCCATCTGGTGACCCCCGGGCCGACGCGCAGGACGACGCCGGACAGGTCGGAGCCCACCACGTGATAGGGCAGGTCGTGCTTCTTGGACAGCTCGGAGGACCTGCCGTACTTCTTGAGGAAACCAAAGGTTGAGACCGGCTCGAAGATCGACGTCCATACGGTGTTGTAGTTGATTGCGCTGGCCATCACCGCGACGATCGCCTCGCCCGGGCCGAGTTCGGGGGTCGGAACCTCCTGCAGGTGCAGGCTCTTACGCGGGTCCTTGTCGCGAGTCTCCAACCCGGCGAACATGTCGACCTCGTCGGCTCGGACGACCATGCCCTCGTAGCTCTCGGGCACCGGAAGGTTCGCCACTGCGGCGTACTCGTTGTTCAGGATGGCGTTTCGGATGTCGTCCATTGGAATGAGCCTCCGTGCTCTGCGGGTGGGGCGAGTAGATATTACTGGACGGTAACCATGGGGGTCGGACTTCAGTGAGCGCTGGACGCAGGCTGGACGAGCTCCACCAGCACGCCGCGGGCGTCCTTGGGGTGGATGAAGTTGACCCGGCTGTCGGAGGTGCCGCGGCGCGGCTCGTTGTAGAGCAGGCGCATGCCGCGCTCACGCAGTTGCGCCGACACGGCGTCGATGTCCTCGACGGTGTACGCGACCTGCTGGACGCCGGGTCCGTTACGGCCGATGAACTTGGCGATGGTGGACTCCTCGTTGATCGGAGCCAGCAGCTGGATGCGGGTGTTGCCGTCGCCGACCGCAAGCATGGCCTCGCGGACGCCCTGGTCCTCGTTGACCTCCTCGTGCACGCTCACGATGCCGAAGGTGTCCCGGTAGAAGGCGATGGCATCGTCGAGGTCGGGCACCGCGATGCCCACGTGGTCGATCTTGGTGAAAAGACTCGTCACTGCTGCTCCTGTCAATCGCGACCGAATGATTCGTGGCCCTGCGGGCCGGCCTAGGAACATGGTGGCAACTCAAAGCCTCCCGGGCGAGCGGTGCGGCCCACCCGTGCGCTGGTTCACACCGCGCCTGGCGGACGCCCTGGGTAGAGTGGGCATTCTGCCCGGACCACGGTCCGTCGCGTTGGTTGTGAGTTCATTCGGCCCTAGCAGGCCACCACAGTGAGGACATCAGCATGGCTGGTTCGGTCATAGTCAACGGCGCTCGGACGCCCATGGGCCGGCTGCTCGGCTCGCTCAAGGACTTCTCCGGTGCTGATCTCGGTGCCGTGGCCATCAAGGCCGCGCTGGAGCGTTCCGGCGTCTCGCCCGACCAGGTGCAGTACGTGATCATGGGCCAAGTGCTGCAGGCCGGTGCCGGCCAGATTCCCGCGCGCCAGGCCGCGGTGAAGGCCGGAATCCCGATGAGCGTCCCCGCCCTCACGATCAACAAGGTGTGTCTGTCCGGTCTTGACGCGATCGCGCTGGCCGACCAGCTCATCCGCGCCGGCGAGTTCGACATCATCGTGGCCGGTGGCCAGGAATCGATGACCCAGGCCCCCCACCTGCTCCCCAAGTCGCGCAGTGGCTTCAAGTACGGCGCGGTCGAGATGCTCGATGCGATGGCGTACGACGGCCTCACCGACGCCTTCGACCACATCCCGATGGGGGAGTCGACCGAGCACCACAACGCCAAGCTCGGCATGACCCGTGAGCAGCAGGACGAGTTCTCGGCCCGTTCGCACCAGCGCGCAGCGTTGGCCAGCAAGAACGGTGTCTTCGACGAAGAGATCGCCACCGTGCTCATCCCGCAGCGCAAGGGTGACCCGGTCGAGTTCCGCGAGGACGAGGGCATCCGGGCCGACACGACCGCCGAGTCGCTAGGCAAGCTGCGGCCGGCCTTCACCAAGGACGGGACGATCACCGCGGGTTCGGCATCGCAGATCTCCGACGGCGCGGCCGCGGTCGTCGTGATGAGCAAGGCGAAGGCCGAGGAGCTCGGACTGAGCTGGTTGGCCGAGATCGGCGCGCACGGCAACGTCGCTGGCCCGGACAACTCGCTGCAGTCGCAGCCGGCCAACGCCATCAAGCACGCGCTGGCCAAGGAGAACCTCCAGGTCAGCG
>JBDTFN010000219.1:0-10681 GCA_039937915.1 Jatrophihabitans sp. | reverse complement strand
GACGGTTGCACACGAAGGTCGGTCTGATGGACGAGCTCGGCAAGGTCAAGCGGGTGATCGAGAAGCAGTCGCCGGTCGATGAGACCTTGCTCGTCCTGGACGCCACGACCGGGCAGAACGGGCTCGTCCAGGCGCGGGTGTTCACCGAGGTCGTCGACGTCACCGGCATCGTGCTGACCAAGCTGGACGGTACCGCCAAGGGCGGCATCGTGATCAGCGTCCAGCGCGAACTCGGAGTGCCCGTCAAACTCATCGGTCTCGGCGAGGGAGCTGACGACCTCGCCCCGTTCGATCCGGAACAATTCGTCGACGCGTTGCTGGGCGAAGCCGAGTAGGCGGCACCGATGAAAGCACTGTTCAAGCCGTCCGCGGCAGCCGGTCTGGAGCTCACCGAGCGACCGGAACCCTCGATCGGGCGCGACGACGTCCTGGTGAGGGTCCTGCGGACCGGAATCTGCGGCACCGACCTGCACATCGAGCAGTGGGACGCCTGGGCGGCCGGCGCGGTGACCGCGCCGCTCGTGCCGGGACACGAGTTCTGCGGTGAGGTCGAGGACATCGGCCGCGATGTGCGTGATGTCCGGGTCGGGGACCTCGTCAGCGGCGAGGGGCACGTGGTCTGCGGCACGTGCCGCAACTGCCGAGCCGGCCGGCGCCATCTGTGCATCCGTACCTCGTCGATCGGGGTGAACCGCGATGGCGCGTTCGCCGAGTACGTCGCGCTGCCGGAGTCCAACGTCTGGGTGCACAGCGATCGGATCGACCCCGACCTCGGCGCGATCTTCGACCCGTTCGGCAACGCGGTGCACACGGCGCTGTCCTTCCCGCTGGTGGGTGAGGACGTGCTGATCACCGGAGCCGGGCCGATCGGCCTCATGGCCGCAGCGGTGGCCCGGCACGTGGGAGCGCGTTTCGTCGTCGCCACCGATGTCTCGCCGTATCGGCTGGACTTGGCCCGGCGGATGGGTGTGGACCTGGCTCTGGACGTGTCGCGGGAATCCATCGCGTCTGCGCAGGAGCGGCTCGGCATGGTCGAGGGCTTCGACGTCGCGCTTGAGATGAGCGGGCACCCGACTGCGCTGCCCGATGTCATCGCCAACCTCAACCACGGCGGCCGTATCGCGATGCTCGGGCTGCCCGCCCATCCGATCGAGATCGACTGGGCAAAAGTAGTGACCCACATGATCACTATCCAGGGCATCTACGGTCGTGAGATGTTCGAGACCTGGTACGCGATGAGCGCGATGCTGCGCTCCGGGCTCGACATCTCCGCGGTGATCACGCACCGCTTCGCGGCGACCGACTGGGCACAGGGATTCGCGGCCGCGCGGGATGCACAGTGCGGCAAGGTTGTTCTCGACTGGACGGAGGTCTGAGCATGTACGGCAACGTGGGTGTGCAACTTCGCGAGACGCTCGACGGGATCCGGGCCGCCGGGCTCTACAAGCACGAGCGGGCCCTGGACTCCCCTCAGAACGTCCGGATCCGTTCCGGCGGGCAGGACGTCCTGAACTTCTGCGCCAACAACTACCTCGGCCTGGCCGACCACCCCGCTGTCGTCTCCGCCGCCACCTCGGCCCTGCAGGACTGGGGCTTCGGGATGTCGAGCGTCCGCTTCATCTGCGGGACGCAGACCCAGCACACCGATCTCGAGCAGCGGCTGTCCCAGTTCCTCGGCACCGACGCGACGATTCTGTTCTCCTCCTGCTTCGACGCGAACGGCGGTGTCTTCGAGACGCTGCTGGACGAACAGGACGCGGTGATCTCCGACGAGCTCAACCACGCTTCCATCATCGACGGCATCCGGCTGTGCAAGGCGCGCCGGCTGCGCTACCGCAACCGTGACATGGCCGACCTGGAAGCACAGCTGCGCTCCGCCGCAGACGCCCGTCGCCGACTGGTCGTCACCGACGGGGTCTTCTCGATGGACGGGTACCTCGCCCCGCTCGACGCAATCTGCGAACTCGCCGAACGGCACGACGCGATGGTCATGGTGGACGACTCGCACGCGGTCGGATTCGTCGGGCCGTCCGGGGCCGGGACACCGGACCTGTTCGGCGTCCAGGATCGCGTCGACATCAACACCGGCACGCTGGGTAAGGCGCTCGGCGGCGCGTCCGGCGGCTATGTCGCGGCGCGGGCCGAGATCGTCGAACTGCTGCGCCAGCGGGCTCGCCCCTACCTTTTCTCCAATGCGCTGGCCCCGTCGGTCGTCGCCGGATCGCTGGCCGCGCTGGACATGGTGACCGGTGGTGACTCCGGACGCGAGACCCTGCGATCCAACGCGGCGCACTTCCGAGCCGCGATGACCGACGCCGGCTTCGATCTGCTGCCCGGCGAGCACCCGATCGTGCCGGTGATGTTCGGTGACGCCGCGCTGGCCGCGCGGATCGCCGACGCGATGCTCGAACAGGGTGTGTACGTCATCGCGTTCAGTTTCCCGGTCGTCCCGCAGGGCAAGGCCCGGATCAGGGTGCAGCTGTCCGCGTCGCACTCGGCCGCGGACATCGAAACCTGTGTCGCCGCGTTCGTCGCCGCCCGCGCTGCGGTGGGGCAACGCCCCGCCCCCTCGTCTGCACCGCCCGCCACCCCCGGTTGAGTGGTCCGATCCGGGTTGAGTGGCCCGAAATTTCGGACCACTCAAGGGCGTACCGGACCACTCAACCCTTCACAGGGGAGGTGCAACCCCGAATCGCTGACGGGCAGCTAGGGCGCGTCCCAGGTCGTCGCCGGCGTCGACGACCGAGCGCCGCATCCCGGGTGGCAGAGCCGTGCCGGACAACAGCTCGTCAGTGGCCGCAAGGGTCGCCGCCGACACCGCCGTCCACGGGTACATCCGCAGGGCGAGGCGGTCGTTGATGGCCCCGGGCCGCAGTAGGGACAGCGTCGACAGCTCCGCGAAGTACCGGGTGACGAAGGGTGCGGTCACCTCGTCCTGGCCTGGGCGCCAAAGCCCGTCGGCCATCGCGTAAAGCTCGTAGTTGGACCGGTCCGGATCGCCGAACAGGGCCTGCCACGCAACGATCTTCGCCGCCGACTGCGGACGCGCAGCCCGGCAGAACGCGGCGTGGACGCGCCCGGCCGACGTCGGGTCACGGTCGAGTTCAGCGCCGATCCCGTCGTCGTCCAGGACGCCGAGTTCGGCCAGGCGGCGGACTGTGACCCAGCGAAGTTCGGTGTCCAGGTCGACACCACGGGGCAGGCTCTCGCCGCGGAGCCAGGACGACAGCAGGTCGACGTCCGCAGTCGCGGCCACCGCGACGCGGAATACCGCCAGCTGCCGTCCGGACGCCGGGTCAGCTACGACCGCGGCCTGTCGCATCGCCGCCTCCAGCGCGACGAGGGCGGCCGCGCGCGCGTCGCCGTCGAGATACGTCGCAGCGGTCTGGACGGCCCAGCGGCCGACGACACCGAGCACTGCATCGACGGATTCGACCGGCAGCGCGGCCGCGACGATGGACAGCGCCAATGCGGGATCGACCTCTGCGTCGGCGACCGCTAGTTGCAACGCGTTCCAGACCACGACCCGGGCCGATGCTGGCTCCAGGGTCGGCAGCGTGTCGCCCATGCTCTGCCACGTCTCGGGCGCGAGCGCGATCTTGGCCCACGTCTCGTCGGCGGCGTCGGGGAGCAGCGCGACATCGCTCGGTAACCCGTGCGGCGTGTGTTCGGAGCTCACCTGCACCTGGCGTCGCGCACCGTCCGGGACGAGTTGTTCCAGCCAGACGGTGTGCGGTCGCTGCGTGCCGTCGGGCGAGATCCGCACGAGGACGTCCGCGTGGACCCGCAGCTCGTCCAGGCCCGAGGTGCGCAACCACGCCTGAGTCCACGCCTGGAGTCCGGTCGCGCCGGCCTCGGTCCAGGCCGTCACCAGGTCTGCGAACTGGGCGTTGCCGCCCGAGTGCGAGGCGATGTAGCCACGCAGGCCGGCCAGGAACACCTCGTCCCCCAGGTGCGCGGCAAGCTGGCGCAGCACCGACGCACCCTTGGCGTAGGAGATTCCGTCGAAATCGCCCAGCGCGGCGGCAGCGTCCGCGGCGCCGTTGCCGGCGACCGGGTGCGTGGAGGGACGTCGGTCGGCACGATAGCCCCACGATTTGCGCTCGATGCCGAACGCCGGCCAGGTGTGCTCGCCGATCGCCCGGTGACCGAGGTACTCGGCGAAGGACTCGTTGAGCCACAGGTCGTCCCACCAGCGCATGGTGACCAGATCGCCGAACCACATGTGCGCCATCTCGTGGGCGATCGTGACCGCGCGAACTGCTCGCTCGGCGTCGGTTGCCCGGGACCGGAAGATGAGCTGGTCGCGGAACGTGACGCAGCCGGGGTTCTCCATCGCCCCCGCGTTGAACTCCGGGACGAAGGCCTGGTGGTACTCGCCCCACGGGTAGCGGACGCCGAACAGGCGGTGCAGCTCGTCGAAGCAGTGTCTCGTGTGCTCGAAGATCTCCGCCGCGTCCCGGTCGAGGTGCTCGGCCAACGACTTCCGGGCGTGCAGCACCAGCGGGATGCCGTCGTGCTCGGCCTGCACCTGGTGGTAGGGCCCGGCAATCACCGTCGCGGTGTAGGTGGGCAACGGCCCGGTCGTGGCGATCGTCCAACGGCCGGGGGAGACCTCGACCGCTGGGCCGTTGCCGGCCACCCGCCACCCGGTCGGGCAAGTGACATCGAGACTGATCGGCGCCTTGAGGTCGGGCTGGTCGAAGCAGGCGAACCAGCGCGGAGCGGCGTCCAGGAAGGACATGGCGTAGAGGTAGACCTCGCCATCGGCGGGGTCGACATGGCGGTGCAGACCCTCGCCGTCGCGAGAGTAGGTCATCCTCGCGTCGACGATCAGCAGGTTCTCGGCCTGCAGATCAGGCAGGCGAAGGCGTGCGTCGGCGGCGTCATAGCAACGCTCCAGGTCCAGGTCGCGACCGTTGAGCTTCGCCGAGGCGATCTTCGCGGCGGACACATCGAGGAAGGAAACATCCGACGCGTCGGCGCGTCGGACGAACCGGATCTCGGTGACGGAGCGGAAAGAGCGCTCGCCCACGGTGAGGTCCAGCGTCACGGCGTAGCTGGACACCGAGATCGTTGCTGCGCGCTGCTGAGCATCGAGGCGGGTGAGGCTGGTCACGTTCTGACGGTAGCGATCGAGGCCCAGAGGTCGCTGCGGCGTCGGTTACGTGCGCGAAACACAACGGAGCGGTTACCGAAACAGGCGCCCCGCAATGTTGCCGCCACGAGCGCGAATACCGCTCGCGCCCACGACCAACACACGGACCGACAAGGGAGCCCATTCGTGAAACTCGACGCGGGCAACACCGCCTGGATCATCACTTCGGCCGCACTGGTCATGTTGATGACGCCAGGCCTGGCGTTCTTCTACGGCGGACTCGTCCGCTCCAAGAGCGTCCTCAACATGTTGATGATGAACTTCGTCTGTCTGGCCATCGTCACGCCGTTGTGGATCGTCTACGGCTACTCGGCGGTCTTCGGCGAGTCCCACCTGACCATCGGTGACCAGGGCAAGACCTTCGGCGGCCTGATCGGCTGGACGAAGAGTCTGGCCGGTCTCGGCGACCCGACCTCGGTCATCGGCGCCAACAACAGCGTGGGTGTGCCGATCCTCGTGTTCGCGATGTTCCAGCTCATGTTCGCGGTGATCACCCCGGCACTGGCCTGCGGCGCGATCGCGGACCGGACCAAGTTCTGGGGCTGGTGCGCGTTCGTGCTGATCTGGGTGTCGCTGGTGTACTTCCCGGTCGCGAACTGGGTCTTCGGGTCGGGCTGGATCCTGAACAAGCTGCGCGCCGAGGACTTCGCCGGCGGCACGGCGGTGCACATCAATGCCGGTGCCGCGGCACTGGCCCTGTGCCTCGTGCTCGGCAAACGGGTCGGCTGGCGGCGTGACCCGATGAAGCCGCACAACGTGCCCTTCGTCCTGCTCGGTGCCTCGCTGCTCTGGTTCGGCTGGTACGGCTTCAACGCCGGCTCCGAAGGAGCGGCCGACGGCACGGCCGGTCTGGCCTTCGCCACCACGACCGTGGCCACCGCCACCGCCGTCGTCGGCTGGCTGGTCGTCGAGCAGTTGCGCGACGGTAAGCCGACCACCGTGGGCGCGGCATCCGGCGCGGTCGCCGGGCTGGTCGCAATCACCCCGGCCTGTGCCTTCGTGAGCCCGATCGGCGCGGCCGGGATCGGCCTGATCGCCGGCGTTCTGTGCGCGTTGGCGGTCGGGTTGAAGTACCGCTTCGGCTTCGACGACTCGCTCGACGTCGTCGGCGTGCACCTCGTCGGCGGCCTCTGGGGAACGATCTCGATCGGCTTCTTCGGTTTCGATCACGGGGCGCTGGCCGGTTTCGTGCAGGCCAAGCGTGGACTGTTCTACGGCGGGGACTACAAGTTGCTTCTCGTGCAGGTCGTCGCTGCCCTGTCGGTATTCACCTACTCGTTCGTCATGTCGTTCATCATCGGGTCCGCCATCAAGGCCCTGGGCGGGTTCCGCATCTCCGAGGAGGACGAGATCACGGGCATCGACGAGACACAGCACGCCGAGACGGCCTATTCGTTCTCGTCCGCCATCGGGGGTGGCAGTCTGTCGGGTATGGCAGCCGGCCCTCGAACCCCGATCTCGACCGGTAAGGGAGTCTGATCGATGAAGCAGATCACCGCAGTCGTGAAGCCGTTCAAGCTGGACGATGTGAAAGCGGCGCTCGAAGTGCTCGGCGTGCAGGGCCTCACCGTGAGCGAGGTGCAGGGCTTCGGCCGTCAGCGCGGGCACACCGAGGTGTACCGCGGAGCCGAGTACACGGTCGATTTCGTGCCGAAGGTCAAGATCGAGGTCATCGTCCCCGACGACGACGTCGACAAGTTGGTGAACGCGATCGTCGAGGCCGCCCGGACGGGCAAGATCGGCGACGGCAAGGTGTGGGTCACCTCGATCGAGACCCTCGTACGGGTGCGGACGGGTGAACGCGACGCCGACGCCGTCTGAGCGGAATCTCGGCGAGGTCCGGGCCGATGTACTGCGTCGGCCCGGACTCGTCGGGGCCACGCTGCGACAGGTTCTGTCCGAGGCCTACGACGAGTGGCTCAGCGGCCTGCTCACCGACTCCGAGGGCGTTGCCCTCGCCGCGGTCGGAGGCCTCGGTCGGCGCGAGCAGGCGCCGTTTTCCGACCTCGACCTGGTCCTGCTCCACGACGGCAAGGTCTCGAACCTGTCGACGGTGGCCGACTCGATCTGGTACCCGATCTGGGACAGCGGGGTCAGCCTCGACCACTCGGTCCGGACGCCCGATCAGGCGCTGTCCGTGGCCAAGGATGACCTCAAGGCGCTGCTCGGGTTGCTCGATATCCGGCACATCGCCGGAGACGCCGGGCTGACCGGCCGGGTCCGCAGTTCGGTGCTCGACGTGTGGCGGGCCACCGCCGCCAAACGAATGCCGGAGATGCGCAGCATCTCGCGCGAACGATGGGCCGTTGCCGGGGAGGCCGCGTTCCTGCTCGAGCCGAACGTCAAGGAGTCTCGTGGCGGGTTGCGCGACGCGCAGGCGTTGCACGCGCTGGCCGCGGCACAACTCGTCGACTATCCGGTCTGGGTGCGCGAGGCGTATCCCGTGTTGCTCGACGTACGCGGCGAACTGCACCGCGTCACCGGGCGGGCCGAGGACGTCATGCGACACCAGGAGCAGGACGCCGTGGCCGCGGCACTCGGGTTCCTCGACGGCGCCTCCGACGAGGCCGAACCGGACGGGGTCGACCAGGGACGGGACTTGCTGCTGCGCCGGGTGAACGAGGCCGCACGGTCCATCGCGCACGCGCTCGACACGGCGTGGCGGCGGGTGGACGGCGGTCCACCCGCTCCGACGCCCCTGCGCCGCCGACTCCTCGGTCAGCGCCCCGCCCAGGAGCGGGTCGGCCTGGCCCGCGACGTCGTGTCGCAGAGCGGCGAAGTCGTGCTGGCTCGCGACGCCGACCCGTGGGGTGATTCCGGCCTCGTGCTGAGGGTGGCCCGGGCGGCGGCCGAGAACGACCTCCCGATCTCTCCGTTCGCGCTCGAACGGCTCGCCTCGGAGTCGTCCCCGCTGCCCACACCGTGGCCTCGCGACGCCCTCGACGACTTCCTCGCCGTGCTCGGTGCCGGTACGCCGGCGATCGGTGTCCTGGAGGCCTTGGACCAAGCCGGATTGCTGGTGGCGCTGATTCCCGAGTGGGACGCTGTGCGGTGCCGCGCCCAGCACAACCCTGTGCACCGCTTCACCGTCGACCGCCATCTACTCGAGACCGCGGCTGCGGCGGCTGAACACGACGACGACGTCGACCGGCGCGACCTGCTCGTCATGGGGGCGCTGCTGCACGACATCGGCAAGGGGTTCCCGAGCCCGGACCACTCGATCACCGGGGCCGTCCACGCCGAGGTCATCGCCCGACGGATGGGATACACCGGTACGGACCTGGCCACGGTGATCGGACTGACCCGACATCATCTGCTGCTACCGAACACGGCGACGCGTCGCGACATTGACGACCCGATGACGATCACGATCGTGCGCGAATCGATCGGTGACTCGGTTGAGTTGCTCGACCTGCTCCAGGTCCTGGCCCACGCGGACGCGTCCGCGACCGGCCCGGCGGCCTGGAGCGACTGGAAGGCCACCCTGATCCGGGACCTCGTGCGTCGGACCCACGACGCCATCGGTGGCACCCGGGTGCCGCTCGTCGTGCCGCTGGACGACGAGCGACTCGAGTTGGCGCAGGCCGGCGAACTGGCCGTGCGCATCCGTCCGTACGAGGTCGTGATCGCGGCGCCGGACGCACCCAAGACCCTGTATCGCAGCGCCGGTGTCCTCGCGCTGCACGCCCTGGACATCCGCGAGGCTTCGATCGTGTCGCACCTCGGCATGGCGGTGAACCGGTTCGTCGTCCACCCGCGGTTCGGACAGATGCCCGATCCGTTGCTGGTCCGTAGCGATCTCGCGCTCGCGATGAAGGGTGAACTCGGACTTGCGAGCAAGCTGCGGGTCAAGGAGCGGACGTACTCCCGCAAACCCGACGGTGCACCTCGACGCCGACCGTCGGTGCTCTGGTTCGACGACTCCGCCGACGCGACGGTGGTGGAGTTCCGCGGCGAGGACGAGATCGGGCTGCTGTGCCGCATCACCGCCGCGCTGGAATCGGCCGGGCTGGATGTCCGTTCGGCGCGGGTGTCCTCGGTCGCCGGGGTGGTGGTCGACGCCTTCTACGTCACCGACGGCGACGGGCAGAAGATCGCGGAGAGCGAGCGACCCAGGATCGAGCGGGAACTGCGCGCGGCCTGGCCGGGCTGACCCGCCTCGACCGCGAAGTTCGTCACAGGCAATGCGTTAGGGCTCGGCCGAAACCGGCAGGTAACCTGAGGACGCTTGTCCGGGCCGATGTCGTCCCTCTCCGCAGATTGATGCGGACGCTACGAATCCAACATCGACCCACAGGAGTGTTGCGTGCGCAGCCTGTTCTCCGCCGTGCCAGAGGCCCAGGGCCTCTACGACCCCGAATTCGAGCACGACGCCTGTGGTGTCGCGTTCGTTGCTGATATGCACGGACGGGCTACGCACCAGATCGTCGAACACGCCCTGACCGCATTGCACAACCTGGACCACCGAGGAGCCGCCGGGGCCGAGCCGTCTTCCGGGGACGGGGCGGGGATCACCGTTCAGATCCCGGACGCCTTCCTGCGCGCGGTCAGCGAATTCGAGCTTCCCGAGGTCGGCTCCTATGCGGTCGGCAACGCCTTCCTGCCGGCGGACGACCAGGCCGCCGCCGAGGTGATGGAGCTGGTGGAGTCGATCGCCGTGGGCGAGGGACTGACCGTGCTGGGTTGGCGGGAGCTCCCGACCGTCACCGCTGGTCTCGGACCCACCGCGCGCAGCGTCATGCCGTCGTTCCGACAGCTGTTCGTCCGGGGCTCGGACGGGGCGAAGGACATGGAGCTCGAGCGGCGCGTCTACGCGCTGCGCAAGGTCGCCGAGCGCCGTGCCGCCGAGGCCCGCTCCGAGCTCTATTTTCCCTCGCTGTCGACCCGCACGCTCGTGTACAAGGGCATGCTGACAACCGACCAGCTCGGAGTGGTCTTCCCGGATCTCACCGACGAGCGCTTCACCAGCGCGATCGGCCTGGTACACAGCCGTTTCTCGACGAACACCTTCCCGTCCTGGCCGCTGGCCCATCCGTTCCGCTACATCGCCCACAACGGCGAGATCAACACCATCCGCGGCAACCGCAACTGGATGCGTACGCGTGAGGCGCTGCTGGCCAGCGATCTGATCCCGGGCGAGCTCAAGCGGCTGTTCCCGATCTGCACGCCGGAGGCCAGCGACTCGGCGACCTTCGACGAGGTGCTGGAACTGCTGCACCTCGGTGGACGCAGCCTCCCGCACGCGGTGCTGATGATGATCCCCGAGGCGTGGGAGAACAACCACGACATGGACGCCGACCGCCGGGCGTTCTACGAGTTCCACTCCTGCGTGATGGAGGCCTGGGACGGCCCGGCCTGCGTCAACTTCACCGACGGCACCATCATCGGCGCGGTACTGGACCGCAACGGGCTTCGCCCCGGACGCTGGTGGCAGACCTCCGACGGACTGGTCGTGCTCGGCAGCGAGGCCGGCGTACTGGACATCGACC
This sequence comes from Jatrophihabitans sp., assembly GCA_039937915.1. Lineage (GTDB taxonomy): Bacteria > Actinomycetota > Actinomycetes > Mycobacteriales > Jatrophihabitantaceae > Jatrophihabitans. The sequence goes on along the minus strand of JBDTFN010000219.1, from coordinate 34 downwards.
CGGCCGAGATCGTGGCCAAGGGTCGGCTCCAGCC
>JBDTFN010000218.1:0-8164 GCA_039937915.1 Jatrophihabitans sp. | reverse complement strand
ACGGGCAAGACGACGACCCTCATCGAGGCGGTGGCCGCCCGCGCACGCGCCGGCGTGCCGGTCGAGCAGATGCTCATGCTCACCTTTAGCCGACGTGCAGCTCAGGAGATGCGCGACCGGGTGGCCGCACGGTTGCGCCGCACGGTCCGCGAACCCATCGCCCGCACCCTGCACTCCTACGCCTTCGGTGTCCTGCGCATCGCCGCCGTCCGGCAGGGGGAACCGACCCCGCGACTGCTCACGGCCACCGAACAGGATGTGGTCATCCGTGAGCTGCTCGCCGACGGTGACCCCGAACGCTGGCCGGCCTCGCTGCGTCCGGCGCTGAAAACCTTCGGGTTCGCCGACGAGCTGCGGGCCTTGCTCACCCGAGCGGTCGAGCGTGGTCTGGACGGCCCGGCGCTGCGCGCGCAGGGTGAGCGTAGGGGGCGTCCGGACTGGGTGGCGGCCGGTGAGTTCCTGATCGAATACCAGGGCGTGACCGTTTTTCGCGACCCTGGTGGCTTCGATCCGGCCGAGCTCATCCAGGGCGCGATCAACGCCCTGCTCGATGATCCCGCGCTCCTGGCCGCCGAGCGGGAACGACGTCGACGCATCTTCGTCGACGAGTACCAGGACACCGACCCCGCGCAGGCGCAACTGCTCGCGCTGCTCGCCGCAGGTTCGGACGAACTCGTCCTGGTCGGTGATCCGGACCAGTCGATCTACGCCTTCCGCGGCGCCGACGAGTCCGCGATCCGCGACATCGACGACCGGTTCGCCAACGGCACGCGGATACCGGTGGTCGCGCTGACCCAGTGCCGTCGCTCGGGGGAGGTGTTGCTCGCCGCCAGCCGTCGGCTGGCGACGCGTCTGCCGGGGCGCGCCGAGCAGCGTGCGCTCACCGCTGCCGCCGGGCTGCCGCCCGGTTCGGTCGACGTGTCGGTGTTCCGCAGCGCGAGCGAGGAGGCCGCGTACCTCGCCGGCGTACTGCGCGCCGAGCACCTCGACGGCGTGCCCTGGTCCCAGATGGCGGTGCTGGTCCGGTCGATGACCACCACGCTCGGCACCCTGCGGCGAGCGATGATGACCGCCGGTGTCCCGGTCAGCGTCGGGGGCGAGGACCTGCCCCTGGCCCAGCAGCCGGCGGTGTCGATGCTGCTGCGGGTGCTCGGCTGCGTGCTGCGCCCGGACACCCTGTCCGAGGACCTCGCCGAAGAATTGCTCACAGGGCCGATCGGGGGCGCCGACTCGCTCTACCTACGTCGACTGCGGCGTGCCCTGCGACGCCAGTTCCCCGACGAGGAGGGCCTGCTGGTTCCGGCCCTCATCGACGAGGTCGGTGCCGGGCTGCTCGGCGAGCAGTTATCCCGGCCGCTCGTGCGAATCGCCCGCGTGCTCGCCAGGGGTCGGGCCGCCGTCACCGATGCGGCAACGACCGAGGCCATCCTGTGGGCGCTGTGGGACGCCACCGGCCTGGCCCGGCGCTGGGAGAGTGCCAGCCGGGCCGGGGGGATCAGCGGCGCTGCGGCCGATCGCGACCTCGATGCCGTGGTCCAACTCTTCGCGGCCGCCGCGGACGTCACCGACCGGCTTCCGCACCTGGGTGCCGGGGACTTCGCCGACTACGTCGAGGCGCAACAGGTGCCGGGCAGCACGCGCGCAGGCGCCGGGCCGCAACCCGATGCCGTTGCCCTGCTCACCGCCCACGCCAGCAAGGGCCTGGAATGGGACGTCGTCTGCGTCGCGAACGTGCAAGAGGGTCGGTGGCCCGATCTCCGGCGTCGCGGATCCCTGTTGGGGGTCGAGTCCCTGGTCGACGCGGTACGGGGGGTAGAGCCCGGGCCGCTGGGCTCGGTGGCCCCACAGCTGGCCGAGGAACGTCGCCTGTTCTACGTGGCCGCCACTCGCGCCCGGCGGCGACTGGTGGTCACTGCCGTGGCCGGCGACGAGGAACAGCCCTCCCGCCTGCTCGACGAGCTCGACCCGACCGAAGCGACCAGGCCCGTGCAGCAGCCGATCCGCGGTGTGCACCTGCCGGGGCTGGTCGCCGAGCTCCGCGCCGTGGCCTGCGCCGACGACGCACGGCCAGCGCAACGGCACGCTGCGGCGGCCGAACTCGCCACGCTCGCGGCCGCAGGAATCGCGGGGGCGGACCCGGACGAATGGTGGGGTCTCGCCCCGCTGAGCTCGGTCGATGGGGTGGCCGATCCGTCCCGCCCGGTACCGGTCAGCCCGTCGCGGGTGGAGTCCTTCTTCGAGTGCGAACTGCGGACCTTGATGTCTGGTCTCGGAGTCCGGGACGGCAGCGCCGTCGCCGCATCGCTGGGCAACGCGATCCACGAACTCGCGTCCGAAGCCCCGCACGACCAGACGCTCGCGGAGTTCGAGGAACAGCTCTCCGCGGTGTGGGACCAGCTCGATTTCGGAGCGTCGTGGCTGGCCGACAACGAGCGTGTGCGCGCCACGACGATGCTCACCCGTCTGGTCGATTGGCTGCAGAGCAGCCGCTCGAGTCTGACCTGGGTCGCGAGCGAGCGTGAGTTTTGCGTGCAGGTCGGCGACGCAGTGATCGCCGGACGCGTGGACCGCCTCGAGCGGGACGCCGATGGTCGCCTGGTGGTCGTCGACCTGAAGACCGGAAAGAACAAGGCCGCCGATCTGGATTCGCATCCGCAGCTGGGCACCTACCAGCTCGCGATCGAGAACGGCGCCTTCGCCGACGAGGGATCAGTTGCCGGTGGTGGCCTGCTCGTCCAACTCGGCGCGACCGGCCCGATCGTCCAGCCCCAGGCGCCGCTCGCCGAATCCGATGACCCGCAGTGGGCGAGGGCCGCGGTCGATCACGTCGCGGCACGCATGCGCGGCTTCGAGTTCACGGCGATCGAGAACAAGCGTTGCCACGTCTGCGACGTCAAGTCCTCCTGTCCGCTGCAGGTGACGGGACGGCAGGTGCCGTGAGCGCGCCCCGCATCTCTGCCGTCGGACTCGCTGCCCTGCTCGGGCAGCCGAGACCGACACCCGAGCAGGCCGCGGTCATCGAGTCGGCGCTCGAACCGGCCGCGGTCGTGGCCGGCGCCGGTTCGGGGAAGACCGAGACGATGGCTGCGCGAGTCGTCTGGCTCGTCGCCAACCGCCAGGTCCGGCCCGATGAGATCCTTGGTCTCACCTTCACCCGCAAGGCGGCCGCCGAACTCGGTACCCGCATCCGGCGGCGGCTGGCGCAGTGGCGTCGGGTGGTGGAGTACAACAGCCCCGACGACGTAGAACATCTCGCAGCTCTGCAGTCGCTCGAACCGACGGTGTCCACCTACGCCGCGTACGCCGGTCGACTGGTCGGTGAACAGGCACTGCGCATCGGTGCGGAGCCCGACGCCCGACTGCTCTCACCGGCCCTGCTGTGGCAGGTCAGCGACACCGTGGTGCGCCGCTGGCCCGACCCGCTGCCGGAGTTCCGGGCGATCTCCTCCCTGGTCCACTGGGTGATCGCGATGGCCGGCCAATTCGCCGATCACCTGGCCGACGCGGACACCGTCGAGGCATTCTGCGACTCCGCGCTCGATAGTTTCTTCGCTCTCCCGATCGGCAAGGGCGCGCGCAGCGAAACCCCTGCTGGCAGCAAGGAGTACATCGAGGCGCTGCAGCAGCGCCGTGCGCTCGTGCCGCTCGTGCGGGAGTTCCAGCGCGCCAAGCAGGCGCGCGGTGCCGTGGACTTCGGCGACCAGATGCGGCTGGCCGCACAGCTTGCCGACGTCGAGGAGGTCGGCGTCATCGAGCGGGAGCGTTTCCCGGCGGTGCTACTCGACGAGTACCAGGACACCGGCTATGCCCAGATCACCATGCTGCGAGGGCTGTTCGGCGGGGGTCATCCGGTGACCGCGGTCGGGGACCCGTTCCAGTCGATTTACGGCTGGCGCGGCGCGAGCGCCGGCAACATGGGCGCCTTCGACGTCACCTTCCCCCGGGCCGATCTCAGCCCAGCCACCGTCTACCCGCTCGCCACCAGCTTCCGCAACGACCGCGCAGTGCTGCTCGCAGCCAACGCGGTCGCGGCGCCGTTGCGGACCAGCCGGGTCACCGTGCCGCTGCGACCACATGACCGATCGGGCCCCGGCACGGTCCGAACGGCGTTCCTCGAGACCGTGGAGGACGAGGCAGGCTGGGTCGCCGCGCACGTCCTCGCCGCCTGGCAGGAACTCCCGGTGGGCGAGCGCACCGGCGCCGTGCTCGTTCGACGACGATCCCAGATGACCCCGCTCGCCGACGCATTGCACGCCGCCGGGCTCCCGGTCGAGATCGTCGGTCTTGGCGGGTTGCTCACCACGCCCGAGATCGTCGACGTGGTGGCGACCCTGCGCGTGCTCGGTGATTATTTGCCCGGCGGTGCGCTCATGCGTCTGCTCACCGGCGCGCGCTGGCGGATCGGGCCGCACGACCTCGCCGGGCTTCGTGATCGCGCCCGGGAGCTCGTCCGTCCGCCGGACGGGGTCGAGGTGCACGATTCCGAGCCGCTCAGTCTGGTGGAGGCGTTGGACGACCTGGGGCCGTCCGGGCGCTACTCACCGGACGGGTACCGGCGGATGTATCGACTCGGACGTGAGCTCGCACGCCTGCGGCGCCGGCTGAGCGCACCGCTGGCCGAGCTGGTCTCCGAGGTCGAATACGTGATCGGCGTCGCGATCGAGGTCGAGGCGCGACCGGACCGCGCCCAGGTGGGACGGGTGCACCTCGACCGGTTCCTCGACGTCGCCGCCGACTTCGCCGCCGAGGCCGGCGACGCCAGCCTCGGTGCCTTCCTCGCCTACCTCGAGGCCGCCGAGGACGAGGAGAACGGGCTCGAGGCCGGTGAGGTCGTGGTCGCGGCCGAACGGATCCAGATCCTCACCGTGCACGGGGCGAAGGGGCTCGAATGGGACGTCGTCGCCGTCCCTGGCCTGGCCGTGGACGTGTTCCCGGGAAAGGGGACAGGGATCAACTGGACCCGCGCCCGACACGAGTTGCCCGGCCCGCTGCGCGGGGACCGCGACGGTCTGCCCCCGCTCGACCTCTCCGGCGCAACCACACGCAAGGAGATCGGCGAGAAGCTGGGCGCGCACCATGCCGCCGTGCAGGAGCGGCACGAGCAGGAGGAACGCCGCCTCGCCTACGTCGCGCTGACCCGAGCGCGCTCCACGCTGCTCACCAGCGGGTACGCCTGGGACACCACGAAGAAACCGCGGGTGCCCTCGCCGTATCTGATCACCGTCTGCGAGCAGGTGGAGCCTGAGATCTGGTTCCAACCCGAACCGGACGCGATGAATCCCCGCACCGTCGATGCGGTCACAGCCGGCTGGCCACCGGACCCGCTCGCGGGCACGGAGGGCGTGGCGCAGGAACGTCGTGCCGCGGTCGAGTACGGCGCCGCCCTGGTCCGAGCAGCAGCGGAAATCCTGCCCGGGCTTGCAGTTGCCGCAGCCACGCCCGATCAGGACTCCCGAGCCGCTCAGTGGCGCCACGACGTCGATGTCCTGCTCGCGGAACGCGCCAGGCTGCGAAGGGGGACGACCGTCGACGTGACGCTCCCGGATCAGCTCTCGGTCTCACAACTCGTTGAACTGCATCGTGAACCGGAGGCACTCGCACGCCGGCTGCACCGGCCGCTGCCCTCGCCGCCGGCGCCGTGGGCACGACGTGGCACGGCATTCCACGAGTGGCTCGAGCGGCGGTGGACGATGCCGTCCCTGCTCGACGTCGACGAGCTGCCGGGTGCGGCCGACGACGGCGCCGCTGATGCCCCTGACCTCGCCGATCTCCAAGCGGCTTTTGACGCAAGCGTCTGGGCGCACCGGAACCCGATCGAGGTCGAGGTGCCGTTCGAGATGGCGATCGGAGGTCGCATCATCCGCGGCAGGATGGATGCCGTCTTCGGCGAGGTCGACCAGACCGGGGGGATGACCTGGATCGTGGTCGACTGGAAGACCGGCGCCCGCCCCACGGGTGCGGCCGCGTCGGCGGCTGCGGTCCAACTCGCTGCGTACCGGCTGGCCTGGGCCCGTCTGCAGGGGCTCGAGAGCACCGAGCTGCATCGCGTCCGGGCCGCGTTCCACTACGTCCGCTCCGACGAGACCGTCGAGCCCGCCGCCCTGCTCGACGCCGACGGGCTGCGCGAATTGATCCGCGGCGATGATCCGGGCTGAGCCCGCGACCGCCTCACCCGACCGGCGGCTCCAGATCGGTCGCGGCGCGAAACGATCCGTCCATGTGGAACGGCGTCGAGTCATGGTGATGCACGATCTGCCACCGTCCCTCGTTTCGGCGCAGCCCGACCGTGGTGCGGTACCAGAACGAGAACGTGGCGGGCGCCCCTGCCGGAGTCGCGGTCATCTGGCTGAGCATGTGCGCGAAGGCGACGTCGCCCTCGCTGGTGATCTGCCGATCGAGGTGCTCGATGTGGACCGGTCCGTCGAAGGTTCCCAGCCACGCCTCCAGCCCGGCGACGTCGCCGTACGCGGTGCCCGGCTGTTGCTGTAGCGGCGGCGCGAGCGTGTACCGGACGGCGTCCTCGTGGTACTCGGCGAGAATCGCGCGGGCGTCGCGGGCGGCATGCGCCGACACGACGGCGTCGAGCACCGAATTGATCGCGTCCTCGGACATGGTGGTGGGGCCCATGGTGTCCTCCTCTATGGCGCCGGGATCGGCGTCTTGTGTCGGACTGTCGAAACCGAGGGTGCGGTCTCGACATCAGGGCAGAGGATTGACCCGAGCACCGGAGGTGGAACCGTGAAGTACCTGATCATGATTCAGAGCAACCCGCATTTCCTGCAGCGCTGGGAGGGCCTCACCGACGCCCAGCGCGAGGACTTCGGCCGCGGCCACCTGCGACTGCGCCGCGAGCTGACCGAGTCCGGTGAACTGGTCGCCTCAGCTGCGCTGGCCGAGCCGGCCCTGGCCAAGCGGGTCACGTCGCGCGACGGTCAAGTGCACAGCGTGGACGGTCCGTTCGCCGAGGCGAAGGAGCATCTGGCCGGTTTCTACCTCGTCGATGTGCCCGACGCCGCCCGTGCCGAGGCGATCGCCGCGCGGGTGCCAGATGCAGTCTGGGGCCTCGTCGAGATCCGCCCGGTGATGGACACCAGCGAATGGGATCTGTGACCAGCGAGCCCGCTGACCACCTCATCGAGGACCTGCTGCGCAGTCTGGCGCCGCGGGTGCTGGCGGTGCTGTCGCGCAGACCCGGCGACTTCGGGGAGTGCGAGGACGCGGTGCAGGAGGCGTTGCTCGCGGCCGCGACGAGTTGGCCGGTGGACGGCGTCCCGGGGAACCCGACGGGATGGTTGATCACAACCGCCTCCCGACGCTTCGTCGAGATCGTGCGCACCGATACAGCGCGGCGACGGCGTGAGTGGACCGACGCGCTGCGGGAGCCGTCTCGTGTCCAGCCGGGAACTGCCGTGGACGACACGCTCACCCTGCTGTTCCTCTGCTGCCATCCCACGCTCACGCCGGTGTCGCAGGTGGCCCTGACGCTGCGCGCGCTCGGCGGCCTGACGACCGCCGAGATCGCTCGGGCGCTGCTCGTGCCGGAGACGACGGTCGGGCAGCGGATCAGCCGCGCGAAAGCGCGGATCAGGGAGGCAGGAGCGCGCTTTGGCGAACTCTCGCCGAGCCAGGTTCACGATCGGCTGCCCGCGGTGCTCGGGGTGCTCTATCTGATCTTCACCGAGGGTCACACCGCGACATCGGGTGAGTCCGTGCACCGCGTCGACCTCACCACCGAGGCGATCCGGCTCACCCGCCAGCTGCACGGGTTGTTGCCCGAGGAGGGCGAAGTCGCCGGGCTGCTCGCGCTGATGCTGCTCACCGACGCCCGGCGCCCGGCCCGCAACACGCCCGACGGCGGCCTGGTCGCGTTGGCCGATCAGGACCGCACCCGGTGGGACGCCGAGGCCATCGCCGAGGGGATCGCGCTGGTGAGCGCGAGCCTGCCGACGGCCGAACCAGGACCTTTTCAACTGCAGGCCGCGATCGCCGCGGTGCACGACGAGGCGACCTGTGCGCAGAGCACCGACTGGCCCCAGATCCGCGCGTTGTACGACCTGCTGGCGGTGCTCGCGCCCGGGCCGATGGTGACCCTCAACCGGATCGTCGCGGTCGCCATGGTCGACGGGCCACGTGGTGCGCTCGACCTGCTCGACGTCGCGGCCCT
>JBDTFN010000217.1:0-7878 GCA_039937915.1 Jatrophihabitans sp. | reverse complement strand
GAAGCAACCACCAGCCGTCTTCGGCCAGCCCAGTAGATCGACCAGCCAGGCCAGCGCCTCGTTCTCCGCGAAGATCGCGCCGGCGCCGGTCTCCCAGACCCCGCCGAACACGTTCGCAGCGCTCGTCACGAAGTCGAACGCGACCGAGGCCCGGGTCGGCGCTGACGGCACGTAGGCCAGGTTCATCGGATCGTCCTGGGAGCGAGTGGCCGGCTCGAGGACGTCGACGAACACGCGCAGCGCCGCCTCGCCGCCAATGCCCTCGGCGCATACGGTCGTGCCGGCCGCTGCCCGCAACTCCGACGCCGATAGAGCCGTCGTCTTCGGGTCGGTCTCGCGTACGACTCGTTGCGCGGCCCAGTCCATCGCCTCGCGGACGACGCGATACTCATCTCCCCACACCCCGGCATTCACCGGCCTGATGCTAGTCAGCCCCCGCGACGGCAAGGATCTCCTCGAAGCCGTTACGCATGCAGTCCATCAGAACGTCCGGGTCGGGGATGGCCCCGGTGTCGACGTTGATGCCGACGAAACAGACTCCGCAGTAGGACATCAGGGTGACGTTCAGCGCTGCCCCGATGGTGGGGCCGAATCCGTAGAAGGCGTCGACCTTTGCTCCCGAGAGATAGATCGGTATCGGTATTCCGGGCACGTTGCTGGCGAGGAAGTCGACGTGCTTGAGCATTCCGCCGACGTAGGCGCGCGGCAACAGATTGAGCGTGCCCGCCATGGCGTTCGTGAACGGGAGCGATCGGTCGGTCTTCACCGGCTCGCAGCGCTCGCGTGTCTCCCGCATCCGCTCGCGGGGATCGGCGATGCCCACGGGAAGCGTGAACCGCATGAGGGTGATGCGATTGCCGCCCATCGGGTCGTCTGCCTTGCGGATGCTCACCGGCATGGTGACCCGCAGTTCGTCGACCTGCTCGCCGTGTCGTTCGTGGTAGAGGCGCAGGCCCGCGGTGACGCCGGAAAGGAAGGCGTCGTTGTGTTTCACCCCCGCGGCATGCGCGGCGCGCAGAATGTCATCGAGCGGGAACTGCAGGACGTCGTAGTGCCAGGCGAGGTGACGTTCGGTCATGACCGGCGACAGTGTCTCGGACACCGGCTGCAGGAATCGTGCGACCGACTGCCCCGTCGCCAAGGATTCGGTGACGGTCTCACGGGGATGCCGCAGCGCGCGCGCCACCTCCCCCGGTGCCGAGGTGAGCAAGTGTTTGGAGAAGTCGAACAGTCGTGACCAGTCGTAGCCGAGGGCATCTCGGACCAGCTCGACAGTCCCCAGATTCTCGCCCGGAGGGGCTTCGGGCATCGGTCCGAGATCGGCGGGGTCGGGCTCGACGTCGAACAGAAAACGGGCGATCTCCATCCCCCCGACGCCGTCGGTCAGCGAGTGATGGACCTTCAACACGACCGCGGTCTGGCCGCCCTCGAGCTCCTCGATGAAGGTGATCTCCCACAGCGGTCGATCACGATCGAGGCCGGCCATCCCGGTCTTGCGGGCGAACTCCAGAACCGCGGCAAGAGTCTTGGGCGGCGCGGCCTCGAACCGACGGATGTGCCAGGACAGATCGAAATCGGGGTCTACGACCCACCGCGGCGTGGCCAGCCGCAGCGGCGGCTCAACCACCCGGTGCCGGAATCCGGGCGACAGCCGGGTGAAGCGCTCTAGACGGTCTGTCAACCGGTCCCAATCCGGTGTGCCGTCGAGGACGAGGACCGAGACGACCGTCGAACGCAGCAGCGGATCCCGCTCCATGTACCACGCAAACGCGTTGCTGTCGCGCATGTGAACCTCGACGCCCTCGGTCACCGCGACCACATCCTTGTTCTCCATCTGCGTGAGCTTGGAACGCTCCACCCCAGCGAGCTCGGCTGTCAACCTCGCCGCCCACGCCCTGCCGAGCTGCTCGGTAGGCTCCGTGGATGCCTTTGCTGTCGGTGGTGACGGCGGCGCGGCGCAAGGCCGCGGCGCTGGGATCGACGATGCATCCGGACGGCTATCACGGTGCACGCGAACGGGCCGGCTTCTTCGAGGGCTGGTACGTCAAGTTGGTGTCGGCCGACCGGAGCGCCAGATTGGCGGTCATACCAGGGATTTTCCTGGGCGTGGATGACCCGGCCGGTCGACACGATGAGGCTTTCGTGCAGGTCCTTGACGGCGTGACCGGCCGATCGTGGTACGAGCGCTATGACGCCGCAGACTTTCACGCAGCGACCGACAGGTTCGACGTCACGATCGGGCCGAACCGATTCAGCGACCGCGGAGTCACGCTGGAACTGCCCGAGTCAGGCTTACGCGGCACGGTCCGGTTCGACACCGAGTTCGACCCATGGCCGGTGACCGTGCGTTCGCCGGGGATCATGGGCTGGTACGCGTGGGTCCCGGTGATGGAGTGCTATCACGGTGTCGTCTCCTTCGGTCACGGCCTGTCTGGCTCGCTGTCCCTCGATGAACGTGCGCTGGCCTTCGACGGGGGTCTCGGCTACCTGGAGAAGGACTGGGGACGGGCCTTTCCCTCTGGCTACATCTGGATGCAGAGCAATCACTTCACCCGCGCGGACGTGTGCCTGGTCGCCTCGATCGCGGTGATCCCGTGGCGCCGCACCGAGTTCCGCGGTTTCATCGTCGGGTTGCGCATGCCTGGTCCCGACGGGAATCCGACCCTGCATCGGTTCGCCACCTATACCGGGGCCCGCACCACGAAGCTCACCGTCGACGACGAACGCGTGCACTGGTCGCTGCGCGCCAAGACCGGCGCGACCCTTGAGATCAGCGCCGAGCGCAGGCGCGGCGGATTGCTGCACGCGCCGGTACGCACCCAGATGCACCGTCGCGTGGAGGAGACGCTCGACGCCCGCATTCATCTCACTCTCACCGACCCGGCGGGCAAGGTTCTGCTGGCAGACTCCGGTGAGGTCGCCGGACTCGAGGTCCATGGAGATATCGACAGCCTCCTCGCCATGACCTGACACCCGCCCCACGTCACCAACGGATCAGCATTTCGTCGAGATCGGGTACCTAGACCCCGTGGCGGGTCGCCTCACGGTTACGGTGTGCGTCGTGACCAGCGATCCGCAGGAGGAGCGTCTTGTCCTGTTGTGGCGCGAGATTGCCTCAGCGGTGCAGCGGACGCAGCGCGGCATTGACCAGGAGATGGAAGGGTCGGGGGTTTCGGCACAGGAGTTCGCGGTGCTGAATCTGCTCCTGCACGCTGATGATCATCGAGCGCCGATGAACGTACTGGCGCGGGAGGTGTCGATGACCAGCGGCGGCTTCACCAAGCTGGCCGATCGGATGGCCCGTGACGGGCTGATCGATCGGCGGGGATCTGAAGCCGACCGCCGCGTGATCCGTGCCGTGTTGACCGCTGAGGGCGAGCGACGAGTTCGCCAGGCGGGCAAACATCACGTGCGCATTCTTCAGCAGCATCTGCTCACCGCACTTTCGTTGAGCGACATGTCGTCGATCGCCGAGGCCCTGCGCGGATTGGACCCGGTTGAGGCCATCAAGATCGACGCGGCAGAGAATTTCGCACCGGCGTCCAGACGATCGACCGAGCCCGAGCGACGGGCTCGTCGCGTACCGGCTGCACAGTGATTGCCGACCGCGACGTTTGATCAGCAAGCCCACTCGTTCCAAGCCGGCAGCACATCGAGTACGGCAACGCCGCCATGCTTGCCCTCGTCGACGTCGCCAGCCGTGCACCGTGTACTGGCAGGTCGGCAGCACGTGGCCTGTGCCCGACGCCCCCCGGCGTCGGGCACAGGCCACGTGCTGCAACCCCGCGAAAGGGTCAGAAGCTGGCCGTGCCTCTCGGCGTGCCGAGGCCGGTCGGGCCGTCCCATCCAGTGGCGGCATTGCACCACAGGCGCGTGCTGCAGCTTCCGTTTGTCCCGCGGGTGATGTCGTTGAGCCCCGTCCGGTGACCCCATGTGTATGAGGCTGGGTATCCGGCGGTCCGACCGGACATCGCGTACACGCCGGCGATCAAGGGGGCCGCGGCACTCGTTCCGCCGAACACCTGCCAGCCCTTCACTCCGCCATAAGGAGTCGCGACGTAGGCGGCAACCCCGGTGGCGGGATCAGCGACCGCGGACACGTCGGTGACTGCCTTACCCGCGCATCTGGTCGCCGACGACTGCCACGTGGGCTTCCGACTGCCCATGGCGCAGGCGCTGCCGGTGCCCTTCCACGCGGTTTCGCTCCAGCCGCGGGCGTTGGCCGCCCGTACGAGCGTAGTGCCGCCGACCGCGATGACAGAGCTGTACGAGGCGGGCCACCCCGAGCCGTAGCTGCTGTCACCAGCGGCAGCGACAACGGCGATACCGGGATGGTCGTACGCGGCGGCGTGCGTGGAGTCGGTGCTGCCGTAGCTGTTGCTGATGGCCGACACCCTCTGCGTGGCCGCATAATCGACCGCCGCGGCGAGGTCCGCCATCGACGCCGTCGACGCCTCGACCAGCAGGATGCGGCACGCGGCGCAGGCCGCGGAGACCATCTCGATATCTAGACTCGATTCGCCGGCCCACCCGGCGTCGACTCTCGGCATGGTCGAGCGGCCCGCCTGGTTCACCTTGCGAAAGCAGCCGTTCGCCGTCGTGCAGGGCGGCAGTCCGTAGGTCTTGCGGTACACCGCGAGATCGCTCGCCGCAGTCGGGTCGTCGTAGGCGACGACGACCGCGACCGTCCGCCCGCCACCGGCGGTCATGCTCAGCGCGTAGGCCGACCGGATGTCGCGCGCCCCCAATCCCCGAGGCGTCGACGCTCCCGCTGCGCTCAACCGTTGGCTCAGGCACATCGCAGCACTGCGCACCGGCGCCGCGCAGGACCTGACCGCCGCGACCGACGATGTCTCGGGGCGTGTCGCGGCGGGCGACACTGCGAGCACAGCGACCAGGGCGGCGACAAGGCCGGCAACAGGTAGGGCGAAACGCGTCATCAGACCTCATTTGGGTGCCCAGCCCGGGCGGGAAAGTCACCCGGCTGCGCGAAGACGGCCTCGCGTAGATGCAGCCTGAGGCTGTCGCGGAAGTAACTTCCTAGGAAGGATAACCCAGAAAGTGGCATTCGCGAACCAGGCCCCAGCAGAGCGCGGTAATCATCGGCGGCAAGCCGCGCTCGCATGGGGCCAAGCCGAGGACCGTCCGCCCCTCATCTGGGCGACGGCCCTGGCGCTGGCCTGAGCACTTGGGCGCAGGCGAGCACTCCTGCCGCGGTCCAGACGCCGGCGCACACGAGCACCGGCCACCGCACGTCGGTCACCGTTGCCGATAGGCACGCGAGCGCCGTGCACACCGTCCAGGTCGGCCGCTCCCCCACCGTGATGACCGCCGGAGTTCGCCGCACCCGGCGCAGGAGGTCCACCGACCACGCCAACACGCCGGCGACAACTGCGAGCCACCACGGCACGCCGCACCTCCACAGCACCGCGGCGAACGCCGCATCGGTCACCCGATCGGCCATGGCGTCGGCAATCGCCCCGCCTCTGGTGGCCTGATCCCCCACCACAGCCACCGCGCCATCCAGTCCGTCGCAGACCGCCGCCGCCACCGTCACAAGCGCGGCGGCCCAGGGGTAGGATGCAGCCAGCAGAACGGCGTCGAGGGCGAGAACGACCCCAAGGATCGTCAGGAAGGTCGGCGGAACCCGAAGCCGAACGAGTGGACGCGCCAGCGCCCACATCAGCCGCAGCCAGCCCCGCAGGAGCGGAACACCGTCGGGGTCGATGCCGTGATGCAGTTCCGACCAGCGCCGGGCCGGGACGTCCACCCTCAGATGCGGGCGCCCAGGGCCAGATTCGCCCACACCTCGCGCGTCGCCTTGGACCGGTTCAGCGTGTAGAAGTGCACGCCGGGCACGCCCTCGTCCAGCAGCCGTTCGGCCAGCTTGGACGACTCATAGATGCCCATCGCGCGTACCGATTTCGGGTCGTGTGCAACCGCGGCGAAGCGGGCACCCAGCTTCTTCGGGAACGGCGCGCCGGAAAACTGCTCAGAGCGACGGATGATGCCCATGTTCGTCACCGGCATCAACCCGGGGATGATCGGGACGTCGCAGCCGGCCGCCGCGACCCGATCGCGCAGGCGCAGGTAATCATCGACGACGAAGAACATCTGCGTGATCGCGTACTCGGCGCCGGCCCGGAACTTCTCCACGAGACGGGCGGTATCGGCCTCCAGGGACTCCGAGCGCGGGTGGCCGTAGGGGAACGCGGCGGCACCGACGCAGAAGTCTCCGTAATCGCGCATCAGCCGGACGAGATCCGCGGCGTACGCGACTCCCTCGGGATGCTTGGCCCACTCGCCCATCGGGTCACCCGGCGGGTCCCCGCGCAACGCCAGTATGTCCATGACGCCGGCCGCGGCCAGATGGCCGGCGATGGCGCGCAATTCGGCCACCGAATGATCGACCGCGGTCAGATGCGCGACCGGCAGGAGGGTGGTGTCCGCGGCGATCTTCTCGGTGATCTCGATGGTGTGCTCGCGCGTCGTGCCACCGGCGCCGTAGGTCACCGAGACGAAGGAGGGTTGCAGCGGTTCGAGTTCGCGGATCGTGTGCCAGAGCAGCGTTTCCTCATCCTCGGTCTTGGGTGGGAAGAACTCGAAGGAGAAGGTCGGCCCGGCATCTGCCAGGGCGTCCCGAACCGAGCGAGTCATGACGTTGAGCGTAGTGTCCGGGCTCATGAGCTCGGACGGGCCTGGCCACGAGCGGCTGGTCGAGCGCATCGACGCCGGACTCATCGCTTTCCTCGACGAGCGGCAAGCGTCCCTCGCCGACCTCGGTGACGACCTCGTCCCCGTCCTGCAGGCCGTCCGCTCCTTCGTCCTCGACGGTGGCAAACGTCTGCGTCCCCGCTTCGTCTATTGGGGTTGGCGCAGCGCCGGTACCCACGACCCGGACGCGGCCGTGATCACCGCCGCCGCGAGCCTCGAACTTCTGCACGCCTGCGCCCTCGTCCACGACGACGTCATGGACGCCTCGGACACCCGGCGCGGAAACCCGGCCGTCCACGCCGCCTTCGCCTCCATCCACCGCGAAGCGGGGTGGACCGGTGATGCCGACGCGTTCGGTACCGCGTCCGCGATCCTCATCGGGGATCTGCTGCTGTCCTGGTCCGAGGCCATGTTCACGTCGGCCGACCTACCCCCTGAACACCGCCCGGGCGCTCGCCGCGTCTATGACCGCATGCGCGAACTGGTGATGGCCGGGCAGTACCTCGACGTACTCGTCCAGGCCCGCGGGGAGTTCTCCGTCGACGAGGCGCTGCGCGTCATCACCTTCAAGACCAGCAAGTACACCGTGGAGGGCCCCCTTCACCTCGGTGCCGCCGCCGCCGGAGCCCCGCCGGAGGTGTTCGCTGCGCTCTCGGCCTACGGGCTCGCGGTCGGCGAGGCGTTCCAGCTCCGCGACGACGTACTCGGCGTGTTCGGCGACCCGGGCGTCACCGGCAAACCCGCCGGGGACGATCTGCGCGAGGGCAAGCAGACGCTACTCACCGCGCTGGCCATGGAGCGGGCCACTGACGCCCAGGCGGCGGCGCTCCGCGCCGGATTGGGCAACCGCGAACTCGCCACCGAGGGCGTCGCCGCCCTGCGCAACGTCATCGTCGCCACGGGCGCGCTGGACCAGGTCGAGCATCGCATCGCGGCGAAGGCGAGCGAGGCCCGGGTCGCGCTGGATGACGACGCCCTGGACGACGACGCGACCCGGGTGTTGACCGACCTCATCGGCACCGCCACCCACCGCCACAGCTGAGGAACGGGCGCGTTGTCGGTCACGCGATCTAACCCGCCCATGAGTGTTGAGCTGATCCTCTTCTCCTCGCCGGTGTGAACGAGGCCAGCACTCGCCTGCGCGCACGTCTCGATGGGCTGACC
>JBDTFN010000216.1:0-4839 GCA_039937915.1 Jatrophihabitans sp. | reverse complement strand
AACCAGGCCGATGGCCTCGCCGAGTTCAGCGGTGTCGACCCACCACCCGGTGACGTCGGCGGCCGAGCAGGCTGAAGGCAATGCCCAATGCGAGCAGCGCTGCCGCGACGATGCTCGATGGAGTGAGTCCGCGCACGCCGGTCTCCGCGAGCGTGCCAGAGCCACCGGCCCCGTTGGCGCCGGCACCGCTGCGCGTGGAGGAAGTCCTGCCTGTGCCGGTCGGCGAACCGCTCGGTGAAGCCGAGGGGCGCGCGGTCGGCGAGCCGGAGGTCGTGCTCGACGTGGAACCGCTGCTCGGGTGGGTGCTCGGGCTGCCGGAGGTCGGGGTTCCAGTCGGCGTGGGCTTGTCGATCGTGACAGAGGTCGATGCCGTCACTCCCGCGTAGCGCGTCGAGCCGGGGTAGGTGACGGTGATTGGATCGACGCCGGCGGGCAGTGCCGTGGTGATCAGGTCACAGGCGGCCGCGGCCGTCAGCGAGCACGTTCCAAGCGTGGTTGCGCCGGTGGCGAAGCTCATCTCCCCCGTCACGGGCGCGGTGCTGCCGGCCGGTGGGGTCGCGATGACGTGGAGGGTCTCGGGTGCCCCGAGCACGCCGGGGTCCGGGCTGGCGGTCACGGCCAGGACGACGCCGTCCAACGGGATCGCAGCGGTGATCAGCAGGTCGGCGCTGGCGTTGCTGGCCGCGTAGCCGGGGTCGGACGGGTTGTATTGCGCGAGCACGGTGTACGGGGCGGGGAACAAGGTGCTCGCCGGGAAGGTCGCGGTCGCGAACCCACCGGAGAGCGTGCCCGACGCGGTCCCGAACGGTATGCCCCCGACGGACGCGGTGAAGGTGACTGTGCCGGGCGGTTGCGCACCACCGGCCGCGCTGACATAGCCGACGAGGTCGACGCGGTCGTCCTGACGCGTCGGTGAGGTCACGCTGAGCGTGGTGCTGGTCGGGGTTTTTGTCAGGGTCTGGTGGTCGATGCTGTTCGAGTCGGCGGGGTTGAGGAAGCCGTGTCCGGAACTGACGTAGTTGCCGGAGTAGTGGAAGTAGTAGGTGTGTCCGGAGGAATCCGACAGTGGCAGGTCGGTGCGGGTGATCCAGGCGTTCCCGCTGCTGTCCAGTGGTATCGGGTCGCCGATGTCGGTCATGCCGTAGACAAGCTGCACGGTGCCGGTCGGTTGCACGCCGTTCGGCGAGCTCACCGAGGCCGAGAACGTCACCGGGTCGCCCTGGTAGCTGCTGGTCGAGGACTGGACGATGCCGACGTCTGGTGTCAACGAAGCAATCTCGACGTTGTCCAGGGTCCCGTCGTTGGCGTGGAAGTTGGGGTCGCCGTTGTAGTGCGCGTCCACGTGATAGGTGCCGGCCGGCAACGGGTTGTCGATCGTCACGTTGGCCTGGGAGGCGTCGTGCACGACGCCGCTCAAGTTCAGCGTCGCAATCGTCTGGTTGTAGGACAGGTCGGCGTTCTGTAGGACGAAGTCGACTGTTCCGAGGGGGTTGTCGCAGTCATCGAAGTTGATGCAGGATCCGCTGTGGTCCTCGATCATGACTCCCAGGTACAGCTGCCCCCCGACGGTGATTCCCGACGAGCTCGAGTTCTGCTGGACCGCGACCGAGACCTGGCTGTCGCGGTTACCGGTGTCGGCGACCGCGGGGCTAGCGACGGTGAAGGTGCTCGCGCCGACCAGGAAAAGCACGGCGAGCAGAGTGGGAACGACACGTCGAATTCTGGATCGGTACATGGGGACTCCTCGGATCAGGGGGAACGCGGCCGTGAGACCGAGTAGAAACTCCGCCCGTAACGGCGCGGTAATTCGCTCGCGGCATAGCCTGGCGGCTATGAAAGTCCAGGTGCTCGGCACCATCGCCGTGAGCAACGGCGAGAACGCGGTCAGTGGCATGGCGTTGGGTGGTCGCCGTGCCCGGGTGGCGCTGGCTGCGCTCGCGCTGGCCGACGGACCGGTCGCGGCCGACAGACTCGCGACGATCATCTGGGGCGATGAGCTGCCGACGACCTGGGCGGTCGGTCTGCGTGGCGTGGTGCGGGGTCTTCGTGCCGCGTGCGCGCCGATCGGCGGCGGCGATCACGAAGTAATCGGGACGACTCCGTCCGGGTACTGCCTGGCCGACGGCGTCGAGGTCGACGTCGACGTCGCCGCAGCACAGGTGCATCAGGCGGCGGAACTCCTCGCGCAGGGCCGGCATCAGCTGGTCGTGGATGTGGCCGGCAAGGTGGCTCGGCTCAGCGGCGATCAGTTGCTGCCGGGGGAGGACGCCGGGTGGCTGGACCCACACCGTCGGGCGGTAGACGCGACTGCCCTACGGTCGGTGCAGCTCGTGGTCGAGGCCTCGGGGCTGCTCGGGCAGCACCACGACGCGGTCGCCACGGCGCGGCGGGCGGTCGGAACCTATCCGCTGGACGAGAGCACCCACCGTGCGCTGATCGCGGCGCTGGATCGCGCGGGCGACCGGCCGGGCGCGGTGCAGGCCTATGAGCACTGTCGGGCACTGTTGGCCGACGAGCTGGGCATCGACCCGAGCACCGAGACGGTCGGGGTCTACCTGCGGGCGCTGCGCGATCAGGCCGACAGCCACGCCGCGCGGGTGCCGGTTGCGACCTCGTCCTTTGTGGGTCGCGAGGCCGAGCTGGCAGAACTGGTCGAGGCCATCGCCGAGCCGGGCCTGGTGAGCCTGACCGGCAAGGGTGGGGTCGGCAAGTCGCGGTTGGCGATGCGGGCTTCCACGCGCGGCGGGGAGTTCGCCGGTGGTCGGCTGTGGGTGTCGTTGGCTCAGGTGGCCGAGGACGAGCTGGTGGCTGCGACTGTCGCGATGATCCTGCGGGTCCCGCTCGGCGCCGACGACCCGGAAACCGCGGTCGCCGATCACCTGGCACCGCGTGGGCGGGTGCTGCTTGTTCTGGACGGCTGCGAGGGCGTGGTCGACGGGACGGCATCGCTGGTGTCGACCCTGCTCGCACGGGCGCCCTCGCTGGTCGTGCTGGCGACGAGTCGGCTGCCGTTGTCGGTCGAGGGCGAGCAGATACTGACCGTCGAACCGATGCCCGCGCCGGTCGCCGGCCAGTCGTTGAGCGCCAACGGCCAGGTGCGTCTGCTCGTGGACCGCGTCCGGGAAGCCGGTGGTGACCTGAGGCTCGACGCCACCGCCGCCCCGCACCTGATCGCTCTGTGTCGACGATGTGGGGGTTTGCCATTGGCGTTGGAGCTCGTTGCCGCGCAGCTGGCCGCGATGCCGGTCGGTGACCTGCTTGATCACCTCAGCGCGACCACTCCGAAGGAAGAGGGGTTGCGAGCGATCGCCACCAGCAGTTACGCGCTGCTGGACGCCGACGAAGCGACGGTGTTCCGGCGGCTCGGCGTGCTCGACGGCCCTGTCGGGCTGCCCTTGGTTCGGGAGGTCGTCTCCAGCGCTCCGATCGCGCCGGTGCGGGTGGTGCGGATCCTGCGTGAACTGACGGCACGAGGGCTCGTGTCGGTCGATCGTTCCGGGCCACGCTGGCGCTATGAGCAGGACGACGACCTGCACCGCCTGGCCCGCGAACTGCTCGTCGACAATGGCGAGGGATGGGCTGCGTTCGATCGACTCGCCGACGCGATCCGCTCGCGCCTGCCCGAGGACGCCCGCGCGGCGCCTGCGCCGTTCCGTGCCGAGATCACCGAGCTGCTCGGTTCGGTGCGGTCGTTGTTCGGCGCCGCTCTGGTCGGACGCGCGCACTTGGACCGGTGCCTGGAGTTGGCCTTCCGGCTGCACCGCTACTTCGCGACGACCAATGTCGCCGAAGGTAGGTTCTGGTTGTCGCGGCTGCTCGCGGCGGGCTCGTCACCGCAATGGACGCCATACGCGACCTATGCGTTGGGGTACCTGAGTTACTGGTCCGGCGACACCGACGATGCGATGCGAGATCTCGGTACCGCGGTGCGGATCCTCCAAGGCGCCGAGGACTCCTACCGCGCACGCGCACTGATCTTCCTTGCCGGCCTGCTCGATGACGTCGACCGTGGCGACGAGGCGATCGAGCACGTGCGGATGTCCATCGAGGCCGCCGCGCCCTACGACGTCGATCTACAGTGCTCGGCCGCGATGGGGCTGGGCAGCGTCCTGGCCGAGCGGGTCGACCCCGAGGCGGCCCGCTACGCCGGTGACGCCATCGCGCTGTGCCGTGG
This sequence comes from Jatrophihabitans sp., assembly GCA_039937915.1. Classification (GTDB taxonomy): domain Bacteria; phylum Actinomycetota; class Actinomycetes; order Mycobacteriales; family Jatrophihabitantaceae; genus Jatrophihabitans. Next base: position 665 of record JBDTFN010000216.1, on the reverse strand, counting down.
CAGCGGCTCGGTCGAGCAGCTGGCGATCGCGCTGCCCACGGCGGCGATGATCTGCTGGCAGGTCGGCGATCTCACCGCGGCACGCGACTACGTCAACGAGGCCCTTCCCCTGAACGCGGGAACGCTGCGCATCGCGAGGGTGGTGTTGTTATCGGCGGCCGCCGGGGTCTGGCTCGCCGACGGCGACATCGAGGCGGCCATCGAGTTCGGCAGCACCGCGGACGCGGAGGCCGGTGAGCTCGGCGTCGAACGGGAAGTGCCGTTGATCCGTGCCGTTCTTGCGCGGGCGCGGCTGGCGCAGGACGACCTCGTCGCCGCGGCGCAGCATGCTGCCGGAGCCCTGGACACTGCCCTGGCTATGTCGATCGGGTTCCCGATGGCCATCGGCCTGGAGACCGCCGCGCTGGTCCTGCACGCGATCGGTGCGACCGACGACCCGACCCTCGGACGGTTGCTCGTCACGGCCGCCGACCTTCGCCGTCAAGGTGACCGTCCGCCCCCCGCCGCGCTGGCCGGGGCGGTCAGTGAGCTGCGTGTCGTCCTCGGTGCGTACCTCGCAGGCCCGGACGGAGCCACTGCCCTCGACGGGGTCGCTGCTGTCGACGAAGCCTTCGCCGACGCGCGGGCCGTCGCCCGCCGCGCGCTGGAGTTGCTCGCGACTGCGG
>JBDTFN010000215.1:0-6455 GCA_039937915.1 Jatrophihabitans sp. | reverse complement strand
CGGGACTGCGCGGGGTGCTGCCCGGCTATGGCGGACGTGACCCCAACGACTGGGGCCTCGGGTTCGAGATCCGCGGGACGAAGTCCCCGCACTGGACGGCCACCGCCAACTCGACAGGGACCTACGGGCACTTCGGGCAGTGCGGCACGATGCTCTGGATCGATCCGGAGGCACAGCTCGCCCTCGTCGCCATCGCTGACCGCGACTTCGGCGACTGGTCCAAGAACGCGTGGCCCGCCCTGGGCGACGCCGTACTGGCCGAGTTCGCCTGAACCGTCCCGATGATCTCGGTGAAAGTCACCGTTTACCGACTACTTTCCCCGAGATCATCAAGGACGAGGGATCGTCACATCCTCAGATCCGGCGGATGTCGGTGAAGTTGAACCTCGGGCCGTACCTCGGAGCCGCGATGCCGGTGAGTTCGATCAGGCGCATCACCCGCTGCCGCTGACCCGGCCAGGCCGAGAGCAGTGCCACCATCTCCTCGTCCGTACCGCGCGGGCGACCGGTCAGCAGGTGCACCACCATGTTCTTGAGGTGGTAGTCCCCGACGCTCACCGCGTCCGGGTCGCCGAGCGCCCGCTGGGTGGTCTCGGCCGCCGTCCACACCCCGATCCCCGGGATCAGCTGCAGCCGCCGGGCCGCGTCCTCATGCGACATCGCGGCGCACTCCTCCAACCGGCCGGCGACCCCCGCCGCGGCACGGATCGCTCGCTGTCGCTTGAGATCCACACCGAGGCGGTGCCACTCGAAGGACGGGATGTCGCGCAGCCCCTGGGCGCACGGCGGTACCCGCATACCCCCGACCTCCGCCTCAGGGCCAGGAGCGGGGGCGCCGAAACGATGGAGCAGGGTCCGCCACGACCGTCTCGCCTCCAGCCCGGTCACCTTCTGTTCCAGCACCGCGGGCACGAGTGCGTCCAGCACCAGGTTCGTTCGAACCAGGCGTAGACCACGCCGACGACGGTGGGTCTCGTGCAGCGCACGCACCGCCGAAACGTCGAGCCCGCTCCAGTCGTCGTCGCGGCCCAACAGGGTCGGCACGCCCTCGAGTAGCCAATCCGCACCCGGACCCCAGGCGTGGGCGGTGACCTGCGGGCCGACGGCGGACACCGCGATCGTCCCTGCGCCGTCCGGGGTGAGACAGGCGCGCCAGAACCGCCCGCTCGCGTCGAAGCGGTGCGCCGGGTCGGCCGTCCCCCGCCGCAGCGGGCCGAGCGTCACGCGCAGGTCCAGCGGGTGCCCGGCGTCCCAGACTCGTTCGCGGACGGTGGTCACCCGGGCATCGTCACACGAGGGTCTGTCGCAGGCAGCACCCGTCCTGCTTCGGTATGGGGCAGCATGCAGGTCCAGGGTCCGACCAATCAGCCCCGCCATAGGAGAAGGACACCGTCGTGCAGGTCCACCTCATGACCGATCGGCTGCTGCTGCGCCGGTTCACCGACGCCGACGTCGACGCCCTCACCGACCTCGACGGCGACCCCGAGGTCATGCACTTCGTCACCGGCGGTCGACCGACGACCCGCTCGGAGATTGTCGACGACGTCCTGCCGGCGTTTCTCGGCTACTACGCGCGGTCGGCGCACTTCGGCTTCTGGGCCGCGCTGGTCCGACCGACCGCCACGTTCATCGGTTGGTTCCACCTCCGGTCGGCCGAGAGGGACGACCCGGACGATCCCGAGCTCGGCTATCGCCTGCGCCGTGACGCGTGGGGGCTCGGCTACGCGACTGAAGGCTCCCGAGCACTGATCGACAAGGCATTCACCGAGACGACGATCCGGCGGGTGCACGCCGAGACGATGACGGTCCACACAGCTTCCCGCCGGGTAATGGAGAACGCCGGTCTGCGGCACTGCCGCACTTTCCATCAGGACTGGCCGTTCCCGATTCCCGGTGACGAATACGGCGACGTCGAGTACGCCCTCACGCGGGCGGAGTGGCTGGCCGCGCGCGGGGCCGAGCCGGCACGGGCCTAGAGGTCGGAGGAGAAGCGGATCGCGCCGTCGGCCAATTCGACTCCCGGCCATACGCGGGCCCCGGCGAGCAGCTCGACCCGCGAGCCGATGCGTGCGCCGTCGCCGATGACGGAGTCCTGGATGACGGCACCGCTTCCGATCACTGCGCCGGCCCCGATCACCGAGCGTCGCACGATCGCGTCGGCGCCGATGCTCGCCCGGTCGAAGACCACGCTGGCGTCGATCCTCGCCCCAGCCGCCACCGCACTGTCGCGCCCCATGGTCGACCCGCCCCCGACGACCGCCGTCGGATCGACGCTCGCTCCGGGGAGCAACAGGGACTCGCCGGGGGTGGTCACCGCGGGCGAGGGCGCGACACCGCGGACGAGGTCGCAGGACCCGGAGACAAAATCCGCCGGCGTACCGAAGTCACGCCAGTACCCGTCATGTAAGTAGCCGAAGACCCGAGCGCCGCAGGCGAGCAGGGCCGGGAAGGTCTCGCGTTCCACTGACACCGGCCTACCGGTCGGGATCGTGTCGATCACCGACCGCCGGAACACGTACAGGCCTGCGTTGATCTGATCGGTGACCGGGTTGGGGTCCTTCTCCAGGAACGCGGTGACGCGCCCGTTCGCGTCGGTCGGGACGCAGCCGAACGCCCGGGGATCCTCAACGCGAGTCAGCGTCAGGGTGACGTCGGCGTCATTGGCCCGGTGTTCCGCGACCAGCGCGGCGAGGTCTACCCCAACTAGGTTGTCGCCGTTGAGGACCAGCACGGTGTCACCACGCAGTACCTCGGCGACGTTGCGGATCCCTCCGCCGGTGCCCAGAGCCTCGGTCTCGACCACGTACTCGAGTTCGACGCCGAGGTCGCGCCCGTCGCCGAAATGCTCTTCGAACACCTCCGCACGGAACGAGGTGCCCAGCACGACGTGGGCGATCCCCACGTCGCGCAGGCGCGTGATCAGGTGGGTGAGGAACGGCACGCCCGCCGTCGGCAGCATCGGTTTGGGCGCCGAGAGCGTGAGCGGTCGCAACCGCGTGCCCAGGCCTCCGACGAGAATCACCGCATCCGTGTCCGTCATGCGTCGAGCCTTGCATACGGAGACGTCCGCACGGCCGGCTGTGCGGGCAGCGCTACGCGTCGGTCAGCGAGAACCACGTGGTGCCGATGCCGAGGGCGTACTGCAGTCCTAAACCGGTGGTGTTGATGGTGACCTTCCGTCCGGCGTTGTCGGTGCCCTGGACGTATCCCGTGTCCGCGCGCCCTCCCCATGCGCCGTTGCCGTCCCGAGTGGTCACGACGATCTTCGTCAGCGTGGCGAGGCCGTAGTACGACGCGACCGAGCGAGCGGTCACGGTCCTGGTGTAATCCAGGTAGGGGTCCCCAGCCCGCGACGTGTCATAGATGTCGCGTTCGGTGACGAGGTAAGGCTGTCCTCCGGCGACGGTCCACCCGCCGTTCGACGCGGCGAACTGCGCGAAGATCGTGGACCCTCTGTACCGCAGGACGCGGTTGGATGTTGCCGATGAGACCGAGTGCAGGTCGCGGTAGAGCTCTCGACCCTGAGCGTCGTAGCGGGCGTATCCGCCGTAGACCTGGCAGGACGAGGTATCACACAGGTCGTACTCCGAGCCGCGCAGCGCGTGCTCGACGGCGTAGCGCCCATAGGTCCGAGCCGCTACCGCCTGGGCGTAGACGGCCTGCGTCTGCCACGACGCCGGGATCTCCTGGGGAACCACCCCTGCGGTGTAGCCGTCGAGGCTGATTCGGTTCACGGTGCTTACCCCGCCGGCCGAACCGCTCGGGCGGTTTCGCACCGCACTCACGTAGCCGAGGTAGCCCGAACTTGCGCCGCTGTTGTCACCGTCGAAGATGCGGATCGGGGCGTTCGTACGATGGAAATCGGCCCGGTTCGGCAATCCGTCCGCATAATTGCGCCAGGTGGCCGTGCCCGTCGGCAACTGCTGCAGGGTGAGCCCAGTTGTCGAGTTCGGCACCAATCGGTATTTCGCAATTCCGGAGGTGGGCAATATGCCGCTGCGGCCGGTGACGGTCAGACCCGACGATGCCGCGACGGTCGTAAAGGGCCCGGTGCCGCTGATCCGCACGCGGATCAAGGACCACGCCAGCACGACCTGCGTGGTCCCGGGGTAGTAGAACGACAGGATCGACGAGTACGACTTGCCCGCGATGGCCGCTCCACGCGCTCCGTACTGACTCATCCCGTGCCCGTGGCCATTGCCACGCATGGTTATCAGGATCTTGGCGGTGGGCGCGACATCCAGCGTGCTGGCACCGGCGGGCTGTGCGACGGTGGCGAGAGGGACAACGACCGCGGTGGTTGCGACGATGGCCGCCACCATGACGCGTTGGACCCGAGAACAACAATGCTGCATTACCACTCACTTCGTGAGGCACGCGTTAGACACACCGAATGAATGGACCATAAGGAACAAAGGTCCCGTTGGGAAGGAATTCTGCGTCCGTATTCGTCGGGCCGCTTTCGTGTCGCAGCACGGCCAGACCGATCCGAGGTTTTAGCCTCGTAGGCGATGACCCAGCCACCTGCACCACCACGCGACGACATCCCCGTCCGGGCCGGGGTGCCGCAGGGAGCGCGCGTGGGTGTTCGGGCGTTCTTCGCCGCACTGTCGCTGCTCATCCTGGTCGCCAGCGGCCTGGCCTGGACGACCTTCCAGAGCTTTACCGACGACATCCCGCACGGCGCGGCGGTTCCGGGTCCGACGTCCGGCGATCCGGACGGCGCGGACCAGAACATCCTGCTGATCGGCAACGACACCCGCGCCGGCGCGAGCAAGGCCGAACTCAAGGCTCTGCACGCGGGACACGACACCACCACGGTCAACGCCGACTCGATGATGGTCCTGCATGTCCCCGGCAACGGATCCAAGCCGACGATCGTGTCCTTCCCCCGAGACTCCTGGGTCGAGATCCCTGGGCACGGCATGGGGAAGCTCAACTCCGCCTATCCGGACGCCTATTACGCGGCCAGGACGGCGAACAAGGGTGAGGTCGGTGCGGAGAGCGCTGGGATCATCGAGACGATCCGCACGATCCAGACGCTCACCGGGTTGTCCATCGACCATTACATGCAGGTGAACCTGCTCGGCTTCTACCGCATCAGTGACGCCATCGGCGGGGTCAAGATCTGCCTCAACCGCGCCCAGAACAAGCAGACCGAGGATGGCCGCGGCGATTCGGGCATCAATCTGCCCAAGGGCGAGTCGGTGATCAAGGGCGAACAAGCCCTCGCCTTCGTGCGGCAACGCCATGGTCTGCCGCACGGCGACCTCGACCGCGTGAAGCGCCAGCAGTACTTCCTCAAGGCTGCGTTCGGCAAGATCACCTCGGCGGGCACGCTGCTCAACCCGTTCAAGATCCACGATCTGCTGCAGGCCGTGGGTCGTTCGCTGCTCACCGACCCCGCTCTGGACCTGCTCGAACTGGCCCGCCAGTTCCAGTCCCTCACCAGCGGCAAGATCACGTTCGCGACGCTGCCGAACAATGGCCCCAAACTCATCTACCCAGACGGCGTGGAGACCTCGATCGTCGAGGTGAACCGGGCCGCGCTCCCGGCGTTCATCGAGCAGTTACGCGGCGCGAATGACCACGCGCTCGCGAACGCGAAGCCTGCCGCGCGCGGCACCGTCACCGTCGACGTCCTCAACGGCACCGATACCGCGCGTCTGGCCGGCCGCAACGCCGACCGGCTGAAAGCGCTCGGCTTTCAGGTGAACAACGTCGGCTCCGCGCCGCCCACCGCCAAGACCACCGTGCAGTACCCCGCGGGTCATGAGGCACAGGCGAAGGCGGTCCTGGCCGTGCTCCCGAAAGCCGCGGCCATCGCCACCCCGGACGTCACACGGGTCACGGTGATCATCGGCGCCAACAACGTGATGGTGCAGGGTGTCCTCGTCGCGGCGAAGCCGACGACGGCCGCCTCCGGCGCGAAGTCCGGCGCGACGACCTCCGCGGGCGCCGCGAACGGCCTCGGCTGCATCGATTGAGGGCGCTCGCCCCCACGCGACTCAGCTAGTTCACACGCCCCGTACTTGTACGCTCGGATCGTGTCCGACGCGCCGCTGCCACCCCACCTCGACCCCCGCGGTCGGCACCGTGGCGGCGGATCCGGCCTGAGTTCCGGTCTGCACGCGGCGCGCCCGATCGCCCGGGTGCTCGGCTCGATACTCTCGATCAGCCTGCTCGTACTGGCCGGCTACCTCTGGTACACCTTCCGCGCGGTCGACAACGGGGTACCCAGGCTGAACCTGGCGGTCAACGCAGCGCCGACCGGCGGGACGACGTACCACGTCGACGGCAAGGACCTGAACATCCTGGTGGTCGGCAACGACGACCGCCAGTCCATGACCGACGCCGAGGTCAAAGAACTGCACATTGCGCGCGACGGCGGCAGCCTGGCCACCGACACGATGATGATCGTGCACATTCCCGCCGACGGGTCGAAGGCCACGCTC
>JBDTFN010000214.1:0-12143 GCA_039937915.1 Jatrophihabitans sp. | reverse complement strand
GAATTTAGCAGCGTTGGAGCGACGCAGGCTCCCGTCTACGTCGACCGATTCGAGCTTCGCTGGCATATCGGTGGGTTCACGGCGGTATGCCCCGGCAGCGGGACGCTTCTCAACCGGGGCGGGGTAGGGTCCGTCTCCCAGCCCACATCCGGTGGTGCCTGAACGCGGGGGTTCTCATGCCGAAATTGATCGCCACGCACGAGGTGGACGACGTCGCGCACTGGCTGTCCTCACCCAAGCGGGTCGAGGTTTTCGGGTCGGTCGCAAAGGACATCTGCACGTTTGTCGATCCGTCGAATCCCAACCGGGTCGGGCTGAGCATGGACGTCGCCGACATGGATGCGTTCCAGGCCGTTATGACCAGCGATGCCGGCGCCGAGGCGATGAAGTATGACGGGGTTCGCCCGGAGACGCTAGTGGTGCTCGTCGCAAGCTGATCCACTTCAGGGCGCCTCCGGAAGCGGGGTGGCGTCGACGCTGCGAGCGACCCGTTGAGCAGTCCATCCGTGACCGGGTCGGGCGGGTTTTCGGGGCAAGACGCCTGCTGCAAACCGCGCAATCGGTAGTGCTGGACCCGTGGGAGTAGAAGGTCGTGCATCAACGCGTGAACCGGCAGATCAAACTTAAGACGAGGCCGTCCGACATTCCCGACGCGAAGCATTTCGAGATGGTCGAGGCGTCCGCACCAGGACCAGGCTGACGGCCTGGTCCTGGTGCGCAACAACGGTTTGTCGATCGACCCGGCGACGCGCGGTCGGGTCGGCGGCGTAGCCAAATATTCCGCGCCAGGCGCGCTTGGTGCAGTCATGCGCTCGCTTGCGGCCGGGCGGGTAGACGACAGATGCACACAGTCCGATCTGCGCACTCGCCGCCGCCGCTCGCCCTGCGCGATATCAGACGGCTCGGCGTGCGTTTCGTCGGATGCTCGCGAGCGCCGAATCGGCGCGTCGCGGCAAGCAGTTGGCCGACCGAAATGGCGTTGATACGCGCCAGCGCTTGCTCGGTCACGCTGCCCCGCAAGCCGATCGGCGACCGGGCAAAGATCTGCGCCCAGTCTCTGTGGTGAAGTGCGATGCAAGATCGTGGTGGTCATCTGCGCCAGTGCGATCGGGCTGGACTGTCGTGCGTCAGACGCAAATCCAAGCGAGGCCGCCAGACGGAACTCTCGAGCGGTCGGTCCGGTCGGCGGGATCACTGACAGCCGTGCTCGTTAGGGACGCAATTCGATGTAGACGGTGACGATCGCGTAGCCGTCTGGGAATTCGGTCTGGGAATTCAACCGAGCAAAAGTCGGACACGAACGGAACGACTGAAATCAAGGGCATTGGGACTCGGCTGACTGTCGAGCGTGACGATGTCGCGCCCCAATGAGGCTCGAATCCCAAACAAGTCGAGACGCTGGCCTGTAGGCAGTGGGACAGCGCAACAATGAGAGTGGTCGGGCCGGTACATGCCGGCGCGTCCGGCCTCTTGCCAGTCATTCCCTCGGAGGTTGTCATGTCCCGCTCGAAGAAGTACACATCCCACCAACTCCACTCCCACTCGCTCCAGAGAGGTGTTGATCAGGGTGTGGGGCTTGCTCCGACGGGCGGGGCGACATGCCGGATCCGTGATCGATGCCCGTTCACGTCGCCGGTGCGCACAGTGCGTGCCGGGCTGCTTGACGTGGTCGTGGCGCCTTTGGGATAACAGGAAGCGTCGCTGCAGGAGCCGTCCGAGCTGCGGCCTTGCGAAAGGCGCATCACATGCCCCCTCGTCAGCGTGGCAGGCAGACCAGCAAGCGGACTAGCAAGCCGACCGGAGTTGCGGCGGGCCGGCCGGTGCGTTTCGTGCAGGATCCGAGCGATGCGCTCAAGGCCATCGATCCGCTCGGTCCGGTATTCGGCGTCGTCGGCGATCCGGCTCCGACGCACGTGGTGCGCATCGTCCGGCCTGACGACCTGGTCGTGATAACGGTCTGCTGCTACGGGCTCGATCTGGTGAAAGTGGGGGGCAAGGCGTTACTGGCACCGACTCGGGAAAACGCCTTCCTCGTCGTCGGCTACACGTTCCAGCACATGGGCGAGCAAGCCTTCACCCGGACGGCGACCGACCAGCCGGTCACCCCTGTCCGTGTGCTCGTCGCCGAGCCGTCACGGTTGGCGTTCGACGTTCCGGCGGCTGAGATCATCGAGTACAGCACCGCGGGCATCCTCGCGGCGCTCTCGCGGCTGCCGTTGCGCGTGGTGCCGTTGGCGACGCCGAGGTCGGTGCCTCGCCGCGTCGGAGGCCTGTCGTCGGTGCTCCAGCTGCCCGGTGGTCTGCAGCTCGCGCACAGTAACCTCGGCCTCGTCCTCGCTGACCAGCGGCCGAGCAGCGCCAGTTCGCAGCGCCCCACGGTCGACACCCTGCTCGCCGACGCGCATGCGCTGCGCCTAGCGCGCGGGCTGCTCGCGAATCAGGGCGCGCTCGACCTCACCGAGTCGACGTCGGCGACAAGGACCGATCTGGGCGGTCTCGTCGTGGGCCAAGTGCAGCCGCCCCGTCCGGTGCGCCAGAAGCCGCGGGCCCCGAAGTACGACGAGACGGCCATCGAGGCACCGTGGCGCCTGATTATCTCGCCGAGCAGCCAGGGCGCTTTCACGCACGCGGTCGAGCCTCGCGCCGCCGAGGCCGACGCCGAGCGCATCGAGCTCTGGCACAGCCGACTCGGCGTCCGGCAGGTGGCCGACGACGGCACGGTCACCGTCGACGAAACGACCACGAGCCAGCGCATCGTGCGTGGGGTATGGGCGCGGGACAAGGAACCGCAGCTCGCTCCTGAACCGTCACAGACGCCCGACCCGCCCACGCCGTTCCGGATGTCGATGGACGGCCTGGATCGCGTCATGATCGTGCGGGAGAGCGCCGACCCGACGATCACCACACCCGCGCCGGTCGACGCGACCCGCCTGTACCTGTCCAGCCAGGGCGCGTGGCTGGATCTGCACGGCGCCTGGGACGTCAAGGCCTACATCGACGCCCACGTCGGCCAGACACTGGAGTCGTGGGACCACGTCGCACCGATGGGCCGTGACCAGCACGTCAAGCTCTCCTACCCCGGCTACCTGTTCCCGTTTGGCCACCGCGCCTCGCTGATCAAGCTCACCGAGCGGCGCATCGATGCTGGACCGAGTGCGGTTGCCTGGCTCTACCAACGATTCTTCATCGTGGTGCGCGAGCCCGTGCGCACCTTCAACTCCCTGGACATGCCTTTCCTGCAGGTCAGGATCCGCCCGCTTGTAACACCCGACCTGTGGCCGGAGGACACCGTTGCCTCCCCCGGTGTCATCCAACCCAAACAGCTCTTCTGGCCGATCCCGCTCAACACCCCGAACAAGTTCGAGTTCACCCTCGACTGCCTCGATCACGACGGCCGACGGGTACTGCTCACCGCGCCCCTGCTGTTCGTCGGTGACTCGATGGGGCAGAGCGTGGCCTCGAGGGGCAAGGTCGTCACCGAGTACCGCAAGCCCGATGCCGGTCAGCCCGCCCCGCGCGGCATCCCCGCCCGTGCCCAGACGATCGGGCTCGCCCAGAGCGGCAAGCCCGGCGACACCTCCTTCGAGACGACCACGCTGCGCTTTACCGGCGATCCCGGCGTCGGCAGCGACCTGCACTCCGTACCGCATCTCGATGGCGCCGTGATCGTCATCCCCGCCATGAAGCGGCTCGCACCCCAGGCGCCCGACGCCGACGTCCACTTCGCCCAGGCCTACCTCGACGCGGGATTCGGCGGAGCGAACGCGACACCGCAGGTGTTCCTCGAACTCAAGACCATGACGCCGATGCAGTTCGGCCAGGCCGGCGGCGGCAGTACCGAGAAGTCCGGCGGCTTCCTACAGCCCGACATCCCGGTCCGCGGCCTGTCCCGAACGCTCGGCACCGTCGGGCAGGTCGACTCGCTGGTCAACCCGCCGGCCGGACAGCAGCCCTTCGACCCCAAGACCTTCCTCGACGGCGTCCTGCCCAAGCTGTTCGGGTTGTTCTCCCTCGTCGACATCCTCGACTCCGTCGGGCTCGACTTCGCTCCAAAGTTCCTCACCGAGGCACTCGGCGACGTCGCGAGCATGCTCAACGATCTGCAGGGGGTGCAGCAGGCACTCACCGATGGGCTTCCCCAACTCGCGCAGGACGCGGCGAACGCCGCCACCGCTCCCCTGCGCCAATTCGCCGCCGACGCGCAGACCGCGCTGCAGAACGTTCAGGACGACTTCGTTCCGCCACTCACCGCCCTCACCGACGCGGTCGCCGCGTTCGCTGCCAGTGGCGACGACACCACGTTCACCACCGCGGCGAGCAACGCACTCGACAAACTCGCCAAGGCCGTCAACGATCTCGGGGGCCAGGTCGCCGTGCTGCACCTGCCGCCGGTGCTCAAGGCACGTCTCGAGCGACTCGTCGGTGCGTTGGCTCCGCTGGGAAAGCTTGCCGGTCAGGCTGCGCAGATCCTCGAGCGCATCGAGCAGGTCATCTCGTTCGTGAAGGGTCTCGATCCGGAGAAGCTCTCGGTCACCGCGAGCTTCGAATGGCGTCCGAAGCTCACCAACTTCCCGGCCGGCACGGACGAGGACGATGCACTCTTCTTCGTCGATCCCGACGGCCTACTTCTCTCGATCGAGGCACGCGCCTCAGGCAAGGACGGCGTGGGGGTCGACGTCCTCGCCGAACTGAAGCACTTCGGGCTGAACCTGTTCCCTGGCGCGTCCCTGATCAAGATCACGATCGACCGACTGTCCTTCCGCTCGTCCAACGGACGCAAGCCCGAGGTCGACGTCGTCATGAATGACATGGCGTGGCAGGGCATCCTCAGCTTCATCGCAGCGCTGGAAGAGCTCATTCCGGCGGACGGCTTCTCCGACCCGCCCTACGTCGACGTCAGCCCGAGCGGGGTCAAGGCCGGCTTCGACCTCGCATTGCCGAGCATCGCCGTCGGCGTGTTCAGCCTCGAGAACATGTCCCTCGGAGCCGACGTGTCGGTGCCGTTCCTCGGTGAGGCGGTGACCGTCGGCTTCAACTTCTGCACGCGGGACAAGCCGTTCCGTCTCACCGTGATGTGCGTCGGCGGCGGCGGCTTCGTCGGGCTGCGGATCTCACCCAAGGGGATCGTGCTGCTGGAGATGTCGCTCGAGGCCTGCGCGCAGCTCGCCATCGATCTCGGCGTCGCGTCCGGCTCGGTCTCGATCTCGGTCGGCGTCTACCTGCGACTGGAGGCTGAGAAGGGCTCGCTCACCGGGTACTTCCGCATCCGCGGCGAGGTCGACGTCCTGGGCATCATCTCCGCGTCGATCACCCTCGAGCTGTCGCTGACCTACGAGTTCTCCAGCGGCAAGCTCGTGGGCAAGGCCTCGGTCGACATCGAGGTCAGCGTGTTCATGTTCTCGTTCTCGGTCTCGGTGTCATGCGAACGGCGTCTGGCCGGATCGAACAACGACCCCACCTTCGCCGAGGTCCTCGGCATCCAACCCGACGGCACCGTCCCGATACCGGGCGCTGCGGACGGCGGCGTACCGGCGTGGTCCCAGTACTGCGCCGCTTTTGCAGAGGTGTGAGCAATGTCGGTCGAATCTTTCCTGGTCACGGCACTGCCCTTCAGCGCGGACCCCACCCAATCGCGACACGTGTCCCTGTTCGTGACACACCGCCTGACCCCGACCGACGGCGTCAAGGGGGCCGTCGGGGACTTTGAGCACGTCCGCGACTGGAGCGACCGGCTCGCCGATGCGAGCATCACGCTGAGCGCGAACGGCACCGACGTGCCGGTGACGCCACTGCTCGACATTCTCGAGCCGGGGTTGTGGCAGCGGGTCTTCCCGCCGACGCTGCCGGTGCTGCCGTGGCAGGTCCCCGACCGTGCCGCTGAGGCCTGGCGGACGTATCCGGCCCACCGGATGCAGGCACACAGCCTGCTGACGCACGCGATGAGCATCTTCTCCTCGCCCGTCGACGCGCCGTCGGTACAGGGCAACGCTCTCGCCAAGCTGTTGTTGCAACTGCTCCTTGGCGCTGACCGGGCGCAGAGGGGGCTGAGTGTCGAGCAGTTGCTGAACAATCCCGAGTTGGACTACGACATCTCCAAGCGCCTGGACGCGGTGGCCGGTACGGGCGCGTCGCTCACCAGCGCCGTCCTCGACCATGCGGCGGGCTCGCCTCCGGCCGGGCTACTGCTCGCCGCGGACGTGCATCAGGGCCGCCGCTACTACGAGCGACCCGATGACCCGGTCGGTAACCCCTACCGCGCTCAGCCCGATCCCGCCTTCCGGCCCACGCCTGTGACGCAGGACGTCGTCGACTTCCACCGGCGCGCCGGCCTGCTCGGCGACCTTTCACCGCTGCTGCGCCGTCTCGGTCTGGTGATCGATCTGCATGTCGAGGACATCGCGCTACTCGCCGGCGCCACCGAGATCGCTGGCTCGATCACCGTGACGGGTCTGGCGAACACCGTCCCGGCCCAGCCCCACACATCCTGTGCGGTCTCGGGGACCTCGTTCACCGCCGTGTCGGACACCGGCGACTACGCACGCGGCATGCTCCGCCTCGGCGACGGCGAGGCCTTCACCATCCTCGATCTCGATCCGGATGCGTCGGCGCTCAAGCTCGAGCAGTACGTCCGCAACCTGCCGCGTTTAGAAGCCGTGGAGAACAACGGCGACGCCACGACGTCATCACCGTCGACCTTGAGGGCCACCGGCTTCGCCATGGCCCGCAACGATCGCGCCACCCATCTGCGCGACCGGCTGACCGGCGCCCCGGCGCGAGACGCCACGGTCATGGCCGGCACCGGCGCCCCCCTGCACCTCGAAGACGTGACCCGTGGCCTGCGGCTCGAGGTGTGGGACGACGTCTCACACCTGTGGCACTCGCTGCACCGGCGACACCTGACGACCGAGGTCGACGGCGCCGGCACGGTCCTCGCCGACGCGCCAGACACCGGCTTCCTGCAGGGTGCATCGCTGAGCAAGAACCCCGACGTGCCCAGCGACGCGCTGCACGCGCACGAGGTGCTCGCCGGCTGGGACGGCTGGTCACTCTCCGCGCCGCGGCCGGGGCTGACGGTCGTGCACGACGCCGGCGGGGAGAACCTCGTCGAGCCCCCGACGCCGGCGCCGGACCCCGATCACCCGGTGCAGAGCGTGTCGACCGTCGAACCGGGCACGCTGCCACGACTGCGATACGGGCGCAGCTACGCCTTCCGCGCCTATGCGGTGGACCTTGCCGGCAACAGCTCCCCACACTCGGTGACCGGTCCGGCGAACGCGGGCGACGGGGGCACCGTCGGAGGCGCCCCGACGCCCGACGCCGCCACCGCGGCCCAAGCCCAGGCCGTAGCTGACGAGCTGCACGCCGCGCTGCCGTCGGATGCCACTACCGTGCCCGGCCCGGCCGGAGCGATCACCGGCGGCACCGTACGCGCGTTGCGCGCCGGCGTCGCAACGATCCGCCCGGCGCCCGCTCCGGTCCGAGCGTTCGGGACCCTCGCCCGCGGGATCACGGTCACCGGGATTGCCGAAATCGACCAGCTCGTCGCCGCACGCGTCGCGTCCACGCCCGCACCGGTCTCGCGGCGGGTCGCGATCGAGCGGGTCGTCGATGACGTGCTGCCCACCGTCACCGCCGCCGTCGAGCGGACCGAACCACAGGTCGCGCCGGCGATGTTCGCCTCCGCGCTCGGCTCGGCCGCGGCATCACAGCTCGGCCTCGACCGCAATGCTCTCGCCGCCCTCGTTGCCGAACTGGCGCACCTCGTCACGCCTCCGCGGCCCTACCTTCGCTGGGACCCGGTCCTCGAGCCGACCGTCGTGCCGCGCCACGCCTACACCGAGGCCGAATCGCTGCTGACCCTGGTCGTCCGCTCCGGCGTCGAGGGGCCAGGCACCGATGGCGTGACGATGACGGCCGTCCCACCCGAGACGTACGTACCGGCGGTGGTGGCCGACCATCCGGATCTGCTGTGGCGCATGGATTCGCAACGCCATCTCGTTCCTCCCAAGACGAGCCAGTTCGAGTGCGAGCTCCACGGCAGGTTCGACGCCGCGCTCGGTGGCGGCACCGACGCCGAGGTCAAGCAGGCCCTGGCGACCTCGCTCCGCGAGGCGGGGACGCTGCTCGATCTGGACCGGGCGGACCCGGCCGAGCCCGGGAAGCGCGTCGCCATGCCGGGGGTCTCGCTCGTCACGGGACCGACGGCCGACCCGCCCGAGTTCACCGACCCAACGCTCATCCCCCGTGGACACGGGCTGTCGCGCGGCCAGTACATGATTCACGACCTCGACACCGTGACGGTTCCCTACCTCGCCGATCCGCTCGCCGACGGGGTGTCGTTCGTCTTTCCCGACGCCGGGAAAGGCACGGCGCTGCGCGGATTGCTCGCAATCGAGGGCACCCGCCTGCCCTACGCCGGTACCTGGCCCGACCAGGTCCCGTGGCGGGTCGTACTCGCCGCCGGCGATGCGCTCAAGGCCGACGCCGAGAGTGGTGTGGTGCGTTTCGAGCTACCAGCGGGCGAGCAGCTGCGCACCAAGCTGTCGACCTCGCTGACCCCCCAGGGGCTGGATCTGCTCGGTCTCTGGCGTTCGATGCCGGCCGCGCTGCGCGCTGTCCCGCTGTTCGCCGATGCCGCGGCCGACGGATGGTTCTGGTGGCTCACCCCCGCGACCACGCTGCGTTTCGTCCATGCCGTACCGCGTCCGCTGGCGGCGCCACGGTTCATGGTCCTGGCACCGCGTCGGGCACCCGGCGCCACGTCGGTGGACCTGCACGCGAGCGTCGACCTGCACGCAGCCAGCACCGACCGGCTCGACATTGAGGCCACCTGGGACGAGTGGGTCGATGACCTCAGTAAGGATGGACCCACTCTCGTCGAGGGCGTCCAGGCGGCGGTCAGCCACACGACGATCAGCGCGGACGAGTCCATCGTCCTGCTCGCGCCGCAGGACCTGGACGTGCCCCTGCCGGATGGAACATCGGTACATCTGCACGCCGCGGTTCACCAACTGGGCGACACCAAGCACCGCACCATCGACTACCGCCTGCGGGCAACCACCCGCTTCCGGGAGTACTTCGACCCGGCCGTGCTGCCCGGGCTCGACGACTACTCCGTTGCCGGCCCGGCACAACGCGCCGACGTGCTGTCGAGCGTCCGCCCGGTGAAGCCGGCCGTCCGCGATATCATCCCGTTGTTGCGCTGGCATCAGCAGACCGAGGCCGATCAGCCGTTCGCGCTCAGCCGCACCCGGCGCGGTGGTGTCCGGATCTACCTCGACCGGCCCTGGTACACGACCGGTAACGGCGAGTTGCTCGCCGTCGTATTCGGGCCGGCCACCGCGGGTCTCGGTGACGAGGTCAGCCAATGGGGAGCTGACCCGGTGTTCGCACAACTCGGCCCCGACGCACGCAACGACCCACCACTCGTCGACCTCTTCCACGCGGCCGGTCTCGACGACCGACACGCGGCCGGCCGTCCGGTCACCGTCCGATCCGGCACCACGCTCGTGGATCTGCCCGGACAGCCGGCCGTCAGCCTGCTCGGCTACCAGCCCGAGTATTCACACGATCGTGGGATGTGGTTCGTCGACGTCGCACTCGATCCGGGAACGGCGTTCTGGCCGTTCGTCCGGCTGACCGTCGCGCGCTGGCAACCGGACTCACTACCGGGCCTCGCGCTGTCACCGATCGTCAAATGCGACTTCGCGCAGGTACTCCCGCAGCGCACCGCACTGTTGTCTCGACCAGACGCCGGCCAGGCCCGCATCGTGGTCACCGGGCCGTTCGGTCTGCCGGGCTTCTTCCCGGTCTCTGAACGCGCGACCCCGCTCGAGCGACTCGGGGCCAGCAGGGTGATGCACGCCCGGCTCGAACAGCGGGTCCCGTCCGTACCGACCGATCTGGGCTGGAAGACCGTCGCGGCGACCACCCTGCCGGTGCGCGGACTGGACGGCGCGATGGTGTCGTGGGAGGGCACCATCGACCTGCCGACACCACTGCCGCCACAGCGTCCGGGCGACGACCCGGACTGGCGCGTGGTCGTGGAGGAATGGGAGATCCTGCCCGCGGACCGCGACGTCGCGCCCGCACCGTTCGCCATCGCCGGGGTGCACCCGTTCCGCACCGGCACGCGGATCATCTACGCCGACCACCTGCCGCTGTAGTTGCGATGGCTGTCTGACGCCTCTCTCACCTGAGCAGGTGACCGAGCTCGCCTGACCGACGGCTGAAACTGGCCGTCGCCGCGTGGTGCGGGACGCACTGAACGATTGTCGAGCGGGACGGGCCTCGCGGCGCGACATCACCTCGATCAGTTGGCGTTGCCACGACGCACAATTTAGGCGACTGGGCAGGTGGCGAAATGCGGGACTGTTGGCGCCACACGAACACTGTCATAGTGCTCGATGTTCTTGGATTTGCATGTCCGAGAAGCAGATCAGATTGTCCACGATGCTGGTGGCTTTGAAGTTGACGCAACCAGCTCCGGATGGGCCTCTGCTTGCGGCGCCTACTTGGCCTCATGACTTCTGGGTGACTCGCCAGATGTCGTCGGCGGGTGCTCGGCTGTGGGGGTGGGACTCGGTTGTCGTTGAATGGGCCGTGAGCCCGCAAGGTACTGGCGGAGTCCGAGAGCCCTGCCGCCGTGCTCCGCCCGACCGCACGATATCCGCCGAGGCCGAAACGTCCTTGTCCACTCTCGGATAGCGATGGCGAATGGACCGCAGGGGTGTATGAGCTGCTCTAGCTTGGCGTCATCGGGGGCGTCTGATGAGTTGGACTGGAAGTCGGGCGTATCCATGAACGGCGAGGCCGGGTCGTCGTGGGGGTTTGCCGTCGATCTCGATCTGGAAGGCGTTCAGCAGTATTGGCAACGCTTCGGCGGCTTCGATCCGAGCAAGTGATGCGCCGAGACAAAAGTGGGCGCCACCACCGAAGCTCATCGCCCGAACGCGCGGGCGGGCGAGATCGAGGCGGTCAGGGTCCGGGAACTGTTCGGGGTCTCGATTCGCCGCGCCAAGCAGCGCAAACACGACCCGCCCTGCTGGCAATCGCACCCCTTCGATTGTCACATCGGACTGGATCACGCGCGAATTGAGCTGGACCGGGGAGTCGTAACGCACTATCTCCTCGACAGCATTGCCAGCCAGACCAGGTTGCTCGCGCCACCGCCTGATCTGCTCGGGGTTGCGGGCGAGCGCGACGACCGCGTTGCCCAGAAGGTGGGTGGTCGTCTCGAACCCTGCCGCAAACAGGAGCACCAACATGTTGATCAGTTCGTCCTCAGCGAGCCCATCGAGGCCAGCGAGTGCGGTGGCAAGGTCATCGCGGGGCTCACGTCGTCGAGCGGCCACCAGTCCGCGGAAATAGTCGGATAGATGCGCTGCGGCGACATCGCAGCGGGCAACTTCGTCCGGGCCGATGCCCGGTTCCAATGACAAGGCGAAATCGCGGACCCACTCCGCGAACTGCGCACGCTCATGCGCAGCAACACCGATGAGCTCGCCGATGACCGCCACCGGCAACGGGAACGCCCATCGCTTGATGAGATCTACCGGCTCGTCGGCGTGCTCGCGAAGATCGTCTATCAGCCGCGCGGAGACCGCGCGCACTCGTGGACGCAACTCCTCGCTGCGTCGCGGAGTGAACACCTTCGACACCAGCCTGCGCAGCCGGCCGTGATCAGGCTCGTCGATCTGCAGGATCGAGTCATACATCATCTTCAAACCGGCATGCTCGCGCCAGTCCGGCATTCCCAAAGTCTGGAACCTCGCGTCGCTGTCCTTGCCCGCGTGCGCAGTGTGCAGGAGCGCTGAAACGGCGCGGTAGGACGTGAGAACTATCGGTCCCCGCGCCGGTACATAGACCGGCGCCAATGAACGAAGACGGGCGTAGGCCGGATACGGATCAGATTGATCCAGCGAACCGAGCACAGTCCGAGCGGCCTCGTCTGCCGCCGTCGTGGATAGCTCACCCATATCGCCGCAGCGTAGGCGCACGGTGCTCGAGGTGAAAGGCATCGATGACCGCCCGAATCCTGGA
This sequence comes from Jatrophihabitans sp., assembly GCA_039937915.1. Classification (GTDB taxonomy): domain Bacteria; phylum Actinomycetota; class Actinomycetes; order Mycobacteriales; family Jatrophihabitantaceae; genus Jatrophihabitans. The sequence goes on along the minus strand of JBDTFN010000214.1, from coordinate 101 downwards.
CGGCGTACAACCGGCAACCGACGCAGCGAAAGAGTCACATGACGAACCTCGACGGCACGCTATCGAGACGCTATGTCTTCCGCGCCCGACCAGCCATGAGA
>JBDTFN010000213.1:0-2999 GCA_039937915.1 Jatrophihabitans sp. | reverse complement strand
TTCAGCCGCAGAAACTGTTCCCGCACGCGCAACCGCCGCCGGCGTTGGGGTTGTCGATGGTGAACCCCTGCTGCTCGATGGTGTCGGTGAAGTCGACGGTGGCGCCACCGAGATACGGCGCGCTCATCCGGTCGACCACAACGGGGACGTCATGCGGCCTGAGCTCGACATCACCGTCGAGCACGCGCTCGTCGAAGAACAGCTGGTACTGCAGTCCTGAGCAGCCACCGGGCTGAACGGCGATACGCAGCCGCAGGTCGTCACGACCTTCCTGCTCCAGCAACGCGCGGACCTTGCTGGCGGCGGCCTCACTCAGCTGCACGTCCTGGCTCGGGACCTCGGTCGGGGTCTCGGTCAGCTCAACGGGCGTTTCCGTGCTGGTCATATCGCTCCCACAGATCGGGTTCAGGTACTGGTTTCGTTCGCAGAACTATTACTCACGTCAACCTCGACGTACCGGCTGCTGTTCCCATGGTAACCGTCCGAACACTGCAGGGACTGTGATCGGGTAGTCGGATTACGCTCTCTTCTGTGACCTTCACCGAACCGGCCTCGACCCCCCTGGCGTTGCTGCTGCTCGGGCGCGGCAGCGATCCGGACTCCGAACGCGGCGTCGACTGCCCCGGAGAACTGCCTCCTGCGTCTGACCCCGACCTGGTCGCGAGGGCCATGGTCGCACGCACCGCGCTGGGCGACCGGGCCTTCGTGCTGGGCCATCACTACCAACGCGACGAGGTGTTCCAGTTCGCCGACGTCACCGGCGACTCGTTCAAGCTGGCCCGCGAGGCCGCGGCTCGCCCGGACGCCGAGTACATCGTGTTCTGCGGCGTCCACTTCATGGCCGAGTCGGCCGACATCCTCACCGGGCCGGACCAGCGGGTTTTCCTGCCCGATCTGAACGCGGGCTGCTCGATGGCCGACATGGCCGACTACCAGCAGGTCGTCGAGGCGTGGGACGTCCTGTCCGCGGCCGGGGTCGCCGGCGTCACCGTTCCGGTCACCTATATGAACTCCACGGCCGCCATCAAGGCCTTCACCGGCGAGCACGGCGGCACGGTCTGCACCTCGTCCAACGCCGAACGTGCGATGCGCTGGGCCCTGGACTCGGTCGCCGACGGCGGGGCCGGCGGCCAGAAGATCCTGTTCATGCCTGATCAGCACCTCGGTCGCAACACTGCCGTTCTACAGCTGGGTCTGAGCCTGGACGACTGTGTCGTCTACAACCCGCACAAGCGCGACGGGGGCCTCACCGCCCAGCAGTTGCGCGACGCGACGGTGATCCTGTGGCAGGGACACTGCTCGGTGCACGGCCGATTCACCGCGGCGAACGTCGCAGACGTCCGGGCCCGCATCCCGGGCGTGAACATCCTTGTACATCCCGAGTGTCGCCACGACGTGGTGCTCAGCGCCGATCTGGTGGGTTCGACGGAGTTCATCATCAAGACCCTGGACGCCGCGCCGGCCGGCTCGGCATGGGCCATCGGTACCGAACTGAATCTCGTCCGCAGACTGGCCAATGCGCACCGCGACAAGCAGATCGTGTTCCTGGAGAAGACAGTCTGCTACTGCTCGACGATGAACCGGATCGACCTGCCACACCTGGTCCGCCAGTTCGAGTCGCTCGTCGCGGGCGACATCATCAACCAGATCAGCGTCGAGCCACGAATGGCCAAGAACGCCCGTCTGGGGCTCGACCGGATGCTCGCACTTCCGTAGGACGTAAGCTCGGCACCGTGAAAATCTCCCGCCGCGAGAAGTCAGAGCCCGAGGCCGACGTGGGCGTCGAATCCGAGATCGACCTGCGCAAGGCGACCGGCCCGAAGGAGCGGCCAACGCGCAAGCGACGCGATTCGCAGGGCCAGCGGGGCCCGGTCAGCGCACCGAAGACCCGCAAAGAGGCCTACGCCCGGCAGAAGCAGCAGGCCCGCGAGCAGCGCAGCACCGCCAAGAGCAACAAAGCCGTCAAGGCGAACGCCAAGCCCCGCTCGGTGGCCGAGCAGCGCGCCGCCCTCAAGCGGGGCGACGTGGACGCACTCCCACGCCGCGACCAGGGCAAAACCCGAAAGCTGGCGCGCGACTACGTCGATTCGAAGCGGATGTTCAGCAACTACCTGCTGTTCCTGTTCCCGGTCATGATCGCGGGCTCGTTCGTTCCCGCTCTGGCCGCGATCCAGTTGGTCGTCCTGGTGATCTTCTTCGCGCTCATCGTCGAGTGGTTCATCACCGGCAAACGCGTCCGGGCCATGGCCTTCCAGCGCTTCGGCGCCGCTGATGGCGGCAACATGTCGATCGGGTTCTACGCGGGCAGCCGCGCCTACCTGCCACGCAAGTGGCGCCTGCCCGGATGTGCCGTCGAACGCGGCGAAGATTTCTAGGGAGCAGACCAGATGATCTCGAGCACGATGCAGGACGATTTCCCCCTCACCCTCACCGCGCTCCTGCACCACGGCTCGCGGGTCTACCCCGACAGCGAGTGCGTCACCTGGACCGGCGGCGAGCCGAGACGCGCCACCTACGCGGAGGTCGCTCGCAACGCCGAGCGCCTGGCGGCGGCGCTGACCGAGCTCGGTGTCGAACCGGGCGACCGCGTGGGCACGCTGTGCTGGAACAACCAGGAACACCTCGAGGCCTACTACGCCGTGCCCTGCATGGGAGCGGTGCTGCATACCCTCAACCTCCGGTTGCCTGCCGATCAGCTGACCCACATCGTCCTGCACGCCGAAGACAAGATGATCATCGTCGACGGCACGCTGCTCGGCCTGCTGGCGCCGATCGCGGCCGACCTGACCACCGTCGAGACCTACATCGTCATCGGTGACGCCGACGCGTCGGCGCTCGAGGCCCACGCCCGGGTCGTCCGCTACGACGACATCGTGTCGGCCCAGGAGCCCGGCTTCGTCTGGCCCGAACTGGACGAGCGATCCCCTGCCTCGATGTGTTACACCAGCGGGACGACCGGCGACCCGAAGGGCGTCGTCTACTCCCACCGCTCGACCGTC
>JBDTFN010000212.1:0-7671 GCA_039937915.1 Jatrophihabitans sp. | reverse complement strand
TGCTCGAGGTGGCGACCGCCATGGCGGCCGAGGAGGATTGGAAGCCCGTGTTCCTCAAGGAGCCCGAGGTTCCGGGCGTCGAGTCGCTGACCCGGTTCGAGACAGTGATCCGGGTTTCGGCCCGGGTCCGCCCGCTGGAGCAATGGCGGACCGCCCGCGAACTCCGCGGCCGAATCAGGCTGCGCCTGGACGAACTCGGCGTGGCGCAGGCCGCGAACGTGCGACACCTCGACCCGGGTGCGCTTCCCCCCACCCCCAGCCCCACCTGACCCGGACGCTAGGACAAGTCCTGTACCGCTTCGAGCACCGCACGGTGCAGGGTCGGGAACGCGTAATGCATCGTGCGCAGCGTCGCCACCGGAACCTCGGCGTGGACGGCCAAGGTCAGCAGGCCGAGTAGCTCGCCCCCATAGGGACCTACGACGGTTGCCCCGACGAGAACGCCGCGGTCGGCGTCCTCCACGACCTTGACGAAGCCGTCGTTGCCCTCGCCGTGCATCCAGCCGCGGCTGTTGGACGCGATCTGCTGCGTGCCCACCCGGACGGTCAGCCCGGCGTCGCGCGCCTGCTGCTCGGTCTTGCCGACCCGGCCGACCTCAGGGTCGGTGAAGGTCGCCCAAGCCAGGCCGTGGTAACCGCCGAAGTGCTCCTCCTGGCCGAGCAGATGCTGGGTCAGGACCTTGGCCTGCCAGACCGCGACGTGCGTGAACGGGCCTCGCCCGGTGATGTCACCGACGGCGAAGAGCCCCTCGACGTCGGCGACGCCCATGTGCTCATCGATGTCGAGGTTGCGGGCCGTCGGGTCGAGGCCGACGGTGTCGAGCCCGATGTCGCGCAGATTGGGCGCGCGGCCCGCGGCGACCAGCACCTTCGCGCCGGTGGCCGTGCCGCCGTCGGCGAGCGTGACCACCACGCCGTCCCCGCCTGCCTCGACGCGCTGTACCCCGACACCGAGGTGGACGGTGAGTCCCTCCCGCTCCAATACCTGCGCCAGCACGGCGCCGGCTTCAGGCTCCTCGGGCATGAGCAGATGCGGGGCCCCTTCGATGAGGGTGACCCGCGTCCCGAACCTGGCGAAGCCCTGGGACAGTTCGCAACCGATCGCGCCGCCGCCGATGACGACCATGGACGCGGGTGGGGTCCGCGCCTTGACGATCTCCTGGTTGGTCCAGACGAGATCGTCCACCCCGCGCGGCAGGTCGGCCAACCCGTCGATCGGAGGCAGCGCCGGCCCGGTGCCGGTGGCGATGACCACCCGATCAGCGGTGTGGGTCGCCTCGCCGACGGCGATGACGAATCGTCGCGCATCGTCGCGGCCGGTCAGCCGGCCGTGGCCGCGCAGGAAGGTCCCTCCCTGCCCCTCGAAGCGCTCGACCGCGACGGTGTCATCCCAGTCGTCGGTCGCTTCGTCACGGATCCGTTTTGCCACCGGGGCGAAATCCGGCTCGACGCTCGCGTGGCCGGCGATGGAGTCCACGCGGCGCGCTTCGGCCAGTACGTCGGCACCCCGAATGATCATCTTCGACGGGATGCATCCGAAGTAGGGGCACTCGCCGCCCACCAACCGCTCGTCGATGCCCAGTACCGACCTGCCACCCGCGGCCACAGCACCAGCCACGGCCTCGCCACCCGGCCCGAGCCCCACCACGATCAGATCGAAATTCATCGCATCCCCTGCTCCTCGCGCCACTCCGGTGTCCCACACGCTAGTGAGCGGTCGGCACAATGGGCCAGGTGACTGGCTTACCGGACGGAGACGAACGCGCGGACACTTTCTACGCCGCGGTCGGCGGGGAGGCGACCTTCCGTCGGCTCGTGGAGAAGTTCTACGAAGTTGTCGCCGACGACCCGGTTCTGCGGCCCCTGTACCCCGAGGAAGATCTCGGTCCCGCCGCCGACCGACTGCGGATGTTCCTGGTCCAGTACTGGGGCGGCCCGGGAACGTACTCCCAACAGCGCGGTCATCCACGACTGCGGATGCGGCACGTCCACTTTGCCATCGGTGAGCGGGAGCGCGACGCGTGGCTGGGCCACATGCGGACCGCGCTCGCGGCCATCGATCTGGCCCCGGCGTACGAACAGGTGTTGTGGGACTACCTGAGCTCGGCCGCCGATTCGCTGCGCAACCTTCCCGACTGACCCCCCAATAGGCACAATGAGCCGCGTGACTCTAAGCGCTTTCAGTGAGCAGCCCTGGTGGGCGAACGCAGTCTTCTACCAGATCTATCCGCGTAGCTTCGCTGATGGCAACGGTGACGGCACCGGTGACCTCATCGGTATCCGCGAGCGACTCGACCACCTTGTCGATCTTGGCATCGACGCGCTCTGGCTCTCACCGTTCTACCGCTCACCGATGGCCGACGGCGGCTACGACGTGGCCGACCCGTGCGACGTCGACCCGATCTTCGGGACGCTCGCGGACTTCGATGCTCTGCTCGACGCGGCGCACGTCCGAGGTATCCGGGTCACCATCGACATGGTCCCCAACCACTGTTCGAGCGAGCACCCCTGGTTCCAGGCCGTACTCGCCGGCGATCGCGACACCCCCGAACGCTCACGGTTCGTCATCCGCCCCGGCCAGGGCCCGGACGGCGCGCAACCCCCGAACAACTGGCCATCGGTGTTCGGCGGGCCGGCCTGGCACCGATTGCCCGACGGCGACTGGTACCTGCACCTGTTCGCCCCCGAGCAACCGGACCTGAACTGGCTCGACCCTGCGGTGCCCGCCGAGTTCGAGCGGGTCATGCGGTTCTGGCTCGACCGTGGCGTCGACGGCTTCCGGATCGACGTGGCCCATTCGATGGCCAAGGAACCCGGCCTTGCGGATCTGCCACCGGATGTCCTGGAACTCGCCAGCGGTCCCATGCCCCACTCCGGCGACCTGCGTTGGGACCGCGACGCGGTACACGGATTCCACCGGATGTTCCGGCGGGTCCTCGATTCCTATCCCGGGGACCGCATGGCCGTCGGCGAGGCGTGGGTCGCCGACGCACACCGACTGGCCCTCTACGTCCGACCTGACGAACTGAACCTCACGTTCAACTTCGAACTGCTCGAGGCCTCATGGGGTGCCGATTCGTTCCGCGCAGCCATCACCCGCTCGATCGAGGCCTTGGCCGAAGTCGGCGCCCCCTGCACCTGGGTGCTGTCCAATCACGACGTCGACCGAGTCGCGACCCGGTACGGCGGCGGCCCGGTCGGGGTCGCGCGGGCCCGGGCCGCAATCCTGGCGATCCTTTCCCTGCCGGGTGCGGCCTACCTGTACAACGGCGACGAACTGGCCCTGCAGAACGTGGACCTGCCCGACGACGCGTTGCAGGACCCGACGTGGGAGCGCAGCGGTCATACCGACCGCGGACGCGACGGGGAACGGGTGCCGCTGCCGTGGTCCGGGGACGTGCCGCCGTACGGTTTCACCACCGGCTCCTCGACCTGGCTACCGATGCCCGACTCGTGGTCCCCGGTCACCGTCGAGGCTCAGCGCGCCGACCCGGCCTCGACGCTGGCCCTGACCCGGCAGGCGCTCCGGCTGCGGCGCAGCGAACCGTCGCTGCAAGCCCCTGGCTTGGAATGGCTCGAGGCCCCGCAGTCCTGCCTGGCCTACCGCCGGGGCGACCTGACCGTGTTCCTCAACGGCGGCGCCGATGCTGTGCCGCTCCCGGCCGGCGAGATCGTCCTCGCGTCCGGGCCTGTGGACGGCGAACTGCCCCCGGACACCTCGGTGTGGCTGCGCACCGTGACTTCGGGTGGCCACTGACCCTCTGCGCCCTCGTCGAAGCGCCACTGGGACCAGGTCAGTGCAGGAGAAGTCCGCTCCCGGGACGTTCGAGATAGACCGTGCCGTACCCGGCTACGATCCGCACCCAACGGCCCGAGACGTCGATGTGCGTCAGGCCGCCCTTGGGCAGGAATCCCATCCGGGTGAGCGCGCTCAAGGCTCGCAGGGTGATCTCGGCCTGAGCTCCAGCGTCGTCGCGGACGGTGAGCACCACGGCGTCCAACAGCGCGTCCGCGACCTCGGCGCGCGGATGCGCCCCGGGGACCCCCTCGCGAGCCGCCGCGTCCTTCAAGGCCAGGGCACCACTACGGACGAGCGGCCGGACGACGTCGTCCGGGACGGTCTCCACGCGCTGCCAGCCGAGATGGGGCGGCAGCCCCGACCGCCAGTCGGCGTCGCGGGCTGCCGGTGGCGGCGAATCGTCATCGTCCAGCCAGGCGAGCGCGTCGGCCGCGCCGAGCGCGACATCAACCGGTCCACCGGTCGGGTCACCCGCCGCGTCGTCCCCCGAGTCGTCCACCTCGACGCTGCGCGACACGAGCACCCCGAACGGCAGCCGGACGAGGACGGTCGCCCGGTGTGCGTCGAACCGGAACCGGACGACGCTCCGGGCGTCCAGGGCCACAGCCCGCCGCACCACAGGGGTCAGCTCGGCCAGCGTGGCTCGGTCGGCGTCGACCAGTGCCCGACTGGTCGTCACGACGCGTCGTCGGCGTATTCGCCGAGAACGGCGCGCTCGTCATCGTCCAGGCGGCGCGGACGACCGTTCTCGGTGATCGCGACACACGTGCTGGCGGCCCGCGCTGCGACAACGTCGCCATCGACGATCTCGCAACGGATGATGAAGGACGCGCCACGGATCTGATCGATCCACATCTCGAGTCTCAGCGGCGGATCGGACCGGTAGTGGATCTCCCGGCGGTAGTCGATCTCATGCCGTGCGATGACCCGACGCCCGGTCAGGTCAGCACGCCGGTGCTGGAACAGCGCGATGCGTCCCTCCTCGAGATAGGTGAGATAGCGGACATTGTTGATGTGGCCGTAGGCGTCCATGTCCGACCACCGCATGGCAATCTCGTGGACGAATCGGGCCACTAGCGGTTCGCCTCCTCGGGTCCGCCCACCGCTAGTCCCTCGTCAACTTGCGGTGGGTGACGGCGTGCGGTCGGGCAGCGTCCGCGCCGAGACGTTCGACCTTGTTCTTTTCGTAGGAGTCGAAGTTGCCCTCGAACCAGAACCAGTTGCCCGGGTTCTTCGCCGTGCCCTCCCAGGCCAGGATGTGCGTGGCGATGCGGTCGAGGAACCACCGGTCGTGGGACGTGATGATCGCGCAGCCGGGGAACTCGAGCAGTGCGTTCTCCAGGGAGCCGAGCGTCTCGACGTCCAGGTCGTTGGTCGGCTCGTCCAGCATCAACAGGTTGCCGCCCTCCTTGAGCGTCAGGGCCAGGTTCAGCCGGTTGCGCTCTCCGCCGGAGAGCACCTTGGACGGCTTCTGCTGATCTGGCCCCTTGAAGCCGAAGGCGCCCACGTAGGCCCGCGAGGGCATCTCGACGTTGCCGACCTTGATGTAGTCCAGACCGTCGGAGACCAGCTCCCACACGTTCTTCGTCGGGTCCAGCCCGCCGCGGCCCTGATCGACGTAGCTGATGTGGACGGTCTCGCCGATCTTCAGCTCCCCGGAGTCGGGTTGCTCCTGGCCGACCATCATCTTGAACAGCGTGGTCTTGCCGACGCCGTTGGGGCCGATGACACCGACGATGCCACCGCGGGGCAGCGAGAAGGAGACGTCGTTCCAGAGCAGGTCGCCGTCGAAACCCTTGGTGAGCCCCTTGGCCTCCATGACCACGCTTCCCAGGCGCGGGCCGGGCGGAATCTGGATCTCCTCGAAGTCGAGTTTGCGGGTCTTCTCGGCCTCGGTGGCCATCTCCTCGTAACGGGCCAGCCGGGACTTGCTCTTGGTCTGGCGGCCCTTGGCGTTCTGGCGCACCCACTCGAGTTCTTCGCGCAGCCGCTTCTCCAGCTTCTGGTCCTTCTTGCCCGCGACGGCGAGGCGCTCGGCCTTCTTCTCCAGGTAGGTGGAGTAGTTGCCCTCGTAGGGGTAGGCCCGCCCGCGGTCGAGTTCGAGGATCCATTCCGCGACGTTGTCGAGGAAGTACCGGTCGTGGGTCACGGCGAGGACGGCGCCCGCGTACTTGGCCAGGTGCTGCTCCAACCACTGCACGCTCTCGGCGTCGAGGTGGTTGGTGGGTTCGTCGAGCAGCAGCAGGTCTGGGGCCTCGAGCAGCAGCTTGCACAGCGCGACGCGACGACGCTCGCCGCCGGACAGGTGGGTGACCGCCTCGTCGCCGGGCGGGCAGCGCAGAGCGTCCATCGCCTGCTCGATCCGGCTGTCGAGTTCCCACCCCTCGGCGTGCTCGATCTTCTCCATGAGTTCGCCCTGCTCGGCGAGCAGCTTGTCGAAGTCGGCGTCCGGGTCACCCATGGCGGCCGAGACATCCTCGAAGCGGGACAGCACCGCGCGCAGGTCGGCGACCGCATCCTCGACGTTCTCCCGGACCGTCTTGGTCTCGTCCAGCGGCGGCTCCTGCTGCAGCATTCCGACGGTGAAGCCGTCGCTGAGCTTCGCATCGCCGTTGGACGCCTGGTCCATTCCGGCCATGATCCTCAAGACGGTGGACTTGCCCGCGCCGTTCGGCCCGACGACGCCAATCTTGGCGCCGGGGATGAACGCAAGGGTGACGTCGTCGAGGATCACCTTGTCGCCGTGCGCCTTGCGCACCTTGTGCATGGTGTAGATGAACTGGGCCACTGGCCGTCCTTACCGATTCACTCGTCGTCGCGTTTGGTCCAGTGTCCCAGCCGGGGCGCGGGCCGGGACGCTCCCCCCGAGTCGCGGCCGAACGCAGCGCGGCCCGGACCATGCTTCGGTCCGGGCCGCAGTTGACGCTGTACTACTCAGGGCATGCGCAGGACCGCTTAGGGCAGGCGCAGGACCTGTCCGACGCGGATCACGTTCGGGTTGTGCACCGTCGACTTGTTGGCCTTGTACAGGGCGTGCCAGCCGCCGTGCACGTGCTTCTTGCTCGCGATCTTGGACAGGGTGTCACCGGAGTGCACCGTGTATGTGCCGTGCGAGGCGTGCTTCGCCTGGTGTGACTTCGACTTCGCGTGCGAGGTGCTCGTGCTGCGGTGCTTGGCCTTGTGATTGGCCTTCGCGGTGTGACTTGCGCTCTCGCTGTTGGCGTTCGTCGGCAGCTTCGCCGACGTGGCGTGCCCGTTCGACCGGCTCAGGCCGGCGTTGCGTCCACAGACCGGCCAGGCGCCGGGGCCCTGCGAGGCGAGCACGCGCCGCGCGACCTGGATCTGTTCCATGCGGGTCGCCCGGTTCGCCTGGTGCGCGTACTTGTGCCCGCCGTAACCGGCCCAGGTGCTCGAGCTGAACTGGAGGCCGCCGTAGAAACCGTTGCCGGTGTTGATGCTCCAGTTGTTGGTGCTCTCGCAGTGCGCTACGCGGTCCCATACCTGGTACTGACCCGCGGCCTGGGCCGGTGCGGCCAGTGCGGTGATAGCGGCGGCAGCTCCGACGGTGGCCGCAACGGCGACCGCCGTGCGGCGCGTGCTGTTCGAGGTGGAGACGCCCTGGTCGTTGAGCACAGTGATGGTGGAGGTCATGAAATGCCTTTCCTCAAGCGGCGCAGCTCTGCGCCCTCGTAACGGATCTGTCCCCGTCGCCGCGTGTCTGGCACCAGCGATTGCCCGCCGCTCACACGGCAGCGCACATTCGATATCGGGATCCCGGGTCAGCCCCCGCCGTCGCCTGCGTGGCGTCCGGCCCGTCGCACCATCCCTGCCCGGTGCGGCGCTGAACGTGATGAGGTGCAGCGCGGCTTTGG
>JBDTFN010000211.1:0-8770 GCA_039937915.1 Jatrophihabitans sp. | reverse complement strand
CAATGTCAGCGTCGGCATCGTGAAGGTCTTCGTCGGCCGTCTCGGTCCGTTACAGACGGCCGACACTCACGACGTGTTCGTAGGCGGCAACATCTACCCGTCGGGGCACGTGTCGAACACCGTCGTGCTGTACGGGCTGATGGCCTGGATCGCGATCGAATACCGCAAGACGCTCATCGTTGCCACGGTGTGGCTGTCAGTCACCGTCGGCGCGGCGACGGTGTATCTCAACACCCATTGGGTCAGCGACGTCGTCGGCGGCTGGTTCGCCGGCGCTTTGGTGTTGCTCGCGCTGCCCTGGGTCATGCCCAGTGTCGAGCGGCTGGTCGATCGCGCATGGACAGGCCTTCGTAGTCGTCGCAGACGCAGTCACCGATCAGCTGATCACCGCGACCCCCGGCCGCACTTCCCGGTACGGATTCCGGCGACGGCGCGGCACTCGAGCACCGCGCACGGTGGGTCGGCGCGGCTGCGGAGCAGCGTTGATTCGCACTCGGCCGCGCGGTCGCGTGCGCGAGGTCAGACGAAGTCGACGCCGGTCAGTTCCACTGCGCGATCCCAGAGCTTCGCCGCGACCGCAAGGTCCTTGGACGACTTCGACGAGCCGACCCGCTCGGGAGTCCCGCGCAGTTCGCCGATCCCGTCCGGTCCGTAGAACTCACCGTTCCTCGCAGCTGACATCGTGGCCGCGTACAGGGTCGGCAGCGCGCCGGCGTCGGCGCTCTGTGCCACGATCCGATTGCCCAGCGCCATGACTCGGTCCTGAACCGACTCGGTGTGTGACTGCAAATCCGTGGACGCGTACCCGGGGTGGGCGGCAACCGAGCGCACCTGCGAACCGCGCTGATCCAGACGCCGTGCCAGTTCGTAGGCGAACATCAGGTCGGCGAGCTTCGACTGCCCGTACGCCGCCCAGCGGCGGTAACGCCGGGAGCGCCAGTTCAGATCGTCCAGCGAGATGCGGCCGATCCGGTGCGCGCCGCTGGAGAGCGTCACCACACGGTCGGTGATCGAGGGAAGCAGCAGGCAGGTAAGGGCGAAGTGGCCGAGGAAGTTCGTCCCGATCTGCATCTCGAAGCCGTCGGCGGTGCGACTCTTCGGCACGGCCATTACCCCGGCGTTGTTGATCAGCACATCTACGGGGCCTGTCTCGGCGGCAAACGTTCGCACCGACGCAAGGTCGGCGAGGTCCAGCGCCCGCACCTGCACCGCCCCATCCATAGTGGCGGCGGCCGCGGCACCCTTGGTCGTGTTCCGGCACGCCAGCACAACATCTGCACCTCGTGCGGCCAACGTGCGTGCAGTGCTCGCGCCCAGGCCGCTGTTCGCTCCGGTGACGACGACGCGTCGTCCGGTCTGGTCGGGCATGTCGTGCGTGGTCCAAGCGCTCATAGCCCAACCCTAGTGAGGCTCGGAGTGCGTAGTGGCTCAGCCGGTCGAGAGTGGCAGCGTGGTGACACTTGCCGCGATGGCGGAAAGGTACTGGAGGCGAACGAGCTCCGACGGCGTCCACCGGAGGGCGGGACGACCTACGAGGAGCGCTGCCTCGCCGAAGGCAGTCACGGCCAGTTCGGTGCCCAACCTTCCCCAATCGGCAGGGGCCCAGCCGTCCTCGGACGCCATCGGCCGACTCGGCGTCGGCGGCCACCAGGGGACCGGTAGCGAGTCGATCTCCGGAGCCGCCCCGCCCGAGGCAAGAACGGCGGATCGTCCGGATGCCGGCGGCCCCAGGATGAGTGTCCAGCCTGCCCGGAAGACGCGCGACACCCCGTCGGCCAACGTTCGCAGGGACGTGGAGTCGTGGCCGAGACCATCAAGCAATTCCAGTTCGCGGTGTGGATCCAACTGCCCGGCATACGGACGGATCGATTCCACCTGCACACCGGGCACCGTCATCGCAGCCGAGACGAGGGAATCGGCGAGGCGGTCCGGCGGAAGTTCCACGACGAAGTCGTCGGTCGCGCTGCCGGGGAAGCGCTCAATGACGTCCACGCTCAGGATGTCGGCGCCCACTGCGCCCAGCGCCGTCGCGACCGCGCCGAGCGCGCCAGGACGATCAGGCAGCCTGAGCCGGAGCAGATGCGACACGCCATCAGGGTGCCCCACTGATGTGTCGCCGCGGTTACCGACCCTACGGCCGGCGTACCGGTGGATGCGATGCCCACGACGCCATACGTAGACTCCGGGGTCGTGTCTGATGCATCTGCGAGTGCCACCTCCGGTACGGAGCCCCGCACCGACGAACCGACCGAGCGCACCGACCAACAGGGGAATCGGATCAGCCGTGCTGATGTCGCGCATCTGGCCCGATTGGCCCGGCTTGCCGTCTCCGATGACGAACTCGACATGTTCGCCGGCCAGCTGGACGTCATCCTCGGTGCCGTCGCCCGTGTGGCTGATGTTGCTGCCGACGACAGCGTCCCGCCGACCTCGCACGCTGTGCCGATGACGAACGTCTACCGCGCTGACGAGGTGCGTCCGTCGCTCCCGCGCGACGCCGTACTGGCCGGTGCACCTGCGGTCGAAGACGACAAGTTCCGGGTTCCGCGCATCCTGACCGAGGGCGAATGATGAGCGAACTGTTGAACAAGACCGCGGCGCAACTGGCCGAGTTGATCGCCACGGGCGAGGTAGCTGCGGTCGAGGTGACCCGTGCCCATCTCGAGCGGATCACCGAGTCCGACGGCGCGGTACACGCGTTCCTGCACGTCGACTTCGAGGGCGCGCTGGAGGCGGCCAAGGCCGTGGACGAACGGCGGGCGAGTGGGGCGCTGCTCGGCCCGCTGGAGGGGGTTCCGCTGGCGATGAAGGACGTCGTCGTCACCAAGGGACTTCCGACGACGGCCGGTTCGAAGATGCTCGAAGGCTGGAAGCCGCCCTACGACGCCAGGATCACGACCCGGATCAAGGACGCCGGGATCGTGATGCTCGGCAAGACGAACATGGACGAGTTCGCGATGGGCAGCTCGACGGAGAACTCCGCGTACGGTCCGACCCACAACCCGTGGGATCTCACCCGCATCCCGGGCGGATCGTCCGGCGGCTCGTCGGCCGCGGTCGCGGCGTACCAGGCGCCGCTCGCGATCGGCACAGACACCGGCGGCTCGATCCGTCAGCCGGCGGCCGTCACCGGCATCGTCGGTCACAAGCCGACCTACGGTGGCGTGTCCCGGTACGGGCTGATCGCGTTCTCCTCGTCCCTGGACCAAGCCGGTCCTTTCGGTCGCACAGTGCTCGACACAGCGCTGCTGCACGAGGCCATCGCCGGTTACGACCCGGCCGACTCGACCTCGATCAACGCTCCGGTGCCGCCGGTCGTCCAGGCCGCCCGCGAGGGTGCAGCCTCAGGCAGCCTCGCCGGCGTCCGCGTCGGTGTCGTCACCGAACTCCGAGGCGATGGCTACCAGCCCGGCGTCCTTGCCTCGTTCGAGTCCGCAGTCGAGACCCTGCGTGCACTCGGGGCCGAGATCGTCGAGGTGAGCTGCCCGAACTTCGATTACGCACTCGCCGCGTACTACCTGATCGCGCCGAGCGAGTGCTCGTCCAACCTGGCCCGTTTCGACTCGGTCCGCTACGGCCTGCGCGTCGGCGACGACGGCGTGAACTCCCTCGAGGACGTCATGTCGTTGACGCGCGCCGCCGGCTTCGGGGCGGAGGTCAAGCGTCGGATCATCATCGGCACCTATGCGTTGTCCTCGGGCTACTACGACGCCTACTACGGCCAGGCGCAGAAGGTCCGTACCCTCATCAGCCGGGACTTCGCCGCAGCCTTCGAGAAGGCCGACGTCCTCATCTCGCCCAGCACACCGGTCGTCGCGTTCGGAATCGGCGAGGTCGTCGACCCGATCACGATGTACCGCAACGACCTGTGCACCCTGCCCGCCTCACTTGCCGGGACGCCGGCAATCTCGGTGCCCTGCGGGCTGTCAGAAGGGCTGCCCGTGGGACTGCAGATCATGGCTCCCGCGCTGGCCGACGACCGCTGCTACCGGGTCGCCGCCGCCTTCGAGTCCGTCGTCGGACCATTGCTGACCGGAGTCCAGGAGTTGTCATCATGACCGTCGAATACGCCGACGCCACGACGCGTTACGAGCCCGTCATCGGCCTGGAGACCCACGTCGAACTCGGCACCGTCTCGAAGATGTTCTGCGGCTGCTCCACCGTCTTCGGTGGCGAGCCGAACACCCGGACCTGTCCGGTGTGCCTCGGGCTGCCTGGCGCACTGCCTGTGGCCAACGAGAAGGCCATCGAGTCGACGATCCGCATCGGGCTCGCGTTGAACTGCTCGATCGCGCCCTGGTGCCGCTTCGCCCGGAAGAACTACTTCTACCCCGACCAGCCGAAGAACTTCCAGACCTCGCAATACGACGAACCACTGTGCGTCGAGGGGTATCTGGACGTCGACGTCGAGGGCACGACGTACCGGGTCGGCATCGAGCGGGTGCACCTCGAGGAGGACACCGGCAAGAACACCCACATCGGGACGTCCGGGCGCATTCACGGCGCCGACTATTCGCTGGTCGACTACAACCGCGCCGGGATACCGCTGGTCGAGATCGTCACCCACCCCGTGCCGGGGACGGGCGCCTTGGCCCCGGAGGTCGCGAAGGCCTACGTCACAGCCCTGCGCGACATCCTGCGCACGCTCGGCGTCAGCGACGTACGGATGGAGGAGGGGTCGTTGCGCTGCGACGTCAACACGTCGCTGAACCTGCCCGGCGCCGGCCTGGGCACCCGGACGGAGACGAAGAACGTCAACTCGCTGCGCAGCGTCGAGCGCGCCGTACGTACGGAGATCGTGCGTCAGGCCGAGGTCCTCGACGGCGGCGGCCGAATCCGCCAGGAAACCCGCCACTTCCAGGAGCAGAGCGGCGATACCCGCAGCGGCCGTAGCAAGGAGGAGGCGACCGACTACCGGTACTTCCCCGAGCCGGACCTCGTGCCGATGGCGCCGGACGCGGACTGGGTCGAATCTCTGCGGGTGTCCCTGCCGGAGCTTCCCGCGGCGCGCCGGGCTCGGCTGCGCGATGAGCTGGGGCTCTCCGACGATGACCTCGTCAAGATGACGAACGCCGGCGTCGTCGACCTCGTCGGTGCCACCGTAGATGCGGGTGCGCCCGTGGGCGAGGCCCGCAACTGGTGGATGGGCTATCTCGCTCAGCGGGCCAACGAGCAGGACGTCGAGACAGCCGAGTTGGGCATCACGCCTGCGCACGTGGCGCGGGTGATCGCGCTCGTGGCGAGCGACGAGCTCACCACCGCGCTGGCCCGCCAAGCCGTGGACGGCGTGCTGGAGACCGGTCAGGATGTCGACGCCGTCGTCGAGGCGCGTGGGCTCAAGGTCGTCTCGGACACCGGCGCGCTAGAGCAGGCGGCCGATGAGGCCATCGCGGCCAACCCCGACGTGGCCGACAAGGTACGCAGCGGCAAGGTCGCGGCGGTTGGAGCCCTGGTCGGTGCGGTGATGAAGGCGACCCGCGGGCAAGCCGACGCGGCGGCAGTGAAGCAGATCCTGCTCGCGCGGCTCGGTGTCGAGTAGGCGCAGTGCAGCAACGTAGGAGATGAGCACGGCATGAGCAGAGGCAACGCAGTACTACGGGCCGGCCTGGTCGGCGCCGCCACCGGGTCTCGAAGCATGTCCATGCTTGCGGCCTGCGCGCTCTCCGATGCATCGACCGGCGATGCACTGGACCGTCGTCTGCACACCGGTTGGGGACGCCGCGCAGCGGTCGCCGCAGCGGCGGGCGAACTGGTCGGCGACAAGCTGCCCCGGACCCCGCCGCGGACCGATCCGCCCGGGCTGACCGCGAGGCTCGTCCTCAGTGCGCTCACTGCGAGGACGCTTGCCCGCCGCGGCGGTGACGCCGAAGCCCCCGCGGTGCTCATCGCGGTCACCGCGTCGGTCGTGACCACCTACTTCGGCCCGCGGGTCCGGTCCGCGGCCGCGACGCGTTTCGGCAGCGATCTGCCGGGTGCCGTCGTCGAGGACGTGGCCGCGCTGTCGGTCGCGGCGGCGTCCACCCGCCTGCGGTGAACCGGTGGGCCGCCGCGCTCGCCGTCGCGTTGGTGACCCTGCTCGGAGCCGGACCGGCGACGGCCGCCCCAGGCCGAGCGCTGTTCCGGATCACCGACCCCCGCATCACCGAGGCCAGCGGCATCGCGCTCGGGAGGGTCTCGCCGAACGTGTACTACGTACAGAACGACAGCGGAGACCCTAGCCGGTTCTTCGCCCTGAACCGTCGAACCGGCACGACCGCAGCCGTCGTCGAGGTCCCGGGGGTCCGTAACCACGACTGGGAGGACCTCGCCGTCGCGCCGGACCGCTCCGGCCGATCGTCGGTGTGGCTGGCTGACACGGGAGACAACCGCGCCGAACGCGCCGAGATCCAGGTGATCCGTGTCGACGAGCCTGTCATCGACGCCACCGGAAACGACGTCAGGATCACCAGTTCCGCACCTGATGTGTGGCACCTGCGGTACCCCACCGGCCCGACCGACGCCGAGTCGCTCGCGGTCGGGCCGGACGGCACGCCATACCTGATCACCAAGTCGGTGCTCGGCACGTCGACGGTCTACCGCGTGCCGGGCGAGGCGGGCGCGACGGTGCGGACCCTCCAGCGCGTCGCCACGGTCACGTTTGCGCCGACCGGCACATCGGGGGGACCGGCGGGTCTGATCGGCCAGGTCACCGCTACCGGGGCGTCGCTCTCCAGTGACGGTGCTGTGCTGGCGATCCGTACCTACACCGACGCCTACGTGTGGCGGGTCGAGAACGCAGACATTGCCGCGGCGCTGCGGGCGCGCCCGCTGCGCATCCCACTGCCACAGCAACCCCAAGGGGAGGGCGTGGCCGTAGCGCCTGGCGAACTCGTCGTCGACTCCGAGGGAGTGGACGAAGCGGTGTACGCCGTGCCGCTCCCGGACCTCGCGGCCTCCGCACCGTCGGCCCATGCGTCACCGGCGACGACCGCCATTGGGGTGGGTGAGCCCGAACGCGGTCGACAGGCGGGGCCCGGCCGGGCCACGGTCCTGGTCGGGATCGGAGTGGCCGCAGCTGCTCTGATCGTCGTACTCGGGCTTCTCGCTTCGACCCGCAGACGCCATCGCGCGGGTGACCGGGCCACCGCGCCGTAGGCGCTCGCACGGTGACAAATGACGGGTGCGGCGCGCACAGGGCAGGATGGTGTGATGCCGGTCGCGAGCAAGCACTCGACCCTGGGTCTGACGCTCTGGATCGTCGGGGGGCTCCTCCTGCTGGCCATCCTCGCCGCGGTCGCCGGTCACTTCCTCATCAAGCGAGGGCTGCGCGAGCCGGTCGTCCTTCGCTTCATCAACCGCAGCACCGAGCGGGCACTGGAGTTCATCAAGCGTCCGATCACCATCGCGGTGCTGGACGAGGTGGCCGACGTTCTGCAGACCGGTCACTACACCCGCAACATTGCCTCGGCCCTGCAGGAGAACCGCGAGGAACTCAAGGCGATGATCGCGGAGAAGATCAAGGAGGACCCCTCGGCCGGCAACGTCCGCCTCCTGCCCTTTCACGACAAACTGATCGAGCAAGCCAGTGAGACGACGCTACGGGTGATCCTCGAGGTCCTGGCCGACCCGCGTACCGATGAACTGGTGTCCGACCTGCTGCGCGACAACCTCAAACAGATCAGGCAAGCGGTGCGCGAACGAAGCGACTGAGCCGCGCTCAGTACGGCTTGCCGCCGCCGCCTCCACCACCGTCGGGCACATAGCGGATCACCCGCTCGTCCTTCGCCACCGGCGTGCCCTTGCCGTCCTTGTTGGACGTGGTGATCCACAGCGCGCCGTCCTGCGCGGCGACCACGGATTTCAGCCGACCGTACGTGCCGCGCAGTTCGGTGGTGAACCTGCTGATCGTCACCTTCAGGCCGGTGCCGGTGAAGGGAGCGGAGAGCAGGGTCTTCCCGTCCAGCGACGTCACGTACAGCTGATCGCCGATGACCGCGCAGTCCCCTGGCGTCCCGTAGGCCGATGGCAGTTCGGCAACCCGGGAACGGGAGTCGCCCGACGGCGTGGGCCAGCCGTAGTTGTCGCCCCTCGTGATGACGTTGACCTCGTCGAGGGTGGTGCCCGTGCCCGCTTCGACCTCGAACAACGGGGCCCCGGCCGCACCTTGGCACAGACCGTCGACCTGCCGGTGACCGGTGGTGAAGATCGGCGAACCGGCTTTCGGATTTCCGGCGGCCGGTTTACCGATGTCGCTGATCCGCAGCACCTTGCCGGCCAGACTCGCCGGATCGGCGGCCAGGGCAGGTTTGCCGGTGTCGCCGGTGCCGATGAGCAACGTGCCGGACGAGGTGAACCACAGGCGCCCGGTGTTACCGGTGCGCCCCTTCGGGATCCCGGTGAACACCGGCGTCACCGGGCCGTCGAGTGTGAATGCCACGACCCGATTGTCGGTCCGGGTGGTGACGTAGGCGTAGATCAGCTGGTCCTCGGAGTAGGACGGCGACAGCGCCAGGTCGAGCAGGCCACCGTCCCCTGTGCCGTCAACGCCCGGGAGGATCCGGACGGTCGGGACCGGTTTTCCCGCCACCGGCTGCACCCGCACGATGCGGCCAGTGGTGCGTTCGCCGACCAGGGCCGTGTTGTCGGGAAGGATCGCCTCACCAACCGGCGTCGCCAGGTTCGTCGCGACAACCAGCGGGTCCTCGTTCTTCTTCGGCGGGTCGGGCTGCTGACTCCCGCCGTTCGGGGTGGGCGTGCCCGCGCCGCCGCCGCCGAGAGACGGAGTCGGCAG
>JBDTFN010000210.1:0-2722 GCA_039937915.1 Jatrophihabitans sp. | reverse complement strand
CCAGGGTCGGCTCGACCATGTCCTCGTTTTGGATGTCGGCAGGCAGGATCACTACCGTCGGACACCGCTGGGCACGCGCGATACGCACGGCTCGGTCCACGACCAGTTGTGCCTGCATCGGCGTGGTAACGGTCTGCACGTAGCCGGCGACGTCGGCAAAAATTCGCTCGAGATCGACCTGCTGCTGAGTATCGCTGCCCAGCGACACCAGACCCTGCTGCCCAACAATCGCGACCACCGGCTGGTTGTCCATCCTGGCGTCGTAGAGACCGGTGAGTAGATGCATGGCCCCAGGGCCTGACGTCGCGATGCACACCCCGACCTCGCCGGTGAACTTCGCGTGCGCGCACGCCATGAACGCGGCAATCTCCTCATGAGTAGGTCGGATGTAGCGAAAGGCCTTGCCATCGGACTCCGCGCGCTCCAACGCACCGTCGAACCCACCGATCCCGTCCCCGGGGAAACCGTAGAACCGGTGCAGATCCCACTCGATCAACCGGTCAATCACGAAGTCGCTGACAGTTCTGCTGCTCATCCTTTGGTATCCCCAGTTCTCGAGGTGGACGACATGAATACGAGCCCACGAGGTGCGAGCCCGACGACCCTTTGGGCGGATCTTAGTTGCGAAACAACATTTGCCGTCGCATGATAGTTGCCGTATGACAATGATACTCGCGCAGCATCTCGCGCGGCGCAAGTGGTTCGGACACATCGCCAGCGATCGAGCGCGATCACCGCCACATGAGCAGGACGGGAGCACGGTCATGGCCGGTTTTATCGCAGAAATGCGGCGCAGCGGCAACGGACTGCTTGTGCGGGTGTCGGCCATAGCGGCCATCGGTGGCCTGCTGTTCGGTTACGACACTGGCGTGATCTCCGGCGCCCTGCTCTACATCAAGACCGACTTGCACGCCGGCCAGTTCGATCAGCAGGCCATCGTGTCGAGCCTGTTGCTCGGGGCGATGCTGGGCGCTGGGCTGTCGGGGTATCTCGCCGACGCAATCAGCCGCAAGTGGACCAAGGTTCTATCCGGATCGGTGTACGTCGTGGGCGCGCTGGGCTGCGCCTTCGCGATCAATGCACCCATGCTCATCGGGTTCCGATTCCTGCTCGGAATCTCGGTCGGCACCGCCTCCTTCGTGGCGCCCCTCTACATCTCCGAAGTCTCCCCGCCCAAAGTCCGCGGCGGGTTGGTGTCGTTCAACCAGCTAGCCGTGACCACAGGGATCCTGACCGCCTACATCGTCGACGTCCTCTTCAAGGGTGTGAGCGACAACTGGCGCTGGATGCTCGGTCTGGCCGCACTCCCGGGTGCGGCGTTAGCCGTTGGGATGCTCACTGTCCCGCAAACCCCGCGGTGGCTCTCCGAACACGGTGACGAAGACCAAGCCCGCTCGGTGTTGGAGCGACTTCGCGACGAGGATCCCGACGCCGACGTCGACCAGGAACTGCGCGAGATCTCCGAAGCGAGCAGCAAGGAAAAAGAACGCGGCGTCAAGGACCTCGTGTCTGACCGCATCCGACCGTTGCTGATCATCGGACTCGGCCTGGCTCTGCTCCAGCAGTTCGTCGGCATCAATACCGTCATCTACTACGCGCCCACCATCCTTGCCGACACCGGCCTGACCAACAGCAACTCCATCACCCAGACGGTGTTCGTTGGGATAACCAACGTCGTGTTCACCGCCATCGCAGTGCTGTTGCTCGATCGGGTCGGACGACGCAAACTCCTGCTCACCGGCACGGTCGGGTTGATCCTCGCCCTCGCTCTACTCGGGGCCTACTTCTCCTCGACCGCCCTGCAACAGCACGCTGGCTACCTGGCTTTGGTCGCGCTCATGATCTACATCGCCTCGTTCGCCATCGGCCTCGGGCCGGTCTTCTGGCTGATGATCTCCGAGATCTATCCGATCGGCGTCCGCAGCCCTGCGATGTCCGTGTCCACCATCGCCAATTGGGGCGCAAACTTCCTCGTCGCCGCCACCTTCCTCAGTCTCGGCAACCTCATCACCCGACAAGGCACCTTCTTCCTCTACGGCGCCATCGGTGTGCTCGCCCTACTGTTCTTCTACCTCAAGGTCCCCGAAACCAAAGATCGAACGCTCGAAGAAATTCAGGACGACCTCATTGACACTGCCGGTGGCAGCGGCGCGAGCCACGCCGACCCGCACGTCAAGTCCGTTGCAGGCCATCAAGAGTCCGTGTCGCAGCGTGTCGGCACGCCGGCAACCGCCGACTCGCCCCACAACGATGTAGGAGGCCACTGATGGCTGCTGATCTCCCCCAATGGCACGCTGGGTTCACCGCGATCATCGACATCGAGAACGCCACCGTCCACGCGCGCGGAACACTCGACATCTTCACCATCGAGCTCTTGCGCGGCGCCATCGCGAACCTCGCACTTCACCACCCGCGGCGCATCACCATCGACCGGCGCGAGGTGACCGATACCGATCGCTACGTAGCTCGCCTCCTCGACGATTGGCAGCGCAACGGCGTGCCCGGCTCGACCATCCCGGTCGGCGTCCCCGATGCCGCGCCGAATGCCGAGCGAGCACGAAGGCGCACGGCGTAGCTGAGGTTGCAACCCGCTCATTGAGGACACGGATTCAGCAATCGATTTGCGCACTAGATACCGACACTCACTTCAAAGCCACCGACACCGAAGGAGACACTCCATGGGTTCTGTACACGTGCGGGGGTCCGGACATTCCGGAGACCC
>JBDTFN010000209.1:0-3988 GCA_039937915.1 Jatrophihabitans sp. | reverse complement strand
AGCGCCACCGTCGACCGTACCTGCGCGCGTGTCTGCTATCCCGTTCAATGTTTTCGGGTGCCTGGTGTGATCGTGACGAGTCGGGCAGGGTGGGCACGGGTGGGTCGGCGGTGGGTCGGCTCGCAGGAGTCAGGAGCCCGCTGTGCTCGCATACCGTCGAATCCCGATTCGTGGCGTACTCGCGATCGCCGCCGTCGTCATGGTGACCAGCGGACTCATGTCCACTCCCGCCGCGGCAGCGACGAACTACCCAGTCACCAGGACGCTCGCCGGCGGCATCGCGAAGGCGTTGCCCGACCCGTCCGCGTCACCGGCCGGAGTCAATCCGGCGCACTGCACCCCGACCAGCGCCCACCCGAATCCGGTCGTTCTCGTGAACGGCACCTTCGCCAACATGGTCGACGACTGGTCCGGGCTCGGCCCGGTCCTGGCCAACCTCGGCTACTGCGTGTACGGCACTGCGCTGGGCGCGAGTCCACATTCGTTCATCCAGACCATCGGGTCGGTGCCGGCATCGGCCCAGCAACTCGCCACGTTCGTCGACAGCGTCCGTTCGCGCACCGGCGCGGCCAAGGTTGACCTCGTCGGCCACTCCCAGGGCGGCATGCTCGCGGAGTACTACACGAAGGTGCTCGGCGGCGCGGCCAAGGTGAACGCGATCGTGGGGTTGTCGCCGTCCACGCACGGCACGACGTTGTTGGGTCTGGGCACGCTCGCGAGTGCTTTCCCGGGCGGTCCGGTGGTGGTGGCGGCCTTATGTCCCGCGTGCGCCGACCAGTTGACCGGTTCGAGCGTTATTCGTCGCCTCGACAGCGGACCTATTGCGCAGCCCGGCGTGAAGTACACGATCATCGAGACCTACTACGAGTTCGTCGTGACGCCCGCAGGGTCGGCGTTCATTCGCGAGCCAGGAGTGAACAACATCTGGCTGCAGCACGTGTGCCCGTTCAACCTGACCGGCCACGCGAGCCTGCCCTACGACAAGGGCGTCCAGAGCCTCGTTCGCAACGCGCTGGACCCCGCGCATCCCAAGCCGGTGTCCTGCTTCTGACAGCTCAGGCAGATGCGATCGCGGTTCTGTCGGGAGCCAAATCCGCCGACTCCTCGATCTCGAGTAGCGACACCTCCTGCAGGGCCGCCTCGTAGGCGGCGTGTCCGCCGCGCAGACCGAACAGACGTTTGGAGAGCAACAGGTAGAACACCGCGATCACGTTCACCACGAGGGCGCCGATCTTGAGCCAGGAGACCTTCTCGATCACCTCGTAGACCTCGAGCGGGATAAAAAGCGTGGTTCCGACGACCGCCACGTATTCGCCCCAGCGTTTGAGGGACCACAGCCCGATTCCCTCGGCGATCTGTAGCAGCGCGTAGAACAGGATCCCGGCTGCAATGAGGTTCAACGTGGTCGACTTCGCGTTGAGCAGCTTCTCGATGCTCTCGATCGTGCTCGAGTCCTTGACGTCGAAATGGACTTGGTCGAAGAACGGCCGTAGCGCAGTGAGGTCCTTGTCGAACAGGTCGTGCAGGCCGACCTGTGTGCTCTTGAGCTTGACGACCGCCAGTGCGAGCAGCAGCAGGATCGCTGCGCGGAGCCATCGTTCGACGGCCAGGATCCGCAGGATGAAGGCACTGCGAAGAGCTTTGCCGCGCAGCAACACCGGCGCCTCGTCGGCGGGGCCTGAGCCGTGCGGTTCGCCCAGAACGTAGGTTCCGCACCGTAGACAACGCCAGGCATCGCCGAGTGGGGTGGTGGCCTCGAGCCGGGAGCGGAACTCTGGTTCGCTCGGTGCGTAGGTGATGTGCCCGTGGCGCGCGCACGATCGTTGATTCCAGTCCATGAAACGGCAGGGTGCCAGCTGAGGGCTGGCCTTGTCGATTCGTCCGGGGTTACCGGAACGCGTCGAGCCCGGTCAGCGTCGAGCCGATGACCAGCGTATGCACCTCGTGGGTGCCCTCGTAGGTGTAGACGGTCTCGAGGTTCACCGCGTGCCGTAGTACCGGGTACTCGGTGGTGATGCCGCTACCGCCGAGGATGGACCGCGCCTCGCGGCAGATCTCGAGAGCGGCGCGGACGTTGGCGAACTTTCCGACGCTGATGTGGTGTGGCTTGATCCGCCCCGCGTCCTTCAACTCACCGATGCGACGGGCAGTGAGTTGGGCCAGTTGCAGCGCGACGCCGAGGTCGGCGAACTTCTTCTGGGTGAGCTGGAAGCCGGCGATCGGCTTCCCGAACTGGACCCGCTCGCCTGCGTAGTCGAGCGCGGACGCCAGTGCGTCGCGGGCGGCGCCGGTCACGCCCCAGACGATTCCGTACCGCGCCTCATTGAGCGCCCCGAGCGGGGCTCGCAGCCCCTCGGCCAGGGGAAGCCGACTGGCGTCCGGGACCCGTACGTCGTCGAATATCAACTCGCTGGTGACCGACGCACGCAGTGAGATCTTGTGGTGCACGTCCTGGGTCGTGAACCCCGTCATGTCCTTCTCGACGAGAAATCCACGCACACCCTCGTCGGTACGTGCCCAGACGACGGCGACGTCGGACAGCGACCCGTTGGTGATCCACATCTTCGCGCCGTTGAGGATCCAGTCGTCGCCGTCGCGCTTGGCGTTGGTGCGCATGGAGCCGGGGTCCGAGCCGGAGTCCGATTCGGTCAGGCCGAAGCAACCGATCAGCTCACCGGCGGCCATGCCGGGCAGCCAGCGCTGCTTCTGCTCCTCGCTGCCGTAGGCGTGGATGCAGAACATCGCCAGCGAGCCTTGGACCGACACCAGCGAACGCAGGCCGGAATCGACGGCTTCGATCTCGGCGCAGGCCAGCCCGTACTGAGACGCCTTCGCCCCCGGGCAGCCATAACCGTCCAGGTGCATGCCGAGCACGCCGAGCGCACCGAACTCCTGGGCCAGTTCGCGGGCCGGCAGCGTGCCGTCCTCGAACCACTGCGCGATGTGCGGGCGCAGTCGGTCGTTCGCGAATTTACGAACGGTGTCGCGCAGCAGGCGATCCTCGTCGTTCAGTTCGTCATCGAGGTCGAGCAGGTCGAGCCGGTCCAGTGCATCGCTCATGACGATGAACGCTACTCGCGCGCCGCCACATCAGGGGGCGCCGGGAACGGTGAGCGAGCGGCAGACCAAGCCTTGGCGCTGCGGATGAGCTTGCCGTCCCGGTAGGCGTCGTACGCCACCTGCGCGGGGAGGTTGTCGGTGTCATAGGGATGGGAGTGGGTGCATGTAACCCAGCAGGATCGAGAAATCGATGGATAGGCTGCGGCCATGACTCATCCAGGGCAAGCGGACTAGTGGCGCAGCCTCTGGATTTCGATCCGATCGGGCGTGCCGGTCAGTTGTGGCGGGAACACTGGCCGGCCGAGGACGAGTCGGTCTACGCCTCGATGCGGGCCGTCACATCGATCATGCGCGCCCATCAGATCCTCATCGCCGAGCTGGACGCGATGCTGCGCACGTACGGCATCACCTTCAGCAGGTACGAGGCTCTGGTGCTTCTCGTCCACTCCAGCGAGGGTGCGCTGCCGCTGTCCAAGATCGGCCATCGGCTGCAGGTGCACGCCACGTCCGTGACGAACATGATCGATCGGCTCGAGGGTGCAGGCCTGGTACGTCGGGAGCCGAACCCGCACGACGGCCGCGGCACCCTGGCGGTGATCACCCCTACCGGGCGTGACGTGGCCCAGCGCGCGACGGCAGCGTTCAATGCGTCGAGGTTCGGACTCTCGGCGCTGTCCGACAGCGATCTCGAGCGACTGTTCGGGATCTTGCACACGCTGCGTCTGGACGCGGGCGATTTCGTGCCGGACGCCTAGCGCGGTCAGGCAGGGACGGCGGTCGGTCTGAAGCCGATGTCGGGTAGTGAGGGCTACTACAGCTTCGACCTCGGCAACTGGCACCTGATCGCTCTGAACACCAATCACTTCCTGACCCACCCGACGGCGGTCTGTGCGTTCGTCGCGTGCGACGAGTCATCGGCGCAGGTGGC
>JBDTFN010000208.1:0-5762 GCA_039937915.1 Jatrophihabitans sp. | reverse complement strand
TGGACTCGCCCAGCACGGCCCGCATCAGTCTCGAGGACGTCCACGGCACGGTGGCGACGGTCGGAATCCCGAGTCTTTCGTAGACCTCGGCACGTTTCGGGTCGTAGATGCGCGCCACTACGCGGTGTACGCCGAAGGACTCCCTGGCGACCCGGGCGGCGATGATGTTGGAGTTGTCGCCGCTGCTCACCGCGGCGAATGCGCCGGCGTGCTCGATGCCGGCCTCGACGAGGGTCTCCTTGTCGAAGCCGACGCCGGTGACCTGCCGTCCGGGAAAGTTCTCCCCGAGCCGGCGAAAGGCGAGCGGGTCCTGGTCAATGACCGAGATCGTGTGCTCCAACGGCGCGAGCTGCAGCGACAGCGCCGCCCCGACCCGGCCGCATCCCATGATGACGATGTGCACAGTGCCCCTTCAAAAGAACGCGCTGGAAGTACCGGCAACAGCGAGGGTAGACGCTAGCTGGAACGCGACGACAACAGAAAAGTTCCGGGATGGCAGGCAGAAAAGTTCCGGGGTGACCGACGGTGAGTCCGAGGCGGCGGGCAGCCACTACTGTTCCCCGGGTGGCTGTCTTCCCCCGGGTGCTGAAACGGATCGTCATCGGCAGCCCGATGTCGTCCGAGCAGGCCGGTCACACCCTGCTGAAGAAGCGGCTGGCGCTACCCATCTTCGCCAGCGACGCCATGTCCAGCGTGGCCTATGCGACGCAGGAGATCCTTATCGTCCTGACCGTCGGCGGGACGGCGTTCCTCTATCTCGCCCCATGGGTGGCCGGCGCGGTCGTGGTCCTGATGGGCACCGTGGTGCTGTCCTACCGGCAGTTGGTGAAGGCCTACCCGACCGGCGGCGGGGACTACGAGGTCGCGTCGAAGAACATCGGTCGTGCGGCCGGGGTGGTCGTGGCGAGTGCGCTGCTCGTCGACTACGTCATGACCGTCGCCGTGTCGGTGTCCTCCGGGGTCGACAATGTGATCTCGGCCGTGCCGTCGCTCGGCCAACACCGGGTGTTGATGGCGCTCGCGTTCGTCGCCCTGTTGGCGGCGATCAACCTGCGCGGGCTGAAGGAGGCCGGGACGACCTTCGCCGCGCCCACCTACCTATTCGCGGCCGGCGTCTTCGTGATGATCGGCACCGGTCTGTTCCGGGTCATCGTCGGCGACGCACCGGTGTCCGAGAGCGCCAAGTACCACATCGAGACGCAGCACGGGTACGGGTCGCTGAGCTTCTTTGCGCTCATGTTCTTCACGCTGCGGGCCTTCTCCTCCGGCTGTACCGCGCTGACCGGGGTGGAGGCGATCGCCAACGGTGTTCCGGCCTTCCGCCCCCCCAAGGCGCGCAACGCGGCGCTGACGCTGGTCGCGATGGGCTTGATCGCGGTCACCATGTTCGTCGGACTGACCGCACTGGCCCTGATCTCCGACGTGCACATCACCGACCCGACGACGGACAGTTGTCACTTCACCAACATCTCCCAATCCGCGTGCACGGGTCGTCCACAACGGACGGTGATCGCCCAGGTGGCCAGCGCGGTCTTCGGCGGACCGCACTCGCCAGGTTTCTTCTACATCCAGGCGGCGACGGCACTGATCCTGGTGCTCGCCGCGAACACCGCCTTCAACGGCTTCCCGTTACTCGGCTCGATCCTGGCCCGGGACAAGAACCTGCCCGCGCAGTTGAACAACCGTGGCGACCGCCTGGCCTACAGCAACGGGATCCTCGCGCTGGCGATCGTTGCCGGCGGCCTGATCTGGATCTACAAAGCCAACGTCACGAACCTGATCCAGCTCTACATCATCGGCGTTTTTACCTCGTTCACGCTCGGACAGACCGGCATGGTCCGACACTGGAACCGGCTGCTGCGCACCGAGCGTGATCCGCGTGAACGTACGAGGATCATGCGATCGCGAGTGATCAACGGGTTCGGCGCGACCCTGTGTGGCGTCGTGCTGATAATCGTGGTCCTCACGAAGTTCACCAAGGGTGCGTACCTCGTACTTATCGCGATGCCGATCCTCTACGCGATCATGCGCGGCATCAACAAGCACTACGCGCGGGTGGCCGAGGAGCTGGCCAGCGAAGACACCGGCCTGATGATGCCCTCGCGCAACCACGTCATCGTCCTGGTCTCCAAGGTCCACAAGCCGACCTTGCGCGCGTTGGCCTTCGCCAAGGCGACCCGTCCGGATTCCTTGACCGCCCTGACGGTCAACATCGACAGCGACACCACCCGGGCGCTGCAGGCCGAATGGGAACGCCTTGATCTACCGGTGAGCCTCACCGTCGTGGAATCGCCCTACCGGGAGATCACCAGGCCGGTGCTCGGCTACATCAAGAAGCTGCGGGCGGACAGGCCGCGCGATCTCGTCAGCGTGTTCATCCCCGAGTACGTCGTCGGGCACTGGTGGGAGCAGCTTCTGCACAACCAGTCGGCGCTGCGGCTCAAGACCCGACTGCTGTACCAGCCCGGAGTGATGGTCACCAGCGTGCCGTGGCAACTCGACTCCTCCGCGGCCGCCGCGGCCCGTCCGTTGCGTCCCGACGGACCGGCAGTGCCCTCAGAGAACGAGGAGCAGCCGGTGCGGACCTCTGCGGCGATGCCAGGACGGACGGCGCCCAGCGACGACGTGCCGGGTTCCAGTGGCTGAGCACGGTCCGCTGCTGGGTCACCGGGTCGAGTTGCTGATCGGCGGCCCGGCCCACGGGGGCTCCTGCGTGGCCAGGCACGAGGGACGCGCGGTGTTCGTCCGGCACGCGTTGCCGGGGGAGACCGTCATCGCGCTCGTGACCGAGGACGCCGGAGGGCCGTTCTGCTTCGCCGACGCCGTTGAGGTGCTGGTCGCCTCATCGGATCGGGTGCACGCGCCGTGCCCCTACGCCGGACCAGGGCGCTGCGGTGGCTGCGACTGGCAGCACGTTGATGCGGCCGCGCAGCGTGAACTCAAGGCCGAGGTGATCCGGGACCAGTTCACCCGGTTGGCGGGCCTGGATGTGGCGGGGCTGCTCGAGAAGGTTGTCGCGCTGCCGGGCGGACCGCTGCACTGGCGGTCACGCAACACCTACGCCGTCGACCGGGACGGCCGACCCGGCATGCGGGTGCACCGTTCGCACGAGGTGATCCCGATCGAGGGGTGCCTGCTCGGCACCGATTCGGTGGGGGATGCGGCGGCGCTCGGCGCGACCTGGCCCGGGCTCAGCGGGATCGAGGTTGCGCGGGGGGACGGCCCGGACGTCACGGTGCTGTCGCACAGTCCCGGACCGGGCCGCCAGTCGCGCGGGCGACGTCCACCGGACCGGGTGCGGCTCGTCTCCGGCCCCGCGCGGCTTCGGTACCAGGCCCTGGGCCGCGACTTCAGCGTCGCGGCCGGGTCGTTCTGGCAGGTGCATCCCGAGGCGGTCGAGGCTTTTGCCACCGCGCTGCTGGACGGGCTGCGCCCGCTCCCGGGGGAGTCGGTACTGGATCTCTACGCCGGTTCCGGTGCGTTGACCGCGTCGCTGGCCGGTGCTGTCGGCCCGACCGGCCGAGTGCTCGGGCTGGAGTCCTCGGCCGTCGGGGTGGCCGACGCTGCGGGCAATCTGGCCGATCTGCCGCAGGCCGAGGTCCGCAGAGGGCGGGTGGACGAGCAAGTTCTCGCGGGACTGGAGATGCATCCGGACGTGGTGGTGCTCGACCCGCCACGGGCCGGTGCCGGGCGCGCGGTGATGCAGGGCCTGCTCGGCCTGGGCGCCCGAGCGGTGGGGTACGTCGCGTGTGATCCGGCTGCGCTGGCGCGCGATGTCGGTACCGCACTCGGGAGCGGCTGGCGATTGGTGTCCTTGCAAGCCTTCGACGCGTTCCCCATGACGCATCACGTCGAATGCGTCGCCGTGCTCGAACCCGACGACACGGACCGTGTGCGAACGACGCGAGTACCCGGCAGTACGTAGGATCGAAATATGACGCGGGTGCTGGACGGACTCGACTCCCCGGCCGCGCTGCGCGACCTCGGAGCCGAGGACCTCGCCAGCCTTGCCGCGGAGATCCGGGACCTGCTGATCACCACCGTTGCCCGCAACGGCGGACACCTCGGCCCGAACCTCGGCGCCGTCGAGTTGACCATCGCGCTGCACCGGGTCTTCGACTCGCCGACCGAGCCGATCCTGTTCGACGTCGGGCACCAGGCGTACGTCCACAAGATCCTTACCGGACGCGCCGCGCAGATGCCGACGCTGCGTAAGACCGGCGGGTTGTCCGGCTACCCCAGCCGGCAGGAGAGCCCGCACGACTGGATCGAGAACTCGCACGCCTCGACGGCACTGTCCTACGCCGACGGGTTGGCCAAGGGGTTCGCCGTCCGCGGTGAGCGGCGGCCCGTGGTCGCTGTCGTCGGTGACGGTGCGCTCACCGGCGGGATGTGCTGGGAGGCGCTGAACAACATCGCGGCCTCCGACCGCTCGGTCATCGTGGTGATCAACGACAACGGCCGCTCCTACTCGCCGACCGCGGGTGGCTTCGCGCAGCATCTGTCCTCCCTACGGCTCTCGCCGAACTACGAGAAGACGTTGCGCCAAGTGAAGGGCGCGCTCGATCGCACGCCGTTCGTCGGTCCGCCGCTCTACGAGGCTCTGCACGGGATGAAGCGCGGGCTGAAGGGTCTGCTGCAACCGCAGGGGATGTTCGAGGATCTCGGCATGAAGTACGTCGGGCCGGTCGACGGTCACGACATTGCCGCCCTGGAAGCGGCTCTGCGAGCCGCGCGCGGATTCGGTGGCCCGGTCATCGTCCATGCCGCAACCCGCAAGGGGTACGGCTACGCGCCGGCCGAGAACGACGAGGCCGACCAGATGCACCAGTCGCGAGGCTTCGACCCGGTCACGGGCTTGGCGCGCAAGAGCAGCGGGCGAACCTGGACCAGTGTCTTCGGTGACGAACTGCTGTCGCTGGGCGAAAAACGCGACGACATCGTGGCCATCACCGCGGCGATGTGTGAGCCGACCGGCCTCGGCAGGTTCCAGCGCCGCTTCCCCGACCGCACCTATGACGTCGGCATCGCCGAGCAGCACGCGATGACTTCAGCGGCCGGTCTCGCCTCGGCCGGGCTCCATCCGGTCGTCGCGATTTACGCGACGTTCCTCAATCGGGCGTTCGACCAATTGCTGATGGACGTCGCACTTCACCGACTGCCGGTCACCGTCGTCCTCGACCGTGCCGGCGTCACTGGGGAAGACGGTCCCAGCCATAACGGGATGTGGGACCTTGCGCTGCTCGGCATGGTCCCAGGCATCCGGATCGCCGCGCCGCGCGATGAGACCCGCCTGCGGGAAGCGCTGCGCGAGGCGGTCGAGGTCACCGATGGTCCGACGGTGGTGCGCTTTCCGAAGACCCCGCTGGGAGCCGATCTGCCTGCATTACGTGAGGTGGACGGGGTCGACGTGCTGGCCGAACCGGCCCCCGACTCCGCGGTCGATGTGCTCCTGGTGGCCGTTGGTGCCATGGCGGCCGACGTGCTGGACGCGACCCAGGCTGTGCGGCAGGCCGGGTACACGGTTCGGGTCGTTTCGCCGCGGTGGGTGAGCCCGCTCGAGCCCGCGTTGTGTGCCCTCGCCGCCACGGCGTCGCTGGTCGTCACGGTCGAGGACGGAGTGGTGACCGGCGGTGTCGGCTCGCGTCTGGCCCAGACGCTGCGGAACTCGGGACTCGATGTTCCCACCCGCGAGATCGGCATACCGGTACGGTTCCTCGAGCACGGCAGTGTGGCGGACGTTCGCGCGTCCGTCGGGTTCA
>JBDTFN010000207.1:0-15478 GCA_039937915.1 Jatrophihabitans sp. | reverse complement strand
TGCCTTGGGGTCCTGGCCGTCGATGGTCGCGGTCTTGCTGGCGGCATCAGCATTGCCGACGACCACACGGGCCGCCTTCGGGTCCCACACCCGGACCTCGACCTCGGGAGTGAGGTTGGCGGCCGAGACGCGGGGGAAGAAGCTGATCAGGTTTTGTTTGAAGACCAGGTCGCCGCCCATGCCGAGGGCGCTCGCGACCGAGGATGCAGCGCTGGCCGCGGCACCGAGGCCGCCGGCCGACTCGCCTGAGGCCTTGCGGAAGAAAAACTTGCCCTGGACGACGCCGACCTCGAAGCCGATCTCGCGCGCCCGCTGGGTGAGGAATTCCCAGTCGGTCTGTGCGACCTGTGAGATGTGCACGTGCGTGGTGGAGGAGCTGTCCACGGTGCCGACCTCGAGACCGGCCCGTTGGGCGACCTTCTGGGCGATGTCGGAGTCGGTCATGTTGACGTAGGTCTGCGTCCGTTTGGCCCGTTGCAGACGGTGCGCCCGTTCATAGCCGCGGACGATGCTCAGAACCTCGCCGTCGGTACAGATCGCCTCGATCGAGGTCACCTCACCCTTGATGAGGGTGGTACTGCCGGTGCCGCCGGCCTTCACGCCGTCGATCTGGACCGTGGCACCGATCGTGAGACCGGCGTCGTCGAGTGTCGTGCCACCGTTGTCGTTGAAGGTGATCTCGAACATATCGGGCAGGTGGACGTGGGTGTCGACGACCGTTCGAATGAGATTGCTGATGACCGTGGGCATCAAGGGCAGGCCGACCGGTTTGCCGACCTTGATGCTCGGGGTGACGATCGAGGTGGCGGTCGCGCCGCCGAGGGCTGACGTCACGTTGCACCCTCGGCCAGCTCGTCGGGGTTGGGCAGGTAGACGCGGGTCCCGGGTCGGAGTCGGCTGGGATTGTCGATGCGGTTCATGGCCGCGACGCGCCGCCATGCCCCGGGTGTGCCGTAATGGTGGTTTGCGATCGACTGGAGGGAGTCGCCGTCGCGCACGACATGGCTACGGCGCCCGGCCAGGCCGCCGGAGGTCGGATTGGTGGGCAGATCGGCCCAGTCGCTGACCACCTGCTGCAGGTTCAACGTCACCTTCGCCCGGATGGGGATGCCCATGGGGGTGAACCGCTCGTAGTTCACGGTGACGCTCGTGATCATGGCGTCGTACATGAAGCCGACCATCGGCGGACCCCACTGGAAGGTCACCTTCGGTGGGTTGGTCTGCGGCACACCGTAGAGGGACAGCCCGGCGGCGGCGCCACCGCTCGGCGGGCTCTGCCAGTGGAACAACGTGTCGCAGCGGATCTTGGTGAGGATGCCCTCGAAGATGATGTCGCTGATCGTGATGTCCGGCGTCTTCACCTGCTGGGCGATAGGACCCGACGATCCGCCCGGCGACGCGGCGCCGCCCCCGGCTGACGGCCGGGAGTTCACGGTGACGGTCCGCTTGACGGTGAGCTTGTCCGGGTTGAAGTCGAAGAGGATGAACCCGGGGGGGCCGGTGAGCTCGATGCACCGGATCGACGCCGGCATCCGGCCGGTCGCCAGGGCCGATGCGGCCATCCCTACTCCGGCGGCCGCGCTCGCGACACCACCGACCGACACGCTCCCGCCGATACTGAGACTCACCGCGTTCTCCTCGTGTCATCGTTAGTGCGGAAGCTGGCCCGACCCTCGTCGGCGGCGGTCACAGGAAGCCTTCGTGCACGAGTTCGAGCGTCTCGGTCGCGATGCCCATCGTCATGGCGTCGAGGTCTGGGCCGATCCACTTGCTCGGGTACACGTTGCGCAGATCCCACGAGAGCACCGGATTGTTGTTCGGATCGCAGAGCGTGATCTTTGCGGTTCCGCCGGCCGCGCTGCCGCCGCCCAGCGCGCTGCTGACCAGATTCGTCGCGGCGCCGATAAGGCTGTGACCGCTGTCGATGCCGTGCACCCAGCTACCGACCCGCTCGCGCAGCCAGGACTGGACGACCATCGAGTCGGCGGCGTTCATCGCCCGCACGAGGGTGATCGGCGTGTATTCGAGATTGCCGGGCAGGATCGGCTTGTAGTCGTAGTTGCCGCCCTCCGAGATCGTCATCGGATGGAAGTCGACCTTCAGACCCGAGCACTTCCCCCACCCGCCGAGGCTCACCCCGTCAACAGTGACGAGGAAGCGTGTCTTGAGGCCGAGAATGGCCTCGAGGCTCATCGTCATGTGCGCGTGCTCCCGGCTCGTCGATCGTGCGGATCAGGCGCCGATGGCGGTCTCGTCGTCGAGGAAGCCCTCGTGGTCGAATTCGATCGTCTCGACCGAGACCGTGCTGGCCCCAGCGTCCATGGAGTTGATCGACCACTTTTTTGGGAGCGCATTCTTCAGCTCCCACGTGACGACCGGGACCTTGCCGCTGGAATCGAAGAGCTCGATCTTGACCTGGCTGCGGCTCTTCTGGAAGGTGAACGAGTTGGAGTTGAGCCAGTCGCGGACGGCCATGGAGTCATCACATGCCGCGCGGACGAGTTTGACCGGCGAATATTTGGTGTTGGCCGGGAAATACCAGCGCAGGTTGCCGGCGTCCCCGGCGCGGTAGTCGGGCATGTCCCAGGAGACGTCGAGTCCCTCGGCCTTCTGCCAGCTGCCGAGGTTGAACCCCTCGGGGACGATCGAGACCTTGAACCGGTTCGCTAGGCCGACGTTGGTGGTGTCGCTCAGTGCTGCCATGGTTTCCTACCTGAAATCGGTGAGCAGGCCGGCCCGCTCACGGTCGACGAGGAGTTCCGTGCGCATCTGGCTGCGCAGGCGGTCATAGAGCCGGACGGCGAGCTCGGTGAGGTCTAGCGCGTCGATCGGCGTCTCGGTGTGTCCCGAGGGGCGGACGTTCGTGTAGCCGGCTGTCGTCGCCGCGGTTGCCGGTCCGTGTGTGGCGACCGGCGTGGTGGCCGCGGCTGCGGCCCGGGCCGGGGTCGTCCCGGTTCCTCCCGCGTCGGCCTGTTGTCGCGTCGCCGCCTGCCCCTGGAACGCCTGGGCGACGGCAAAACGAGCCTTGTCATCGTTCAGTTGCTGCTCGAGCACGGCCCACTGTTGCTCGACCAGCGCGCGGTCCCCGGACGGTAGATCGTCGATGGAGCCGTACTGCCGTCCGCTGCCTTGCGCGATGTTGATGGCCTTCAGTACGTCCGCGTAGAACTCGGTCCGATTCGTGGCCCCACCGATCCCGACGCCACGCGGGCCGCCACTCGCGGCTGCACCTGCGCCCGACGGCAGCGTGGGTGTGGCCCGGGTGGGCACCGCAGCCGCCGCTGCCGACGCGATGTCACTCGAACCGGCGCCGGGCACCACGGCTGATGCCGCAGCGGCTGCCCCGGCCGCGGCGCCCGCTGCTGCACCGGCCTGCAGAGCGGCAGTCGCTGCAGGGGTGGTGGCGAGGCCGGCCAGTGCGGCGTTGGCGACAGCATCCGGCAGAACCAGTGGTACACCGGCGGTGCCGCCAGGGGTAGTGCCGCCTGGAGCGTTGGTGCCGCTGCGCGCAGCGGTTCCCCCCCCGGTCTCGGGCAGACCGAGCCCCCGGCGAAGTTCGGTTCGCATCTTCTGGTCTTCGAGCTGAGCGCTGCTCGCCATCCACTGCTGGTGGATCAGCTCCTGGTCGCCGCGGCCGAGGTCACTGATGGAGCTGACCGCGGGCAAGTTCTGGTGTCGACGTTGGATGTTGATCGCGGCCAGCACCTGGGTGTCGAAATCTCTCTCGTTCGTAGCGCCGCCGACGCCCACTCCCTGCGAGCCGTCCTGAATCCTTGATCCACCCGAGCCGCTGCCGCTCCCACTGAGCTCGCCGCTGCCCATGGCGTCCTTGATCACCTCTTGAGCGGCGTACTTGAATTCGTAGATCTGGTCCTGACTCGGGAACTGCATAGGCTGGGGCGGCGGTGCGAGGTCCAGCGCGTGCTGGGTGATGCGGTCCTCCACCCAGGTGGCGCTGACCTTCGGCGGGGCGTGGCGCAGCGGCTCGGCGGAGGTGAGTTCTGTCGAACCGCCGTATGAGCGTTCCGCCGCCAGCGCCTCCTGCTCGAGCGCATGCCCCTCGGGAGTGTGTTCGGCCGGCAGCGTGCCGCCGAAGCGACGCTGCTGGGAGGCGTGCACCAGTTCATGCGCGAGCAGGGCGCGCGTCGCCGTGCTCGTGACCGACCCGGCCGCCTCGGGCAGGTGGACGGTGCCGCCCCGGGTGAACGCGCGGGCGCCCCGACTGCTCGCCTCCGCGCCGGTGGCGGTGTCGCGACGGACCTCTACGCCGCCCACGTCTATGCCATGGCTCGCGCGCAATGACTGCACGAGATCCTGGGGCGCACGGGTGACGACAGCACGTTCGACGACCCGCGGTTCGACCGGCGACAGCGTCGGACGCGCGGTGGCCCGGTACACCAGGGGCGAGGTACGTAGGGTGGGCCGGGCCGATCCGTCGGCGATGGGACGAACCGGCGAGGCGGGGACGATCGGTCCGTTGTGCCCAGGTGCGTCGCCGTCGCCGGGAGCATCGGACGGATCGCCTGCTCGACGATGCTGTCCGACTGTCGGCGAGGTGGTGGGGGCATCCTGGTCGGTGGTTCGGGCCGGGGGTTCCGGTGTGGGGATCGATGCCGCCGGGGCGGGAGTCGTGTCCGTCTCAGGAGTGGTGCTGGCAGTCGACGGCGGTGGCGCCGGCTCGATCGGCGGCGCCGGCTCGACCTGCGCGGCAGGCTCCGTCGGCTGCTGTGCGGAAGCCTCGCCAGGTCCTGGAACGGCCGAGATCGGTGCGCCGAGACCGAGACGTCGGCTCTGGGCGAGAGTGTTGCGCCGGTGGGTGAGTGACGGAGTGTCCAGCCGTCGCTCGACGGTGGGATCGATCTGCGGGGCCCGATCGACTGGGGGTTGCAACCCTGCGACCCGGGGCTTCGCGCTCGCAGACGGCTCGGAGGCAGGCGGTGCCGTTGCCGGCTGCGTCACGCCGCCCGGGACGTACTGCGGATGGCCGCTCTTGGCCAGGTTGGCCAGAGCCTCCTGGAAGGCGCTTCCGGCATCGGTCGCGGCCTGGACCCTCGGCTCTGCGCGGGGGGCCGACGGCAAAGCGACGGGCGGAGTTACCGGGCGAGGCGGGGCGAACGGTTCACCAACGTAGGCGTCCACCGCCTCGGTGAGGGGGCCATGTTCAACCAGCGGCCGCGCCGGCGCATGCCGAAGCGGCGCTTCGGTGCGGTAGTCCGCGGACGGCACTTCGACCTCTACTGCGTCGACCCGCACGGTCGGCCGCGACACGATAGAGGCAAGGCCGACCACCCGCCCGGGTTCCGGCCGGCCGTCGTCGGTCACGCGAGGCGCCCGTTCGATGATCGTCCGTTCGGTGGCCATCGCCTGCTGCGGGACGGAGGTCAGCGGCGCAATAGGTGACCAGCTCTGCGCCATCGGCGGGAGGGCGGCCCAGGCAGGCGTAGACGCGCTCGCCGCCAGCTCTGATCCGGTGTCAGACACAGGAGGAGGAGGGGCCGGCGCATCCTGCGCGCCGAGCCCCTTGTCGTTGCGGCGCACGGACCACCGCATCTGGTGTTCCTCTCCTGGTGTCCGATGGAAATGCCGCCTGAGCGGGCCGTTCTGGTGGCCGCCGACCCACTGTGGGGTCGGTCAGGCCCTGTCAATCGCCGTCGTCCCGGGCGTTGATCTCGCCGACCTCGGCGACTATGCGTTGACGGGTGCGGTGGTCCATGTCGAGGACCTCCGCGAAGCCCCAATGCAGGTAGTAACCGACGTACGCGACCTCTTTCCAAAGCCGGTCGGCCGCGTACGTCACGATCCCCCCGGTGCATCACCGGCAATGTCGACCGCAAACTCCTCACCGCAGTGGGGACACCCGACGGCGACTTCGGCATGACCGTCGGAATTGATCCGCCGGTACAGGTCCTGCAGGAAGGCCAGGTCCGACGCGAAGAGGTTCTCGATGACGAAGGTGTCGATGTTCCCGACGTCGCCGAGCCGCGAGACCGTGCGCTCCAGTAGCAGGACGGTCAGGTAGGCCGGGTTCTGTTTGGCCCGCGGATCGTTCTGCGTCGTGAGCTCGTCGCGCGCAGTGGCGAGGCGCATCACGCCGTCGCGATGTCGCCGACCGTGCTGATCGACGTAGCCGCGCGGCAGCGTGAAGGGGTACTCCGTCCGGAGGGCGGTGTCAGGGAGATCAGCCACAGCAGTCATGCGGCTACGGCGCCACGCGCTGGATGTGCTCGCACACCAGCGTGACGGTCTCCATCAGGACCTCACTCGCGCCGGCCTTGAGGCCACCGATCTCGAGCTTGGACGGCCACGCCATCTCCAGGTGATACCGGGCGACCGCGGTGCCGTCGGTCGCGTACATCACCAGCGAACAGCTTTTGCGCGCCGCGGCCATATCGCCCATCAGCACCGCCTCGTGCCAGAGCCACAGCTCCATGCTCTGATTCTTGCCGCGCTTGAGGATCAGCGTCGGGGGCTTGCGCTTGCCCGGCAACTTCTTCAGGCGCACCTCGTTGTCGGTCGACTCCATCAGCTCGACGGGCTCGACCTCAGTGGTGATGCCGACGAGCTCGGCGAACGACGCGATCTGGTATCCGTCGATGACGATGGAGAACCGTGAGGCGGTGATCGCATCGCCGGCCTGCAAGCCGCTGCTCATGATGAACCCTTCTCAATGCAGATATTGATGCAGATTCCACTGCGGATTGGCATGGTCATGTCGGCTACTCGTCCAGCCCGGCGCCATCGGAGAACTGCGAGATGCGGAAGACCACGAACTCGGCCGGTTTCACCGGCGCAATGCCGATCTCGACGGTCAGGATCCCGGCGTCCCGGTTCTCCGGTGGGTTGTTCTCCTCGTCGCACTTGACGAAGAAGGCCTGCGCCGGTGTGCGGCCGAACAGCGCGCCGTCGCGCCAGACGCGCCGCAAGAACATGTTCACGGTGCGTTTGACCGAGTCCCACAGCTTCGGGTCGTTCGGTTCGAAGACCACCCAGTTGGTGCCGTTCAGGATCGACTTCTCGACGTAGTTGAACAGGCGTCTGACGTTGAGATAGCGCCACTCCGGGTCACTGGACAGCGTGCGCGCACCCCAGACCCGGATGCCCTGTCCGGGGAAGGACCGGATGCAGTTGACCGCGATCGGATTCAGGGTGTCGTGCTCACCCTTGGTGATGTTGAGCTCGAGCGTCACCGCACCGCGGATCACCTCGTTGGCCGGGGCCTTGTGCACGCCGCGGGTCGAGTCGTTGCGCGCCCAGATGCCTGCCATGTGCCCCGACGGCGGGATGAACACCTGTTTGCCGGCGACCGGATCGGCCACCTTGATCCAGGGCCAGTACATGGTTGCGTACTTGCTGTCGTACCCCGTGACGTCCATACGCCAGTCCTTGACCTGCTGCGCGTTGAGGCTGGGCGGGGTGTCCAGGATCGCGACCCGGTCGGCCATCAGTTCGCAATGCGCGATCATGGCGAGCTGGACGGCCTTGACGTCCTCGGTAGTCAGATTGCCGTTCTGCAGCGCGGCCATCAGGTCCGGCACCGCCAGCATCGTCACGTTGTCGATCGCTTCGAGGCCGCCGAACCCGGTCCGGTCGGCCGAGTTGCCGACGTACGCACCGGCCTGCACCTTCTCCGGCACCGCCGGCGGCGACTGCAGGGCGACCTCGCCGTGGCGGGGAACAGCCAAGGCGCGTCCGCGGACGTCCTCGACCGTAATCAGTTGGGACTGTTGACGGATGACCGTCGAGACGTGTTGCGGTCCGCGGCGGGTGGTGACGTTGTCGAAGGTCTCGGCCACCTCTCCGCCCCGCTTCACCAGGATCTTGAAGGTGTCCTCGCCCTCCTCGCCTGCGGGCTGGATTTCAACGGACAGGCCCGCCTGTTCCGGGTCCTTGGCGCTGAAGGTGATGGCCGGCTTCGCCTCGTCTCCGGCGGCGAGCAGCTCGGCGACCGGTGTGCCCCCCGACGCACCGGATGCGGACGAGCCGCCAACCCGCACGACGTACGCGATGCCGCCGCCGTTGAGGAAGTATCCGTAGACGGCGTGCGCCAAGTAGTAGCCGTCGACGAAATCGCCGAAGGTGGCCTTGAACTGGGTCCAGTTGGTCACGAGGACCGGTTCGTTGAGCGGCCCGTCCTCGGCGAAGCCGACGAACGCGGCCACCGCAGTGCCGACTGCCTCGATCGGCCGGGAGCCGGACGAGACCTCCTCCATGTACACGCCTGGTGACAGGTAACTGCTTGGCATGCTTTGTCTCCGTCTCCCGAGTCTGACCACAGCAGGATCGCGATGGTGATCGCGGATCTCAGCGCGAATGTCGCAGTAGGCGACGGCCTGCACAGCGACGTACAGGGTGAGGGCGGGGGCAGCCGAAACTGCCCCGAGGGGCAATCCGGTGCAGCCTTTCGGGACAGTACGAGCGCTCTTCCGCGCTGCCGTGCCCATGGCAGGCTGCGGGCATGATTGCCGAGGTCGACGAGGCACTGTGTCGTGCTCTCGGCCGAGTGCTGCCGAAGGGCACGGTCGTACGTCTCGACCCGCCCAAACCGACCTGGAACACCGAGAAACCCTCCCCGTCGGTCGATCTGTTCCTGTTCGCGGTCGCCGGCGACGAGCGGGGCGCAGCGTCCGGTATCGAGGACATCCGCGGCGAGAATGGCCGTGTCACCGCCCGGACCGCACCGCCACGGCGGTACCGGCTGTCCTATCTCGTCACGGCCCGCGCGCCGAAGATCGCCGAGGAACACCAACTGCTCGACAGCGCGCTGCAGGCTCTCGCCGGTGGGGAATCCCTGCCGGTCTCCTGCCTACCCGACACCCTCGCCGAACTCGGACTCCCGGTCTTGGTCGATCTCGACGCTGCCGGCCCCGGCCCGTTGTGGGCGAGCCTGGGCATGCCTGCCCGGGCGGCCTTCGTGCTCTCGGTGAGCGCTCCGCACCGCCCCGACCCAGACACCGATATCGCGCCACCGGCGGACAAGATCGCGCTGCGGACCGACCCGGTCGAACGACCGGCGCTGGGCGTCGCGGGACGGGACGCCCAGCGCGCGAGGACCGACATCGAGCCGGACCCGACCGCGCCGAACAATCCGGCGGCGCCGAAACGCTGGGAGCGTGTCCGTACCGACGCGCGGTCCTGACCAGGCGCAGGAATGAGCTCCGCGGACGACTACCCGGACCTCGTGATCGGCGACGCCAACGATTGGGTCGTCGAGCTGCAGTTGCGGTTGCACACTCTCGGCGTGTACCCCGGCTGCTGTGATGGGATCCTGGGGGAGCGGACCGTGGCCGCCATTCGTGATTTCACCCTGGCGTACCAGGTGAGTGTGAACGAGGGCGAGACCATGATCGTCGGGCGGCAGGTCTGGGCCGCACTCCTCTCGCTCGCCCCTGCCGAAACACCGCCCGAGGACAGCGGGGCGCCGGTTGAGGGGCAGCTGTCCGACGACCAGACCTGGGTGTGGCACGACGCGAGCTGGTACCCGGCCGAGGTCATCGAATCAGCGGGTCGGCCAGACGCAGACCTGGTTACCGACAGTGACTATCAGGGCCAACTCTCCGAGGACGGCCACTGGCGATGGGTCGACAACCGATGGCAGCCGAACGCATGATCATGAATCCGCCGACGGAGGTAAGACGATGGCACAGTCCCTGACCGGACAAGAACCGGAGCGCCTCGAGCTCGGCGATTCCGGCGAGTGGGTCCTGACGCTGCAGATTCGCCTCTGGCTGCTCGGGTTCTCAACTGATTGGCCCGATGGCACCTATGACCTGCGCACCGAATCCGCCGTTCGACTCGTGCAGTCCGAGCGTGGTTTGGACAACGACGGTGCGGCCACCGTTGCGGTGTGGGAGGCGATCCTCTATCTCGAGCAGCAGGCCGCGATCGACTACTACTGGACCTCTCCCTACAACGCCCTGGACCAATTGCGTCACGACCTGGAGAACCCAGTCGATCAGGCGGGCCAGCGTTCGGCGGACGGACGTTATCAATGGGACGGCGCGCAGTGGCAGGAGATTGGCGGCAGTGCGAACGGCCGGCAGGTGTCCGCGGACGGCCAGTGGGAGTGGGACGGTACGAACTGGGTCGCCACGAACGGGGGCGGCGGCCAGTCGAACGACAACCACGGCCAGTTGTCCGAGGACGGCCAGTGGCAGTGGAACGGGACGGAATGGATCGCCACGGACGGCGGCGCTGCGCACGGGCCCGATGCGGGGGGCGCGAACGGGGGCGGCGCTCAAGCCGAGGACTACCGCGGCCAGTTGTCCGAGGACGGCCAATGGCGGTGGGACGGCACGCAGTGGCGTGCGGCGTGACGCGTTGCTCAGCTGGCCCGACCGACTGGGTACAGGCGTGCGGCGCGCTCTGTGGAGACCGCCACCGGGGCGAGCACAACCGCTCCGATCGAGGCCAGCGATCGGTCATATCGATCGGACCATCCGCCGGCGCAATCGACTGGATCCGACGGCGCGGACGCGGTGACCTCGAGGGTGTACTGCAGGGAACCGCTCACCGTGGTCGCGCAGCGCGGGCCGGCCGGCAACTCGATGACGCACTGCCCTACGAAGCGTCGGGTCCGCGGTCCGGTGATCGAACTGGCCTGGTGGGTGAACCGATGTCCGTCCGAGCTCTCGATTCGTGGTTCGTCGCCACGGATCGAGCTGACGAACAGACCGTCTGCGATCAGGTCCAGCGCTGCGCCGGCGACCTGTAGTGCAGGACTGTCCTCCGCCGGTAGCTGACTCGTACCCGATGGTGTGTCGGCGCACTCGATGAGCAGCGATCCGGAGAAGCTCAGCGAGAACTTCAGCAGGACCTCCTCGATGTAGGTCGCTGCGCGGGCCACCACCTGTCCCGGTGGCACGTAACGAAAGGCATCGGCGCACCGGCAGTTGTTGATAATCGCGCGAGCGCCACCCTGGGGGAGTCCTGGAACGGCCATGGCATCGACGCTAGGAGTCAATCGCCGCAGCGAGTTGCCCCTATGGGCAGTGCTCCGTGCGACAGGCAGGTCAAGTGTGTGGCGGGAGTGAAGCGATGGTGACTAATTGATGCGACAGAAGGGTTTAATTCGCCCGCGACGGTTTCTAACAAAGACCGAATGCGTCACGATCATCGTGTGTTCGTGTCCAATCGCTGGCGATCCAGGTGGACGGTCAGGCCGAGCTTCGCTGCGAGCGGGCTCGACCGGGTGACGTCTGCTCTGGCAGTGCGCATCGAGCACGCCCGGCGGCAGGACGAACTGCTGCAAGCAATGGCTGAGGTCATCGCCGGTGAGCTGGGCCTGTCCTACGTCCGTATCGAGACCAACCATCCGGACTGGGACGAACTCACCGCAACACACGGCGAATCCGTCGGCACGATGTTCTCCTGCCCGCTGACCTACCAGGGCCGTCCGGCCGGGCGTTGCACCGTCACCGGGAGTCGGCCGGGGCGATTACCGACGCGACGCGAGCGGCGGGACCTCGCCGCGATCGCCCAACACGCGGGCGCGGTCTTGCACACCGCGCGGCTGCT
This sequence comes from Jatrophihabitans sp., assembly GCA_039937915.1. Taxonomy (GTDB): domain Bacteria; phylum Actinomycetota; class Actinomycetes; order Mycobacteriales; family Jatrophihabitantaceae; genus Jatrophihabitans. Next base: position 3,964 of record JBDTFN010000207.1, on the reverse strand, counting down.
GCGTGACCGAAGACAGGCGCTGGATCGCGTGCTCTACGCGCGCGAGCAGGAACGACGACATCTGCGTCGCGAACTGCACGATCGGCTGGGGCCGATCCTGGCCGCGATCTCGCTCGGCCTGCACACGGCTCACCGTATGGTTACTCGCGACGCAACTGAGGCCGAGCAACTTCTCCTCCATCTAGAAACCGAACTCCAGTCAGCGATCGAAGAGGTCCGCAGGCTGTTCGAGACACTGCGTCCGCCGGTCCTCGATCAACTTGGCCTGGTCGCTGCGGTGCGCGAGCACATCGACTTGCTTGCCACGAGGCTCGGTCCGGATGGAGACGGGCTGCACGTCGATTTCGAGTTCTCCAGCGCCGGGGATTTTGCGGCCCTCCCTGCGGTCGTGGAGGTCGCCACCTATCGAATCGTGTGCGAAGCGCTCACCAACGTTGCTCGGCACAGCAGCGCGAGCCGCTGCTCGGTGCACCTGCAGCGCGGCGTCGCGCTGCGGGTCGAGGTCATCGACGACGGAGTCGGGTTTCCCGACGCCATCGGCCGCGGCGTCGGCGTCGGCTCGATGCGCGAACGGGCCGCGCAGCTCGGCGGTTCGCTCGTCATCAAGACGTTGACCGCCGGCGGTACGAGCGTCGTGGCGATCCTGCCCCTCTACCCGATCCCGGCGGCACTGTGAACGTCATGCGGGTGATGGTCGTGGACGATCATCCGTTGTTCCGGTTCGGACTGTGCGCCGCCTTGGCCGAGCGGGATGACATCGAAATGGTCGGCGAGGCCGCCGGTGGGTTGGCCGCCATCGAGGCTGCCGCCAGGACGCGCCCGGACGTGGTCGTCATGGATCTGCATCTACCGGACCTGGGCGGTGTCGAGGCCACCCGCGCGATCACGAATGCGAACCCTGATGTCGGGGTCCTGGTACTCACCATGTTCGACGACAGCGAGTCGGTGTTCAACGCGATGCGTGCCGGCGCCCGCGGCTACCTGCTCAAGGGCGCCGAACCCGATGACATCGTGCGCGCCGTCCACGCGGTCGCCCGCGGTGAGGCGATCTTCGGTCAGTCCATCGGTGCACAGGTGCTGCGCTACTTCAACGGTCTGCCGGTCTCGGCCGCCACGTCGTTTCCTGAACTCTCGGCACGTGAACGCGAGGTCCTGTCGTTGATCGCCGCTGGGCACAACAACGGCGAGATCGCCCACACGCTGTCGCTGAGTGCGAAGACCATCCGCAACCAGGTCTCGATCATCTTCACCAAGCTCCGGGTGGCCGACCGGGCCCAGGCGATCGTGCGGGCGCGCGAAGCCGGACTCGGGCGCCGACCGGGCACCACCGACGCCTAGAGACGTCCGGCGGGCCGCCCGAGCGGGCAGAGTCGGGACACTGGTCCCATGCGCCCGGGATGCCCGACACGGAAGGTTGGGCCGCGTACCAGAGAAAGCGCGAGGCGTGCGTCGGAGTCGGTCCGACACCACCGCGACTGATCAGGGGGCAACCTGATGTCACAGCTCACTCGAATCCCGGTGCTGCTTCTCGCGGCCGACCCGATCCTGCGTAACGGCTTGCGGACCACGTTCTACTCGCGACCAGAAGTCCGCTTGGTGGACGACGACGACGCGTCGCCGGACACGGTGGTCATCGTGGCGACGGATCGGATCGACGAGCACACGAAGAAGACTCTTCGCAGCCTGCAGTGCCGGCGCATGACAAAGGTCGTGCTCATCGCGAGCGACCTCGACGACGCTGATGTGCTCGCCGCAGTGGAGAACGGTGTGTGCGCCGTGGCTCGCCGCTGCGAGATCGACGCCGACATCCTGGTCCGGTTGGCCACGGCCGCGATGTCCGGAGAGGGCGTGCTGCCGCCGGATCTGCTCGGACGACTGCTCGGACGGGTGTCGCGGCTCCAGCGCCAGGTACTCGAGCCGCGGGGTCTGCACATTGCAGGCTTCACCGATCGCGAGACCGAGGTGCTTCGGTTGCTCGCTGCGGGACTCTCGACCAGCGAGATCGCCCGCCAATTGTCCTACTCCCAACGCACGATCAAGAGCATCGTGCACGACGTCACGAACCGGTTCCAGCTCCGTAACCGCTCACACGCGGTGGCCTTCGCGATGCGCGAGGGCCTTATCTAAAAGGCGACCCCGTCGCTGCGGGTAATTACGAGTAGCCTAGTTAGAAAGAGGGTGTCGATCGGAGACCGCCATGAGCATCATCGTGTACGCCGACTTCGCCTGTCCCGAGTGCTACCTGGCGGGTCGGCGCGCCGACGTACTTGCCGCGGCGAAAGTCCCGGTCGACTTCCGCGCCGTCGAGCATCGTCCGAACCTGCCGATCGATGGTCTACTTCTCTCCGCTGACGACATGGACGCGGTGAGCGCACGTTTCGAGGCGCTGCGTGACCTGCTGCTCCCGGGTGAGGAACTGCCGTGGTCCAGGCCGAACCGTGCGCCGAAGAGCGAGGCATCGGTATCGGCCTATGCCGAGGCCTACGGCAGCCCGGTCGAGAGCGACGTGCGACGACTGCTGTTCGACCTGTACTGGCATGACAGCGCGGACATCGGCGACCCGAAGGTTCTCCGCTCGCCGTTGAGCGGACCGATGCTCCGCTCCGGCTCCACGGTCGATTCGGTTCGGCAGAGCGGCTACGCCGTGAGTGTGGATCGGGGACCGATCAGCACGACGGCCTACCGGCGCATCCAAGAGTGGCGCGCGGAGTGGCGGGAACTCGGCTTCCCAGCCCTGCCGGTGGTCCTGGTCGATGGCGCGACGTTGCACGGGATGGAGGCCTTGCGCCGGCTCGGCAAGGAGATCGGTTTCGTCGGCGCGGAGATCGACCCAGCACGGCCTGACCCTCGTCGCTACCCACATGTCGACGTCCGCCCGCCGCCGCCCTGGGTCTCACAGATCGGCGGCCGGTGGCGCAACGACTACCGTCCCGGCGGCATTGCTGGACTGACGAGATGAGCCTGCGATCGTGGACCCTGGCGCCAGAGGCACCGCCCCAGTGACCACGGCCGGTGAGATCATGAGTTCGCCGGTCATCACCGTGCTGGTCGGCGCCGGCCGAGCTGAGATTGCCGAGGTGTTGACCCGCGGCAAGATCAGCGCAACCGTTGTCGTCGACGAAAACGGCACCGTGGTGGGTGTGGTGAGCGAACACGACCTCCTGGCCAAATCCGGCGCGGCAGCGGGCGAGCTGATGTCCACCTCGGTCATCAGCGTGAGCCCGGACTGCCCGGTCAGCGACCTGCGGCATCTCCTCGTCGAACGACGGATTCGGCGGGTACCGGTGATGGGTGACGGTCAGCTCGTCGGCATCGTCAGCCGCGGCGACGTGGTTGCGATGATGGCGATGGAGTGGGTGTGCCACGTCTGCGGAGAGTCGGCACGTGGCGAGCAGCCACCGGAGACGTGTTCGAAGTGCCATGCCGCGGCAGACCGATTCTCCTTGCAGGAGCAATCGCCTGGTGCGTGACTTGCGGATGACCGAGTCAGGTCGGAGAGGAGAGAAATGGCAGTCCGAGGCGCGGCGGAGAAGGTCGCTGCGACGCAGACGGTTCACCGGGACGCGCACGGTGCCCAGGCGCAGACCTGGCGCGATTACTACCGACAGATGTCGCTCATCCGGGCCTTCGAGTTGCGTGCCGCGGAGATGTACCAGCGTGCCAAGATAGGCGGGTACTGCCATCTGAACCTCGGCGAAGAGGCGACCGTCGTCGGCCTGATGGCCGCACTCGCACCGCACGACTACCTGTTCACCACCTACCGGGATCATGGGTACGCGCTCGCTCGCGGCATGGCACCGGGCCTGGTCATGGCTGAGTTGTTCGGCAAATCGACCGGGGTGTCCGGCGGTCGCGGTGGCTCGATGCACCTGTTCGACGCGAGGCTGCGGATGCTCGGTGGGTACGGGATCGTGGGCGGCCAAATTCCGCCCGCCACCGGTGCTGCCCTGGCCCTGACCTACCG
>JBDTFN010000206.1:0-4061 GCA_039937915.1 Jatrophihabitans sp. | reverse complement strand
GCTTCTTGCTTCGCTGCACGGACGTCGCTCACACCAGGACCGGTTCCGGCGCGCGCAACTCCTCCTCGTACCCGATCACGGTGCGACGCAACATCCCACTTGCGTCGACTGCGTACTGGCCGAGTGTCCGCAGCGGAGGGGAATAGACGTGGACACTGACGCTGCCCTCGTCGAGTCCGGTCAGTCGGTGGATGTGGTCCGGGCCGAAACTGAACACGTGGCCGGCCGGAATCTCGGTGGCCAGATCCGAGCCGTCAGGACTGCCGACGAGCAGGTTGTGCTCGACGAGGACGCCCTGCGCGACGGCAACGGCGCCGGAGGAGACGTCGTGGTCGTGCCACCCGGTGTCATTGACCGGAGTCCAGCACAACACCCAACAGTCCACATGGGCATCGCGGAACAGGTTCGCGTAGTGCCGGTTCTTAGAGTCGAAGGCGACGTGCTTGCGCCAGAGCTCCGGGCTGGCCGCCAGCGAAGCGGCCAACTCGAGCAGCTCCCCCTCCGTCAGGTCGCGATCGGGCAGGTCGCCGTACCCGAGCCGGGACGGTATCTGTGCGAACGGGCGGGCCGCATGCGCAGGTACTCCGTCCTGGTCGTGCGTCAACCGGTCGGCGGTGGCTTCGCCTGGTCCGGATCGGGTGGGGCTCGTCGGCGACGACATAGTGGTTAGCCTCCTGAGGGACTTGTAGTGAACCGCTTCACTGTAGCGCTTCACCATGGTCATTGCGGCACCTTTTCGTCACCTCGTGGATAGGATCTATCGATGCGGGAACGGGCAAAACGGGTCACACTGCGCGATGTCGCCAACGAGACCGGCCTCTCCACCGCAGCCGTCTCCTACGCCTTGCGTGGACTGCAGGTCCCGCCCGAGACCCAGGCCAGGGTCCGCGACGTCGCGGACCGCCTCGGCTACCAGGTCGATCCGATCGCCCGGGCGCTGGCATCCGGGCGGACGGGGTATGTCGGAGTGCTCTGCGGATCACTGTCCGACATCTGGCAGCAGAACGTCGCGGCCGCACTGGGCCGCGGGCTGCTGGAGTCGAACAGGCACGCACTCATCGTCGACGCGTCGCGTAGCCCCGATCTGGAGCGCGAACTGGCGAACCGACTGGTCGACCAGCGGGTGGATGCGCTCATCGTCCTGTGGGCTAATCCACACGCCGAGCACTGGGTCGATATCGCTCGTCGCACCGTGCTCGTCTCGATCGGGGACGGGTTACCGGATGCAGCCACCGCCGTCGAGGTGGTCTTCGACAACGAGGCCGGGGTCCGCGCCGCCCTGGGCCGGCTCGCCGACGCCGGGCACAGCCAGATCGCGGTGCTGACGCCGTCGGAGCGCAACACCCCGGACACCCCGGCGGAGGTCGCGATCGGGCACGTGTCGGCGGCGCTGGGAATCACCACGACCCTGCACATCACGCCGTACGATCTCGACGGCGCCGCCCGGGTCGCCCACGACGTGCTGACCGGCACAGACCCGCCGACCGCGTTCTTCTGTCTCGCCGACTCGATGGCCTACGGCGTCTACGCCGCCGCCCGCGGCCTCGGTGTCCGCATCCCCGAAGACGTATCGGTGCTCGGCTACGACGACGACCCGGTCTCCCGATTGCTCACCCCGCCGCTGTCGAATTTCCGCTGGCCGGTCGATGAGTTGGTCGCACACTGCGTGGAACGCACGATCCGAGCGATCGACGAGGACCGCCGGTCACGTCGCAAACTGCTTACCCCCGTTGCCCAGGACCGGGGTTCAGTCGGCCCCCCTGCACCGCGCTGAGGCAGACAGGTCAGGTCAGGCCAGGTCGGCGTGGCAGACCAGCGGTGACACGAAACCAGACCTGGGCGTGATCATGCGGCTGACGGTGCCGGCGTCAGCGCTGACAGACACCACGACGCCCTGGGCATGGACGGTGATATCTACGGTGATCTCGCGCGTCACGGAATCCAATGCCTGAGCGGTCAGGTCCACGGCCAGCGCTTTTGCGTCCTGGCAGATCTGCCAGTCCGCCGGCCCGAGCGCGGACAGCACCGCAGCGCTGGCGAAGCTGCCTACCCTGACCGGCTTCACCGTGTCCGTCGCGTAGGTGCGACTCGCAGAAACGCACATAACCCCGACCGTACGGCCTATCCGACCCGGTTGAGAGATCCCGGACCCAATCAGCGAGAGGTCACGTAGGCCTAACTCGCATTTCGGGCAGAGCGCCCGTCTCGATGACCTCGACGGCGAGATCGGCGAGTTTGCGCTGGGTGGCCTGGCTGGCCAGCCGCAAGAGGTCGAACGACTGGTCGCGGGTGACCTTGTGCAGGCTCATGAGAACGCCAACCGCGATGCCGATCTCCCGATTACTGTTCAGAGCCATCTCCAGGTGCCGAGCGCGCTCGGCCTGCGTTGCTGCCGACACCGCGAAGGACCCGACGGCAGACAGGACCAACGCCGTGATCTCGCTCTGCGCGTCGAAGGCGTCGGCACTCGTCGAGTACATGTTCAGAGCCGCGACGAGATTGCGATCCTCCTCCACGAAAAGCCGGTAGGACAGCATGCTGGTGACCCCGGTGGCCTCGTGCGCACGGCGACCGAAGATCGGCCAGCGTGGATCCGAGCGCAGGTCGCCGGCGTTGAAGCACGCGTCCTCGACCGCCGCGTCGACGCACGGGCCACTACGCAGCTCGTACTGAATCCGGTCCACTTGATCGACCAGGTCATCGGTCATTCCGACGCTGTGGAACGTGCCGGAGCGGCCGATCGTCACCCCTGCCGCTTCGGCACCGGAAATCCAGCTGACCGCCAGTCCCGTGATCGCCGCAAGTGCGGCGTCTCGACCATCCCCGGCAGTCAGGCGGGCTTGGACGGCACCGAACATCTGGGCGAGGTCAGACAGTGAATGGTCAGCCATAATCGGGATTCCTACCTGGAAGCGAGAAGGCACGGTTCCGCGTCGTCAATCCAATGATCCGTGCGGCTGACGGGTCGGACCAAGTGTACAAACGCCGCCCAACGAACCTCACCAGGTGCGCAGTTGGTGAGCGACCTCGTCGCGCTTGCTCCGTATGCTTGCCCCGAGCCCCCAGCGGTAGCCCGCCTGGAGCAACCGGTGCTCGACGGACTCATTTACCCAGATCGTGGCGAACAGAACCGCGCACGCACCGGCAATGAACGCGGTCAACGCGCGCAGCGACAGAGCACCGGGCAAGAAGATCACGATGGCTGAGACAGGCAGTACTGCTGCCGCCAGCGCACGCATGATGTGGCGCACCACCCACGACCCGCAGGTGACGTCGTGCAGAACCCAGATCGAATACTTCTGCGGCAGCCGACCCCAGTAGGCGTACCAGAACCACCACGCAGGGTTCGGCCGGATCCGCGGCTCGTACGCGAAGTCGAAGGACTCCACCGCGATCTCCCAGGCCTGGGTGGAACGGGCGCTCATACGGTCCTCTTGCCGACGGTCGGCTCGTTGTTCGAACCATGATCCACACTACGCGGGGTTCGCCCACCTCAGCGATGGGTGAACGGCGCTAGCGGGTCCGACTCAGCGGTAGACCCGACGGTGCGCCAGGTCGATGACTCCGCGGTGCAATCCCCCGGCGCGACCGTGCCGGTGCAACGCCGCGAGAGCGGCGTTCGCACCGGGCGCTCCGTGGACTCCGCCCCCCGGGTGAGCGGAGGCGCTACCGAGGTAGAGCCCATCGATCACCGTCTCCGGGCGCCCCAACCCGGGTACCGGACGGAAGAAAAATTGTTGGTGGATGCCTGCGGTTCCGCCCCCCACGGCTCCGTGGACGAGGTTCGCATCCGCTTCCTGAAGATCCGATGGTGACTGAATCCGCCGAGCCAGCACCGACGCCCCGAAGCCGGGTGCCAGCGCTTCGATCGCGGCCTCTACCCGTTCGACCTGTCGCACGATGTCATCGGCGCCGACGTCGAGTCCTTCCGGCAGGTGGGTGTACGCCCAGACCGATTCGGTCCCGGCCGGTGACCGGGAATCGTCGGCCGTCGTCATCTGTCCGAGCAGGACGAACGGGTTGGGCGGTAACTGCTTGGTGGCCAGCGAGGCCGCGTACCG
>JBDTFN010000205.1:0-13719 GCA_039937915.1 Jatrophihabitans sp. | reverse complement strand
GGCGATCTTCAGCACGTCGTCCTGGGTCGGTACGCAGACCGCGGACGATGCCTGGCGGGCTCTGAACGCTTTGCGCAGGTCGGTCCGGGGGCGGCTCACCATCCGCGACAAACTCGGCGCTGGGCTGCGTTACCACCGCAACCGCCGGGCTCATCCACTGGTCGGTCCAGCCTCATGGGCCGCAACGAAATCGGGACTCGCGCAACCGAACCGTGCCCGCCACAGCATCCGTGCCAAGCCTCGCGGACACTGATCCGACCTCACCCGCCCCAGGGCCGGGACGCACCTCGCATCACCATCTGGGCGCGCTGTCGGTAGGCGTCCAATAACGCATGCAGGTAGCGCAGGTCGGCCGATGCGCGGCGCGTGGCAGGCAGGTCGATGCGTCCGTTGCGCGTGATCGCGACCAGCCGCCCGTCGGCGGACATCGTGGCCGGCTCATCGGATCTCACCTCGAAACCCATGACATCGGCCCAGCCGATCTGCCTTCGACGCCACCACGATCGCAGAACGAGTTGTTGCTCGTCGATGATCAGCGCCGAGACGCCGGTCCGGATCGTCATCCGGCGGCGTAGGGAATTGGGATCAAGCCGCAGGTCCAGCTGCTGCTGGGGCGGGACCCTATTGGCCCACGTCGGGACGGCGCCGGACGTCGGGCCTTTCGGTAGCCCGGCGGGCGGGATCGGGTACTGCTGCCCCGCGGGCGGGCGCAGCGAGGAGCGCAGCACTGTCTCCTCTGCGCCCGCATGCGGCGGAGCAGCCCTCGGTTGCTCGACCGGAGCCTGCTGCGCGTATTCGCGTTGCAGGGCCGCACGCGAGGTTGTCTGCTGATCGATCGGCGATGGCGCGACCGGAAACCTGTCCAGCGATCCGCGCGACACTGCCGGCTCGTCGAGTTCGGAGTCCTCGTCGATGCGCATCGCCGCACGCACACTCGGTTGCGGCTCCGATCGACGCACCGTCTGATCCGGCGTCGGTAAGGGCGGCGTCGAACGCTCCTCCGGCACTGCGTGCGGCGGCGTGCTCGTTGGCTGCCCCGTCGGCGCTGGCAGACCCGCGCTCATCCCGGGTGCGCGCTGCTCTCGAACCAGGAAACGGGTCCGTGGCCAGTCGTTGTCGATCTCGACCGCTGCGAGTTCGGCGGCGAAGTCGGCTGCGCTCGTCGGTCGGTTCGCCTGGTCCTTGGACATCGCGTGGATGAGCAGGTCCGATAGGCGTGTCGGCACCCGCGCGTTAGCAAGCGGCTGGACCGGGTCGCGCAGGATTCGCAGGATGACCGAGGCCGGGGACTCCCCCTCGTAGGCACGAAACGCCGCCCGGCCGGCGATCAATTGGTACAACGTCGAGGCCAGTTCGTAAACGTCGGTGGCGGCGGAGGTCGCGCCGCCCTCGAGCAGTTCCGGCGCCGCGTGCAGGGTGGTGAAGTCGAATAATCCTGCGGTCGTCTGGGTGGACGACTGCAGCATGGCCACCCCGAAATCGGCCAGGGCCGGCTCGCCGAAGTCGGTGATGAGGATGTTCTGCGGCTTTACGTCACGATGCAGAATGCCGGCGCGGTGGGCCGTCTCCAGTGCGCCGGCCACTTTGATGCCGAGCGCGACGACGTCAGCGACGGGGAGGCCCTGACCGTTGTGCAGTTGGTCGGCGATCGAACCGGAACACAGTTCCAGCACAAGCACGGGACGCTGGTCGGCCGCACGAAAGGACCGGTACAGCGTGACGATGTTCGGATGCGAGCTCACCGCGCCGAGAGCGATCGACTCCCGCTCGAAGGACTCGATCGCGCGCGGCGATGCATCCCGGACGTTGAGCAGCTTCAGTGCGACCTGGCGGTTGGTACCGGGCTCCCGCGCACGGAACACCGTGGCGAGACTCCCGATGCCGATCTCGGCTATGTCGGTGAACCCGGCGAAAAAATCGCCTGCGGAGACCTTCGAACGACGCGTACGCGCCATGGAGGCAACCTCCCGTCGAAAAACAGACCCGAGCGTATCAACGCGATCGTGATCCACAGGCCCGCCGCACGAAGATCGTGAGATGGTGTCTCCGTGCGCTTCCCGCAGACCCGTGCCGCCGGACTGGCCACCCTGCTCGCCGGTGCCGGAGCGAGCCATTTCGTGGTTCCCGGCATCTACGACGCGATGATTCCGGAGGCTCTGCCCGGTTCTGCACGGGGCTGGACCATCGGCTCGGGCGTGACCGAACTCGTCGTGGCCGCAGCGATCGCGTTACCGGTAACCCGCCGCTACGGTGCGCTCGCGGCCGCCGTGCTGTTCGTGGGTGTGCTGCCGGCGAACGTGAAAACGGCGATCGACGCCCGCAGGAGCGACTCGGCGGCCTACCGGGCGGGCACGATCTTGCGGATTCCGCTGCAGGCGCCGCTTCTGGCCTGGGCGTGGCAGGTGCGCAAGGAGGCATGACGGTTCTCGCACGGGGTGGGCCTGCGCCGTCGGTCAGTCGGCGCTGCCGATGCCTGCGGCGACCTGCATCTCGTTGACCCGTTCGACCTCGGAGAGCTGGTCGCGCTCAGGCTGGGCGACCTCGCCACGATCTGCTGCGGCCAATGCGCCGTGGACCGTGGACAGCAGCAGGGCCGCGGCCACGACCGTGGCGGCACCGAGCAGGAACGGGACCTCCGCGTTGAACGCCAGCACCAGCTTGGCCGCGACGAACGGCGCCAGTCCGCCGCCGATGAACCGCACGAAACCGTAGGTCGCGGACGCGACGGGTCGCTCGACGGGCGCGATGCTCATGACGGCCGTGGTGACCAGTGTGTTGTTCACCCCGATGAAGATCCCGGACACGATCACGCAGACGATGACGACGTTCGGATGGTCGGACCAGATGCCGATGATCGCCAGGTCGGCTGCCATCAACGCGAAGTTCCCATACAGCGTGCCAGCCGTACCGAAGCTCGTCTTGAGCCGTGGGGCGCCCCACACGGCGAACGCGGCGACGAGCAACCCCCAGCCACAGAACACGTACCCGAGTTGATGCGGGTTCAGGTTGCCCATCAGAAACGGTGAGTACCCCAAAAGGGTGAAGAAACCCCAGTTGTAGAGCAGTCCGACCCCGCTCGTCGTGGCGAGCGCGCGGTGGCGCAACGCCCGGATGGGCTCGATGATGCTTTCTTTTCGGGTCGGTTTCGGGGTCGGCGGCAGGAGCACGATGGTGGCGATCAACGCGATGCCCATCAGCACGGACACCCCGAAGAACGGACCGCGCCAGCTGATCGAGCCCAGCTCCCCACCGAGCAGCGGCCCGAGGGCGATGCCGATGCCGAGCGCCGATTCGTAAAGGACGATCGCTCCGCCGAAGCCGCCAGAGGCCGAACCGACGATCACCGCGAGCGAGGTCGCGATGAACAGTGCGTTGCCCAGTCCCCAGCCGGCCCGGAAGCCGACGATCCCGTCGATGGAGCCAGAAGTCCCGGCGGCTGCAGCGAACACGACGATCAGGACGAGGCCGACGATCAGTGTGCGTTTGGCCCCGAGCCGACTCGATACCCACCCGGTAACGAGCATGGCGATTGCCGTGACGACCAGATAGCTGGTGAACAGCAGCGTGATCTGGTCCGGCGTGGCCCCGAGTTGGTTACGCAGCGAGGGAAGGATCGGGTCGACGAGGCCGATGCCCATGAAGGAGATGACGCAGGCGAACGCAACCGCCCACACTGCTTTGGGCTGTTGGAACGGACTACCAGCCCGAACCTCGGGACGATGTGCACTCAACGGTTCTTCCTTCCCAGGTCCTTGTCTGTGGCGACAAGACGTTCGATCGCGGGCAGTGCCGCGGTGATCAGGGCACGGTCGGTCTCGCTCAAGAACTCCATGCGCTCTCGCAGCGCCTCGGCGCGCTGGTCCTCCCGGCGACGCAGAACCGCCTCACCGGTCGAGGTGATCCGGACCAGCGAGGCGCGCCCGTCGGTCGGGTCGGGGACGCGCTCGGCGTAGCCGGCGTCGGCCAACCGGTTGACCAACAAGGTCGAGCCCGGCTGGGATATCGCCTCCCGGGCGGCCAGTTCCGAGACGCGCAGTGGACCTTCGAGCCGCAAACGGTCCAGCGCGGTGATGGTGGAACTGCTGAACTCCGGTGTGGTGTGTCTGCGTAGCCACAGAACGAGTTGGTTGATCCCAGCTGCGAGGCTGCGTGCGTCAGCAAGGCCAGTTCCCATATCAAAACTATATAAGCTATTTATATAGTTGAGCAATGTTCCTCTGATCACGCCTGCGGCCGGTCGACAGCCGTTGCCTATCGCGGCAGGGCATGATCGCGGAGTGAGTACGATCGGTCCATCGAGCCCGCACGACGACCTGGATCGGCACGTCCGCGCAGGGTTGGCCGACCTGGACAACGGTGGGCAGACGAGGACCGTCGACGACGGTGTGCTCGCCCTGTTCGACGCGATGGCCGGCAGCCGCCTGCTCGACATCCACGCCCGCCGGATGCGTGAGCGCGGTCAGGGTTTCTACACGATCGGCTCAGCCGGGCACGAGTCCAACGCCTTTGTGGCCGCCGCTCTACGGCCGACCGACCCGGCCCTGCTGCACTACCGCTCCGGAGCGTTCTTCCTCGCCCGCGCGATGCGCGCCGGGCGCACGCTGGACGACGGGATGAGGTCAATCCTCTACAGCATGCTGGCCAGCACGCATGACGTCGCGTCCGGCGGGCGTCACAAGGTCTTCGGTGACGCATCGCTCGCCGTGATCCCGCAGACGTCCACCATCGCCTCGCACCTCCCGCGCGCGTTGGGGGTGGCGCTGGCGATCAGCCGCGCGAAGCGTCTCGGAGTGGCCGGCAGGTGGCCGGCCGACGCCGTCACGGTCTGCTCGTTCGGTGACGCGGCGATCAACCACTCCACCACCGCCGGAGCGTTGAACGCGGCCGGGTACTGCGTGACCCAGGGCCTGCCGCTCCCGCTGCTGTTCGTCTGCGAGGACAACGGGCTCGGTATCTCCGTCCCGAGCCCGGCGGGCTGGGTGGCCCAGGCTGCGCACCGACCTGGCATCCGGTACATCGAGACCGACGGCGACGATCCCGACGGCGCCTTCTCCGCCGCCTGCGACGCGGCGGACACCGTGCGCCGGGAACGCCGACCCGCGCTGTTGCATCTGCGCACCGTTCGCTTCCTCGGTCACGCCGGTAGCGACGTCGAATCCGGCTACCGCAGCGTCCGCGCGATCACTGCCGACTACGAACGGGACCCGCTGATGGCATTCGCCCGTCGGCTGGGGGCCGTCGGGCTGGGGCAGCGCTACGACGACATCAGCCGACGTCTCGAGGAGATGGCTCTCGAACTCGCCGACACGCCCACTCTCACCGACGCCGCCGCCGTCATGGCACCGCTCGCGCCGACCACCGTCCCCGTTCCGATCCGTCCCGCCCGACTCGAGACCCGGACCACACTGTTCAACGGACGCCTCCCGGAGGACGGCGCGCCGATGACCTTGGCACAGTGCATCAACACCGCACTGACCGATGCGATGGCCGCGCGCAACGACATCCTGGTATTCGGCGAAGACGTCGGCCACAAGGGCGGCGTCTACGGCCTCACCCGGGGACTGGCCCAGCGCTTCGGCAGCGCCCGGGTCTTCGACACCCTGCTCGACGAGCAATCGATACTCGGCTTCGCGCTCGGTTTGGGGGTCAGCGGGATGCTGCCCGTACCCGAGATCCAGTACCTGGCCTACCTGCACAACGCCGAGGACCAGCTGCGCGGCGAGGCCGCCAGCCTGCGCTTCTTTTCTGCGGGTGCATTCAGCAACCCGATGGTCGTCCGGATCGCCGGACTCGGGTACCAGAAGGGATTCGGGGGGCACTTCCACAACGACAACGCGGTCGGCGTCCTGCGCGACATCCCGGGCCTCGTCGTCGCAGTGCCGTCCCGTCCAGAAGACGCTGCCCCGATGCTGCGTTCGTGCCTGGCCGCCGCTGCCGACACTGGCCAGGTCAGCGTGTTCCTGGAACCGATCGCGCTCTACCACGAGCGTGATCTGCATGACCCCGGCGACCGCGGCTGGCTCGGTGCCTATTCCCCCGACGCCCATACCCCGATCGGCTCAGCCCGTGTGCACGGCTACGGCACCGATCTCACGATCGTCACCTTCGGCAACGGGGTACGGATGAGCCTGCGGGTGGCGCATCGGCTACGCAGCGAGGGCATCGGGATCCGGGTACTCGACATGCGATGGATCGCGCCGCTACCGATCAACGACATCGTCCTGGCCGCGGCCGAGACACGACGCGTCCTAGTGGTCGACGAGACCCGCAGCTCGGGCGGAGTGGGCGAGGGCGTGCTCGCTGGGCTGGTCGACGCCCGTTTCCCCGGCCGGATGGCGCGGGTGTCGAGTAAGAACAGCTACATCCCGCTCGGTGACGCCGCGAATCTCGTCCTGCTCAGCGAGGCCGAGATCGAATCAGCGGTTCGGGCGTTGCTCGCGCGTTGAACGGACCGACCTCACGCCAGGTCGGACAGCACCCGGTCGAGTGCCTCGATACCGCGGTCGATCTCGGGCACGGAGATCGTCAGCGCCGGGCGGACGCGCAGGCTCGAGGTGCCGCACCCCAGCATGAGTACGTGCTCACGCTCGCGCATCCGGGTCACGACCTCATCACGCAGCTGCGCCGACGGCAGGGTGAAGGCACACATCAAACCGCGTCCCCGCACGTGGCTGATCATCTCGTGCCGGTCGGCGAGAGCGGTGAGTTCGTGCAGCAGGTGCGTGCCGAGGAAACCCGCGCGATCGATGAGCCCGTCGGCCTCGATGACTTCGAAGATGCGTCGGGCGCGCACCATGTCGGTCAGGTTGCCGCCCCAAGTGGAGTTGATGCGCGAGGACACCCGGAACACGTTGTCGCGGACCTCATCGACTCGACCACCGGCCATCACGCCGCACACCTGCGCCTTCTTGCCGAACGCCACGACATCCGGCGTCAGACCCATCTGCTGGTACGCCCAGGCGGTACCGGTCATCCCGACGCCGGTCTGCACCTCGTCAACGATGAACAGCGCATCGAACTCGTGACACAGCGCCTGCATGGCCTGCAGGAACTCCGGACGGAAGTGGTTGTCGCCGCCCTCTCCCTGGATGGGTTCAGCGATGAAACAGGCGATGTCGTGCGGGTGCGCCTCGAACGCGGCACGGGCCTGCGCCAGAGAGGTCCGTTCCGCAGCCTCGACGTCTGGGTTCCCGTTGATCGACGGCGACGAAATACGCGGCCAGTCGAACTTCGGGAACCGGGCCACCTTGTTCGGGTCGGTGTTCGTCAGCGACATGGTGTACCCGGTGCGGCCGTGGAAGGCCTGCTCGAGGTGCAGCACCCGACTGCCGAGTTCGGGATCGATCCCGTGCGCCTCGTTCCAGCGCGACTTCCAGTCGAAGGCGACCTTGAGCGCGTTCTCCACCGCGAGCGCACCACCATCGACGAAGAACAGATGCGGCAGCTTCGGGTCACCGAGGACGCGGGCAAACGTCTCGACGAAGCGGGCCATCGGAACCGTGTAAACGTCGGAGTTGCTGGGCTTGTTGACCGCGACCGCCGCAAGTTCGCGCTGGGCCTCGACCGACACGAGGGCCGGATGGTTCATCCCGAGCGCGGACGAGGCGAAGAAGGTGAACAGGTCGAGGTAGTCGGTGCCGTCGCGCGCGTCGACGAGGGTAGAGCCCTGCGAGCGGTCCAGATCGAGAACCATCTCGAAGCCGTCGGCAAGCATGTGGCGGGCGATGGTCTCGTGGACCTGGGCCGGGGTGAGGTCGCGGGTGTCGACCTGGCGAAGCATGGTCATACCGCCAGGCTACCCCGAATTAATTCTTCGAGAAAGCCTTCTAAACCGGAACTATTTCGGTACGGCCGCTCTTTCGAAGTAAGTCTGCAGGACAATCGTCGTACGGGTCGACACGTTGGCCCGTTTACGGATCTCCCGGATGAGCTCCTCGAGTGCCGTGGGGCCGGCCACCCGGACGAACAGGACGTAGGCGTCGTCGCCGGCCACCGAGTGGCACGCCTCGATCTCGCTGAGGCCGCGCAGGCGTTGCGGCGCGTCGTCGGGCTGGGCGGGGTCCAGCGGCGTGATCGAGATCAGCGCACCCAGCGGCAACCCGAGCGCCTCTGCGTCGACGACTGCGATGTAGCCCTGGATGACGCCGGAGGTCTCGAGTCGGCGCACCCGGGCCTGGACTGCGGACACCGACAGACCGGTGATCTCTCCAAGAGATTTCAGCGTGGTGCGCCCATCCGCGCGCAGCGTCGTGACCAGTTGGCGGTCGATCGCATCGTCCAGTCGACCGCTCAACGACGACTCCCGCAGGTCGGTACTGACGTCCGGTGCACGCAAGCACGCTAACCCGGCGAGCAGGTTGCGTGTGGCATTTTCGGCCCGCGCGACCGCCGCCCAGCCGGTGGGTGGTCCGTTTCGGGGTGAGTGGTCCGATTTATCAGACCACTCGACGGTGTATCGGACCACTCAACCCAGGGTCGCGGGCGGATCAGGCCGTTGCGCGGGTCGGCCGGCGCAGCGAACGCAGGTTCAACGCGGCGCGCAGCCGTCCCCAGCGGCCGGCGTCGTGAGCCATCGCTCGACGAGCGACGCAACGCCGTCGGAGTAGCCGCCGGGCCCGAGCAGCCGCTCGAACCGGTACCCGGGCAGCTCCGGCGGCGGCTGCGTCATGACCGGCAGGGCAGCCGTGGCAACCGGGTCAGGACGGCACCTCGTAGCGCAGCGTGACCTCGTCGGCGAGGTTCAGCGTCGTGCCGGGCAGGATCGTGAAGGGGTCGTGCGGCCGGAGCCGCACCGGCGCCTGGTCGGGCAGGGTGACCACGGTGCCATTGGTCGACCCCAGATCGGTGACCTGGACGAACCAGTTCTCCAGGTTGACCCGGACGTGGCTGCGCGAGATGTCGTTACCCGGGCTCGCCAGTTGGACCAGGTGCGGACGGGACGCCTCGTTCTCGTTCGGGTGAAACGGCGCGCGGCCCAGGACGACGTCGCGATCCAGCGGAACCGTGTCGCCGGTCGACAGCGTCAACACCCCCAGCGAGGGGCGGGGAGCGGCAAACCCCTCTTGGGCCGGGATCGGCTCGTGACATATCCGGCAGGTACCGGCGTAGGGCGGATTCAGGTGCTGGCGCGGGCATACGAACGCGTGCACGATCGGCGCGGACCCCGGGTCCGAGGATGCTGGTGGGCCCGCGGGAACTGGGGCTTGCGCCGGCGGCGGCGCGGACCCCTGGCCGGGCGGACCCCACGGATTCTGTGCGGCAGGGGCCGCTGGGGCAGCGTTCGCCGGACCCGGCTGCGGCCACACCGGCTGGACCGGTCCGGGCTCGGGCCATGCCGGAGTGGGCGGTGCAGGCGGCGGCCAGGCCTGCTGCGCGGCGGCGGGCTCGGGCCACGCCTGCTGCACCGGCGCCCACGGGTTCTGCGGATTGGGTGGCTGTTGCGCCTGCTGCGGATCCCCCCACGCCGGATAGGGGGTGGGCTCCGGCGTGGCGGGCAGGCCCGACGCCACCGGCTGTTCACCACTGTCCTGGGCGTAGGCCGGGGCCCGCCACGGCAGCGGATCGATCAGCCTCGAGTCGAAATTCGGGTGTGGCGGCATGGTGTCGTTGCTGACCGTGCGGGGCCCCGGCTCCACGGGTGCTTCGTCGGCCGGCGCGGGCGCGGGCGCAGCGTCGGCGGGCGCGACCGGTTCTGGTGCGGCGGGAGTGGCCCGGGTGTCGGCGGCGACCCCGACGCCGACGACGGACGCGAGGGCCACTCCGGCGGCGAGCGGGAACGCGCCGGAGGGCGCGGATCCTTCGGTCGTGCCGGACAGCAGGTGCAGCGCCGGTCGGCCGGGCAGCCGCTGCTCGTTCCATTTCGACGCTTCGACGGCGGAGACGGTCAGCGGTTGCCGACGCCCCGGCTCCGCGACCTCGGCCTGAGCCTTCCCGCTCACGACAAGACGGGTGCCGCCCTCGGCGGACGGCCCGACTAGCGCGAAGCTGGGCACCTCGTCTGGTCCGGCCTGGGCGATCGCCCCCAGCACCCCATCGAATCCCGCACCCTCGACGACGGCGGTCCAGCACGCGGTGACGACGGGCGCGAGCGTCGCGGACTCGGCCAACAGGACGACGTCGCCGTAGACGAGCGCGATCCAGGTACCGGATAGATAGGTGACCGGCGGGGGCCCCTGCGGCACCGTCATGAGTGGCTGTCCTCGGCTCTAGTTCGGTGCGGGGCGCACCCGCGGCTGGGTATCGACGTTGATGGTCTGGGTGTCGACACTGGTCAGGTCCACGACGATAACGGCGATGTTGTCACGCCCGCCAGCGGCCAGCGCACGTTCCACCAGCTCCTCGGCCGCCGCGGCCGGGTCACCCGGCCCGCCGAGCACCTCGGCAATCCCGGCGTCGTCCACCTCGTTGGTCAGCCCATCGGAGCAGACGAGGAAGCGTTCCTGGCCACTGGGCGGGAAGACCCACAGATCCGGTGTCGGGTGCGGAATGCTGCCGAGGCAACGGGTGACGACGTTGCGGCGCGGATGGGTGGCGGCGTCACGCGCGCTGATGACGCCGGCAGCACGCATCTCCTCGACCTCGGAGTGATCCACGGTGACCTGCCCGAGTGCGCCGTCGGCGAACCGGTAGACGCGGGAGTCCCCGACGTTGAACACGACGCAGTGCTGCGATCCGGCGACATCAACGATGCCGAGACCGGTCAACGTCGTCCCCATCCCCTGGTGCTCGCGATGGCGATGTGTCTCCGCCACGATGCGACGGTTGGCGTCCTCGATTGCGGCGATGACGTCGTCGGGCTGAACGGGGTCGAGTTCCTCGAGTTCCTTGAGCCGCTCGACGGCGATCCGGCTCGCGACCTCGCCGGATGCGTGCCCGCCGAGGCCGTCGGCCACCGCTACGAACCAGTCGGACACCAGCATGCTGTCCTCGTTGGACGTACGAACGCGGCCGACGTGGGTCCTGGCGGCGGAGGTCATGGTCAGCATTGGTCCTCCATCTTGGCCGAGGGCCCACCCGCCCCGAATCCCGACGGTATCCGGTCCCCCGGCTCGTGGGCCATGGGGTGCGCTCCCCGCCGCGTCGTAGTCCGCTCAGCCCCGACGGCGCAGTTCACGGGTGGCGCCGCGCGCGAGGCCGCCGGCCAGCCCCGCGACCATGACCTTCACCAGTGGGCCGGGCAACGGTAGGACGGCTTCGATGTCGAGGGTGTAGTCGACGCGGGTGCCCTTCGGATCGTCGTGAAATTCGACGACACCGATGTAGTGGCGGACGGGCAACGGCGTGACCGCACGGTAGGTGAAGCTGCGGCCGGGCTCCAGGGAGATGATCTGCTCGCAGATGCCGATCGGTCCGAAACCGATCCGGTGGATCGCGCCCGATCCCTGCCGGGTGACACTGCCGGTTTTGACCAGGGTGCCGCCCACTGGACCCACGAGCCTGCGGTAGTTCTCCCGGTCCGCGAACAGCTCGAAGACCTGCTCGCGCGGTCCGGGGACGATCACGGACACATGCTGCGTAGCCATACTGGCTCCTCTGCTGCTCCGGGACGGCGGCCGGGAACGGCCACCACGGCGTCGCGAACCTTATCGACCGGAGCCAGATGTGCATCGGCGCCGACCCGACAGCCTCGCCGGCTCAGTGAGCGGCGGCCAGTCGTAGGAGTTGCTCGGTGACCTCGTCGGGTCGCTCGTAGGGCAGCATGTGGCCGGCCTTCGGGTACACGACGAACTCCGCGGCGGGCATCTGCGCGGCCATCGCACGCGAATGCGCCATCGGGCACAGCCCGTCCTTCGTGCCGGCCAGGATCACCGTCGGCGTGCGGCTCAACTCGGCAAGCGTGTGCAACCGATCGTGGTTGTAGGCCAGTTCGTTGACGAGTCGAGCCGTCGTGGCCGGGTGGCTGCGCCCGACCTGCGCGGCGGTGCGCTCCCGGTTGATCTTCGTCGCGGCACCCGGACCGTAGAGCCCGAGCCGCAGCGCTGCGGCAATCGGCGCGGTTCGGCGCAGGTTCATCGGGGCGCGCGACAAGGAGCGGATCCGCGTCACCAGTGGCGCGGCCAGCAGCACCGGCGCGGTGAGCCGGCCGGACAGCCCGAAGATGTCCTTGCCCAGGCCAGCAGCACTGGTCGCGACCAACGCCACCCCACGCACGCGGTCGGTGACCACGTCCGGGTGCCGCTCGGCGAAGGACATGATGATCGGGCCACCGAGCGAGTGCCCGGCCAGCACGATCATGCCCGCGGGAACGAGTTGTTCGATCACGTCGGCGAGGTCGTCGGCGAACTGGTCGATCGTCGCCGTGCTACGCGGCCCGGCGTCGGACCAGCCGTGCCCCCGGGCGTCGTACGCGATCACCCGCAGGTCGGAGTGGTTCTCGCGCAGGCGCTCGGTGACGTCGTCCCAACTGGTGTGGTCCTGGGTCCATCCGTGCACGAGGACGATCGTGACCTCGGCGTCGCGGGGTCCGAAATCGAGCAGCGCGATCACCGTGCCGTCGGCCAGGCGAAGGGTGTCCATACCGGGGGATTCACCCGCGCGACCCTTCAAAGCGGGGCCGGTTTTGCGGGGCGCAGGTCGAGTCACGCGGTGCACCGTATCCGCGCCGCTCTCACCGTCTGAGCACCAGGGTGTCCACACCACTTCGATCCCGCGGACAGCCACTGACCTGCGGCTACTGTGAAGGTGATCGGGGGATCAGTCGCGGCGGGCGAAGCGCGGCTTGTGAGGTGCGAGTAAGTTGGGCTGTGCTCCCGGCGACAGGAGGAATCATGGCCATCGCGGCACGAACCCATGACCCGGGCCCCTATCTCAGCGACCGGTTCAGTGACGTCCATGTGCTCCGGGCCGGTTCGCAGTTCACCGTCTACGACGCATTCGAGGACGCGACCAGGCGCCGCGTAGCGCTAAAGGTCCCGGACGCGAACCGGACGTCCTGGCTGTGCGACGTCCTACGGGCAGAGGGACGCGTGCTGGCCGCCGTCGGCGGCCACCCGAACATCGTCACGCTGCTGCAGAGCTTCGACCTGCACGACGGACGGCCCGCGCTGATGCTCGAGCGCTGTGTCGGCTCCCTGTCCGACCACCTCGCCACCGATGCCCGGGTCTCCCTGCAGGAGGCGGTGGCGATCGGCATCAAGTTGGCCGGCGCCTTGGAGACGGTGCACACGGCCGGGGTGCTGCACTGCGATGTGCGCCCGGACAACGTCCTGGTCAGCGAGTACGGCGAACCGGTACTGGCCGGATTCGACGAGGCGGTCATCGACACCTCCACCGCGTCGCGCCCCCCGCAGCACATCACGACCGCCCACACCGCGCCGGAGCTCCTCGAGGGCGCGAAGCCGACGCCCCGAACCGACGTGTACGGGCTCGGCGCGACCCTTTACGAACTCATCGCGGGCCGGGCGGCCTTCCGCGAGTACGCCGGCGAGTCGGCGGCCACCGTCATCGTCCGGGTGCTCAGTGGACGGGTGAAGCCCATCATCGCCCCCGATGTCCCGCTGGAGATGTCGGATCTGCTGACCTGGGCGATGGCGGCCGATCCGGCCCAGCGTCCGCCCTCCCCGGCCTGGCTGGCCGAGGAACTGCGGCGGATGGAGAGCCGAGAGGGCTGGCCGCGTACCCGCCTGCTCTCCGCCTGATCTCTCGCTTCGTGATACGACAGGCGACATGAACTTCAGCTCCGTCGAGGACCTGCTCGCCGACGCACGCTCACGTCTGGAC
>JBDTFN010000204.1:0-6424 GCA_039937915.1 Jatrophihabitans sp. | reverse complement strand
GTACTACGACACCGCGGATCTCGGTCTGCTCAGCAGCCGGTTGACTCTGCGCCGGCGGACCGGTGACGACGACACGGGTTGGCAGTTCAAGGTCCCGGCAGGAGACGCGAGGACCGAGATTTGGTTGTCGGTAGAAGGGCGTGGCGTGCCGGCGGAGTTCCGTCAACTGACGCTCGGTGTTCGTGCGGGTCACCCGCTGCGGCCTGTGGCCCGGATCCGGACCGCGCGAGATGTGCACGTCATCCACGGCGTGGACGGCTCGCCGTTGGCTGAGCTCGTCGTGGATGACGTGACCGCGGCACGCACGGGCGCGTCGACGGACGTCGCGCAGTGGCGCGAGGTCGAGGTCGAGCTGAAGGATGGCGACGAAGCCCTACTCCGACGTACCACCAAGTGGCTGCGCAGGACGGGTGTCGTCCCGTCGCCCTACCGATCGAAACTCGCGCGCGCTCTTGGCGACGCAGCATCGGCTACCGATGTGGCGACCGATGGCCTTGCGGGTGTGGTATGTGCGTACCTCAGCGCGCAAAGAGACGCGATCTTGATGGGTGATCTGGCGCTGCGCCGCGAACAGGACGCCATTCACACCACCAGGGTTGCCGCCCGTCGTTATCGAAGCGCGCTGCGCGTACTCGCTGAGCTGTTCGACGATGAGCGCGCAGTGGCGCTGGACGCCGAGCTCAAGTGGTACGCCTCGGTGCTCGGGACCGTGCGAGATCTGCAGGTCCTCGGTGGCCATCTGCGTTCGGCGCTGGCTGAGCTACCGGACGAACTGATCCTCGGACCCGTCTCGATGCGCCTCGACCAGACCCTGGAAAAGGAACTCATTGATGCCCGGCGTGAGTTGGACAGCGCCATGCGCAGCCGCCGTTACCTCGCGCTGCTCCAGGAGTTACAGGCCTGGGCCGAGGACCCGCCGATGACCGAAGCTCGCACGAAGCCTGCGAAACGGGTCGAGAAGTACCTGCACAATGCCGAGAAGAAACTCGATCGTCGGCTCGCGCTCGCCCACCAGCTGCCCGGGCACGACCCGAACAAGAACGAGGCCCTGCACCTGGCACGCAAAGCAGCGAAGCGGGCCCGCTACACCGCTGAACTCACCGCACCGGTGCTCGGCAAGGCCGCCCGATCGTCGTTCAAGGCAGCGAAGAGATTGCAGACCGACCTCGGCCATCGGCACGACGCCGTCCTGGCCGTGGCGTTCCTTCAGCGCGTCGGTGCGGTCGCGGGGGCAGCGGCCGGTGAGAACGGATTCACCTTCGGCGTGCTGCTGGCCAACGAAATCCACCGCGGCCACCTCGACTGAGCCCCGACCTACCGGCCTTCCCGGGCAAGGATCCGCTTGTGAACCGCGCGTTACGACGCGGGTTGTTCGCTGAGTTTGTCGAGTAGCAGTGACCGGGCCAGCGTTGACGGCGGCAGGTGCCGCTGCTCAGCGGCGCGCTGGATCGCGTCGTACTCGGACTGCCGTAGCCGCAGGGTGAGCATGCGGGAGCGGTTGGGCCAGCTGATCGAAGTGCCCTCGGGGAACTCGGCCTCTGGATTGGTCTCGGCGGAAGCTTCGGCGCGGACCGCATCCTCGTGCAGGTCGCGAGCCAGTTCGGGTTCAAGTTGTTTCGTCATGTCGTCCTCTCATCGGTGTAAAGCCGCAGTGCGCGGCCCGTCGCGGGCCACGCGGTCATTCCGTGCAGGTCACCATCAAGGTCGCGGTAGGCAAGAACAAGCAGGACAGCCCCGGCGCCCGGCGAATAGCCGATGATCGCCAGTGCGTTGACCCGGGAGGTCCAATAGGGATCGACTTGAACGGCGTCGACGTCATTCGCTGCCTCGTGCGTCCAGTCGAGCTCGATGTCGATCGCGTCGGGGTAGCGCCGCGATCGGGCCAGGTGCTCGGCAGCCTCGGCCGACCACATCACCTCCACCTCGATCAGCGTACGCGAATGTTGTACATAGTCGGACACTTGTGGGAGCGGACCTCGGTTCGTTGCCGAGGCCGGCGTCGTCCGGCGCTGGATCGACCTCAGGCTGTGGAGGCTGGAAATGTCGGGACTACTGATCGGATACGCCCGCGTATCCACCGAAGAACAAGACCTCACCGCCCAACGCCAGGGACTGGCCGCGCTCGGCGTAGACGTGGAGCGCATCTACGTCGACCACGGCCTGACCGGCACCAACCGGGAACGGCCCGGTCTGCGCGAGGCACTGGCCGCGTGCCGGGCCGGCGACACGCTGGTGGTCACCAAGCTGGACCGACTGGCCCGCTCCCTGCCTGACGCACGTGCGATCGCCGAGGACTTGACCAAACGCAAAGTCCGACTCAGCCTCGGCGCATCTGTCTACGACCCGACCGACCCGGTGGGACGGCTGCTGTTCAACGTCCTAGCCATGGTCGCGGAGTTCGAAGGCGACCTCATCCGCTCCCGGACTCGAGAAGGGATGCGGGTCGCGAAAGCGAAGGGGCACCTGCGTGGCAAGCAACCGAAACTCAACCCGCAGCAGGAAGCGCACCTGGTCGAGTTGCTCAACACCGGCGAGTACACCACCAGCGAGATCGGCGACCTGTTCGGCGTCGCCCGCTCCACCGTCTACCGCGCAGTCGTCCGCAGCAAGCACCCGACCACCAGCGCAGCTACCAGGACGAACCAGAACCCGCGAGCCGCGACGACGCCGACCGCATCCGCTCAGAGCCCCACGTTGTACCGCCCGCGGCACGGCGGACCCAGCGACCTTCCGTCTGAGAACCGAACCCGCCGCAGCCCACGCAAACCGCGCCCGGAACCGACACCTCAAACGGGGCACTGAGCATCGACACCGGCCAAACGGCGCAAGCTGCTCCAAACCCAGGCAGGTTGCGCCGCAGATGGGTCCGCTTCCGGTGCAGCTGAGATCAGGCGTCGAAGCGTACGAACGCTCGGAGCGATCCGTCGCCGAACTCGCGCACCTGGGCATACCCCAAGCTCTCGTAGAAAGCTTGCTGCGACGGTTCGTCATCGGTGAGAAGCACCTTCTGACGAACACTGGCATACGGCTCAAGGGCCGCCAGAACCAACTCCCGGCCAACGCCGTTCCGACATACATCTGGATGAACCAGCACGTCCTGCAGATAGCAGATGGTCGCTCCGTCGGAGATGACCCGCGCCAATCCGACCAGTCGCTCTTGGATGCGAGCGACAACGACACGAGCAGATCCCTGCAACGCGGCGTGCAATTCCCCAGGGTGATCGGCATACACCGACCAGCCGACCGAACGATAGAGCTCAACGACGTCGTCGAGGGCGAGTCCGGCCGGGTCGACGCTTGACACGTTCGCCCGCGACATCGTTGGAACGTACCGCTCGAGTCAGCCGACGTGTTCGAGCGCTTGACGCATCGGGCGCCCATCTGAGGACAGCACCCTGTTCCGGTCGCCGATCGGCGTCCGGCGCGCGAGACCGCGGACCACTCGCCGCTTGGCGATTGCGCATTGAAAGACGGAGGATGACGGTGAGGAGGCCACCATGTCGCGTGACCCGTGGCGATGCACCGACATCGTCGAGGTGCCGCACATCGTCGGGTTGCACATTCGCGACGCGGAGCGAGCCGCCTACACGGCCGGTCTCAAGCTCGCCCAACCTGATCCGGACGGACCGCCGCTGGCCGCACTCACCTGGCCTGACGACTACTGGATCACCGAGCAAGAGCCAGCGGCCGGGTCCCGGCGGTGGCGCTGGGACTCGCTCGTCGTGCACTGGTCCGCCCACCCGGATGAAGACGGCGTCCGCGAACCGCGTCGGCCCACTCCGCCGCTACACACTCTCGCCGGCCAGATCGACGACCAGGATCAACACGGCGAACCAGAGAACCGGTAGCGGGACGCGACCGCACGCCGTGGACCTCGGAGACCGCCGATCTGCCAGATGATCAAGCGTGTTAGTAGGCCACTCGATCACCGGGCGGTTGCCCGCACGGGATCCTGGTGCGGCGACCGTTCCGTAGCCGCACGGTGTATGCCGACGGCCCCGCAGCGACCGCGGGGCGTTCCCGTCCGGGCAGCTGCCCGCAAACGTGCTTCGTACGAAACGGTCAAGATCATCAGCCGTTCATCGGCGCCGGTCGCACCCGATCGCGCATCGCCAGCGCCGAAGGATCGGCGATGGCAGCACAGCGGCGCAGTCCGTGACTGGTCGTAGACGCCGGGTGTCGTTCCGACGGACTGGTGACGCACGTGTGTAAGACTCGGCGGCACGGGTGCAAGGCTCTGTGGCAGGTCTGCGATGGGGGGCGTGTCGGTGGGGGCTCGGCTGCGTCTGGTGCTGGCCAGCGGTCTTATGTTGTTCCTGGAACTCAGCTTGATCCGTTGGCTTGGCGCGAACCTGGTGCATCTGGCCTACTTCTCGAACTTCGTGTTGCTTGGCTCGTTCCTCGGCATTGGCCTGGGCTTTCTGCGCGCGTCTCGCGACAACTTTCCGGTGCGGCCGCAGCCGTACTACGCGCTGGTGGTTCTGGTCGGGCTGATCGGATTCGTCAGCGCCTACCCAGTGACCGTGGACCGGCAGAGCGACCAGGTGGTGTTCTTCACCAACATCACCACCTCGGGACCGCCGATCTGGATCGTGCTGCCAGCGGTGTTCCTGGCCGTTGCTGCGATCACGGCCGGCCCGGCGGAGATTGTCGGCGGGTGTTTCCGCGACCTGCCGCGCCTGAACGCCTACCGTTTTGACCTGGTGGGCAGCCTGTCCGGGATCGCCTCGTTCACCGTGTTGTCGATCCTCGATTCGCCGCCACTGGTGTGGTTCGGCATCATCGGTGTCCTGTTCGTTGTGCTGCTCGGACGCGCCGGCGCCGGCGTCAGCGCGGCGGTGCTGATCGCGCTCGGGCTCATGTTTGTGTATCCGTTGCAGCACGACACCGGGGTGTTCTGGTCGCCGTACTACAAGGTCGCCACCCAGGCCGTCAACGACGGGCACGGCGGCACCGCGTATTCGGTGTCGGTGAACGGCGTCCCACATCAGCGGCTGACTTCGGTCGCCACCCGGATCGCCGAGGAGCCGTACTACCTCAAGCCGTATCTGGTCGCCCGGGCTGCGCAGTCCGCGCCGAGGAACGTCCTGATTGTCGGTGCCGGTACTGGTACCGATGTCGCCATTGCATTGAGCCGCGGCGCGCGGCACGTCGACGCCGTCGAGATCGACCCGACGCTGCAGCGCTTCGGCGCGCAGCACGACCCTGATCACGCCTATCAGGACCCTCGGGTGAGTGTGCACATCGACGATGGACGTGCGTTCTTGCAACGCACTTCGGCGAAGTACGACCTGATCTTGTTCGCGCTGCCCGACTCGCTCACCCTCGTCTCGGGAGCGAGTTCGCTGCGTCTGGAGAGCTACCTGTTCACCCTGCAGGCCGCGCAGACCGCCCGCGATCACCTCGCGCCCGGCGGGGCGTTCGCGATGTACAACTTCTACCGCGACCAATGGATCGTCGACCGGCTGGCTGGCACCCTGGACGACGCGTTCGGCCATCCGCCGTGCGTGTACGCGGTGCCGCAGGTGACCGCGCTTGCGGTGTTGACGATCGGCCGTACGGCCGCTGACCAGAACTGCGGGAACACCACCTGGCAGCGTCGCGCCGACACCCCCGCCCCCTCGACCGACGACCAGCCGTTCGTCTACCTGCGCGATCCGGGGATCCCCGGTCTCTACCGCGGGGTACTGCTGATGATCATCCTGGTCAGCATCGCGGCGGTGGCCTTCGTGCTGCTGCTGAATTCGATGCAGGCCGGCCCCGGCGCCGCACGCCGATTGCGCAGGCAGGGCAAACAGATGTGGGGCTACCGCGACCTGTTCCTGCTCGGCGTGGGATTCCTACTCCTTGAGACCAAGAGCGTGACCGGGTTCGCGCTGCTGTTCGGGACGACCTGGATCCTGAATGCGTTCGTTTTCGCAGGCGTGCTCCTGGCCGTGCTGGCCGCAGTGGAACTGACCGCCCGCATCCGGACACCACCCCAACCCATCATGTACGGGCTCCTACTCGGTGCGCTCGCGCTCGCGTGGGTCGTGCCATCGAGTTTCCTGCTCGGCCTGAACGTGTGGTTGCGTCTGGTCGTCGCGGTGGCAATCGCAGTGCTGCCGATCTTTTTGGCCAACGTCGTATTCGCTCAGCGCTTCGCCGACACCGCTGATGCACCGCTGGCATTCGGCACGAACCTGCTCGGCGCGATCCTCGGCGGCTGCCTCGAGTACCTCTCACTCGTGTTCGGCTACCGGGCGTTGCTGATCATCGCCGCCGCGGTCTACATCCTCGCCTTCCTCACCCGTCCCGGGTCCGGCACCTCCGCCGCGGCCGAGCCCGTCGCCCAACGAACCAAGCACCACGAGACTCCCACATAAGTGTGCCCACGACGACGTGTACCTCCACGCAGTCCAGCACGGCTGATAGGCCCGGTTAT
>JBDTFN010000203.1:0-6631 GCA_039937915.1 Jatrophihabitans sp. | reverse complement strand
CAGGATGCCGGTCCAGGCCAGCACGGCCCGCGCGAGCACCGTCGGTGGGATGCCTGCGAAGTCCGGCACCGCAGCAATCGACTGCATGTCCGTGCGCATCGGTTTGGGCAGGGGGTCAGCCGGGATGACAAGGGCCTCGACGGCGACCACATCACGCAGAACGTCCATGGCGACGACGAGGATGCGCTGCGCTGCAGGGATCGTCTCCTCCGGAGCTGCGTAGCCCGGGATCGGGGTGCCGTACAGAAGCGCGTACCTTCACCGACGTCCGCGATGTCGCGACGCTCCTCGTCACGGCGGTCGGAGACCACTGCGACTGCAGCTCAGATGGGTGTCGAACCGAAGGTCATCGCCCTGCCCTACGCAGCCGTCTGGCTGGGCGGGGTGGGCGACAAGTTCATCAAGGAGTTGCGCGAGACCCAGCACCAGTTCCGCAAGCCATTCGTGCTGGACTCCTCGCCGGCCCAGGACGCCTTCGGGCTCAAGCCGAACTCGATCGAGAGCGCGATCGAGTTCGACCTGATCAGCAACCCGGGCTGAACAACCACTGACCATCGGCATCGCGCGCGAGCGGGTGCACCGCGACGACGGCCTGCGTCGGCATTGGCCCGTACAAATGAGGGAACGCGGTCCCACCGCCATAGGTGTCCTCGACGCGTAGCGAGGAATCGAGACGATCCGGGTCCACCTCGACGACAACCAGATCGCTAGCGTCGCGGTAGTGCCGATTGGCCGACCCGCTCACCTGTCCGGCGAAGGAGAGGTGGATGAAGCCCTCACTGTCCAGCGAGACCGGCCGGTAGGTCCCGTCGTCTTGGGCTGCGGCCCATTGCGCCGGGTCGACGAGGTGGAAAAGGCGCTCCGACATGGATCAGTCGAACTGCGGGTCTTCGGTGCGCGAGCGCTTGAGCTCGAAGAAGTAGGGATAGGACGCGAGCAGCCGGACACCGTCCCACATCTTCGCGGCCTGCTCGCCGTCGGGTGCACGGGTGATGACCGGCCCGAAGAAGGCGACGCCGTCGATGTGGATCGTGGGTGTGCCGACCTCGTCGCCGACCGGATCCATCCCGGCGTGATGAGACTTCTTCAGCGCGTCGTCGTACTCGGTGGAATCGGCCGCGTCGGCGAGATCGGCCGGCAGACCCGCCTCGGTGAGTGCCTCGACGATCATGTCGCGGTCGAAGTCGCGACCCTCGTTGTGCCGCTTGGTGCCGAGCGCGGTGTAGAGGTCCCGAAGCACCCCGTTGCCGTGCGCCTGCTCAGCGGCGATGCAGACCCGCACCGGGCCCCAACCGCGCTCGAGCATCGCCTTGTAGTCCTCGGACAGTTCCTCGCGTCCGGAGTTGAGCACCGACAGCGACATGACGCGGAAGGACAGGTCCATCGGACGCTGCTTCTCCACCTCGAGGATCCAGCGGGAGGTTACCCAGGCGAACGGGCAGAGCGGGTCGAAGTAGAAATCGACGACCGGACGCTCGGATTCAGAAGTTGTAGTCATGTCAACCACTGTACGACCAGTACGGCCTACTTCAACGCGGCAAGCGCTTCGTCGGCGTGGACATCCATCTTCGTCTCACTGTTGATGGTTTTGATGATCTTGCTGTCCCGACCGATGACGAAGGTCCAACGCTTGACCGGCGCTCCGAGCTTGGCCCCGAATTTGCCGCGCTTGATGCCGAAGGTCTCAGCCACCGCGCCGTCGGTGTCGGCCAGTAGCGGGTAATCGAAGGAGTGGGTGTCGGAGAACTGCTTCTGCTTCTCGACGGTGTCCATGCTGATGCCGACCCGCTGGGCACCGGCCGCCTTGTACTCGGCGGCGACGTCACGGAAGTGGCACGCCTCCTTGGTGCAGCCGGTCGTCATGGCGGCCGGGTAGAAGAACAACACGACCGGACCGTCGGCGAGCAACCCGCTCAACGAGCGCTGTACACCGTCCTGGTCGAGGAGTTGGAAGTCTGGAACCACATCGCCTGCACGCATGAGTGGAGCCTAACCGCGCCGAGCCGCTGACGGTGGGTCATGCAAGACTCGTCCCAATCGTGCTCGTCGTGGATCCGTCGGGCGTGCGTCCGACGAAGTGAACACCGACTCCCACAAGGAGATCCTCGCTGTGGCTGTGCCGAACCTGACCCGTGACGATGCGCGTGCGCGCGCCGAACTGCTCGCCGTGGACGCCTACGACGTCGTCCTCGACCTCACCGACGGTGGTGGCAAACCGTCCGAGCGCACCTTCCGCTCGACGACGACGGTTACCTTCACTGCCCGCGAAGGCGCCGAGACGTTCATCGACGTCGTCGCCGACGCGTTTCACTCGGTCACCCTCAACGGCACCGACGTGGACGTCAGCGACTACCGGCCGGAGAACGGCATCGTGCTGTCCGGCCTCGCCGAGCAGAACACCCTCGTCGTGGACGCCGACCTGCTCTACACCAACACCGGCGAGGGACTGCACCGCTTCATCGATCCACTCGACGGCGAGACCTATCTCTACTCGCAGTTCGAGACTGCGGACGCGAAGCGGATGTACGCCTGCTTCGACCAGCCGGATCTGAAGGCGACCTTCACCTTCCACGTCACCGCCGCGGACCACTGGCAGGTCGCGTCCAACGGGCGGGTCGAGCGCACCGAGCAACTGCCGGCCGGCAAGCTGCTTCACTTCGCCACGACGGCGCGGATGAGTCCGTACATCACCGCACTGGTGGCCGGGCCCTACCACGTCGTCACCGATCACCACGACGGCATCGACCTCGGGTTGTGGTGCCGCAAGACCCTCGCCGAGCACCTGGACGCCGAGAACCTCTTCGAGCTGACCCGGCAGGGCTTTGACTGGTACCACGCCAACTTCGGCGTGCGGTACGCCTTCGACAAGTACGACCAGCTCTTCGTGCCGGAGTTCAACGCCGGCGCGATGGAGAACGCGGGTTGTGTGACCTTCCGCGAGGACTACGTCTTCCGCAGCAAGGTCACCGACGCGCGCTACGAGCGCCGCGCGGAGACGCTGCTGCACGAGATGGCGCACATGTGGTTCGGCGACCTCGTCACCATGCGCTGGTGGGACGACCTGTGGCTCAATGAGTCCTTTGCCACCTATGCATCGGTGCTGTGCCAAACCAGTGCCACCCGCTGGACCGGCGCCTGGGCAACCTTCGCCAACGCCGAGAAGACCTGGGCCTACCGCCAGGACCAGCTGCCGTCCACGCACCCGATCGCCACCGACGCACCTGATGTGCAGACCGCCGAGGTCAACTTCGACGGGATCACCTATGCCAAGGGCGCGAGCGTGCTCAAGCAGCTCGGCGCCTACGTCGGCGTCGATGCGTTCCTCGCCGGGCTGCGTGACTACTTCACCGAGCACGCGTACGGCAACACCACGCTCGCCGACCTGCTGCGGGCCCTGGAGAAATCTTCGGGCCGCGACCTCGCACAGTGGTCGAAGCTGTGGCTCGAGACCTCGGGCATCAGCACGTTGCGCGCCGACTTCGACGTCGATGACTCCGGCGCGTTCACCCGCTTCGAGATCCTGCAGAGCGCACCCACCGAGGTCGCCACGTCGAACACCCTGCGACCGCACCGTCTTGCCGTCGGCCTGTACGACGAGCAGGACGGCTCGCTCGTGCGAACCGAGCGCATCGAGCTGGACGTCGTGGGCGAGCGCACGACGGTCGCGGCGCTGCTGGGCACCAAGCGCCCGGCCCTGTTGCTCGTGAACGACGACGACCTGACCTACTGCAAGCAGCGCCTGGACGATGTCTCCCTGGCCACGCTGCGCAGTGGCGGCATCGCCAAGCTGGAGTCCTCGCTGGCCCGTGCGCTGTGCTGGTCAGCCGCCTGGGACATGACCCGCGACGGCGAGATGGCGACCCGCGACTATGTCGCACTCGTCGTCGCCGGCGCTGAGCACGAGACGGACATCGGCGTGATGCAGTCCCTCACCCGGCAGGCGCTACGTGCACTGCAGATCTACGCCGACCCGCAGTGGGCACCGCAGGGTTACGCCGCTCTCGCCGACGCTG
Organism: Jatrophihabitans sp.; assembly: GCA_039937915.1. Classification (GTDB taxonomy): domain Bacteria; phylum Actinomycetota; class Actinomycetes; order Mycobacteriales; family Jatrophihabitantaceae; genus Jatrophihabitans. The sequence continues at coordinate 2,618 of JBDTFN010000203.1, read as the reverse complement.
CGGTGTCGGCGCTGCCGTCCGCACCTGCGGGTTCGGATCACCAGTTGGCGTGGGTCCACGCCCTGCTCGGCGCTGCTCGCACCGACGAGCACATCGCCTTCGCGCGCGGCCTGCTCGACGGGAGCAGGGTGCCGGAGGGACTCGCGGTCGACCACGAACTGCGCTGGTCGATCCTGATCACTCTGGTCGCCCTCGGGGCGGCCGACGAGCAGCAGATCGACGCCGAGCTCGAGCGTGACGGCTCCGCAGCCGGCCAGCGGCACGCGGCCACCGCACGGGCTGCTCGCCCGAAGGCCGAGGCCAAGGAAGAGGCTTGGCGGCTCGCCGTCCACGACGACGCGCTGCCCAATGCCGTCCAGGAGGCGGTCATCGGCGGCTTCGCGCCCTCGACCCAGGGCGATCTCGTCGCACCGTACGTCGAGCGCTACTTCGCCGAGATCCGTGAGGTCTGGGACCGCCGCACCAGCGAGCTGGCCCAGAACGTGGTGGTCGGGCTGTTCCCGACCTGGTCGTCGACGATCGATCAGCGGACGGTCGACGCCGCAGACGCGTTCCTCGCCGGTGACGAGCTCCCCAGTGCCCTGCGCCGCCTCGTCGGCGAGGGTCGGGCCGACGTCGTCCGGGCTCTGCAGGCGCGCGCGGCCGACCTCCCCGGCTGAGAATCGATCATCACGGCCTAGTTCCGGCGACGGGGTTCGTCTTCCCCGACTTCACGCGTTACCAACGGGTAGCAGGACTCGTTGAACCACGTACTGCACCCCGTCGCCGGATCCACCCGTGAGGACTACGACTGATGCCCCCTGCGCCGACTCCTCGTCGACCACGGCCGGCGCCCCGCGCCGCGACGCCCGACGTATCGCCTGCGTCGCGCCCGCGTCCCACCGCGGCGGCTACGCACTCCCCCCTCTCGAACTCCACCCTCGCGAACCACGAGCGGGACGCCGTACCCTCGCTTCCGTCGACCGGCCGGGTCCACGTCGGAAGCGAGACGATCAAGGTCCCAGGTCTGTTGGCGGTCCTGCGCCGTCACCCGGGGACCATCCGCCGGGCGAGCCTCGGCTCCATCGCGGCCGGCACAGCCCTGTTCGTGCTGGCGAGCGTGGCGGTGCCGATCGCCAGCGCCGATCTCGCCGCGCCGCAGACACCCCGTCCGAGCACGGAGAGCACCGAGACCGACTCCCTCGTGCCACTCGCCGTGGTGATCGCCGCCGGTCCCGAACTTGCCCAGGCCAAGCAGGTAGCGGATCGCCGTACCCCGACGCAGGCGAAGCGCAACGCGCCCGTCGACGCGACGACCATCTCGGCCCTCGCTGCGAACGGCATCCCGAAGGTCGCCCTGAACGCCTACCGCGTCGCTGCGGCCCGGATGGGCAACGTGGAACCCAGTTGCGGGATCGACTGGTCCCTCATCGCCGGAATCGGCCGCGCAGAGTCTGACCACGGACGTTTCGGCGGCGCGACGCTGCACGCCGACGGCACCTCGTCGCCACGGACCATCGGACCAGCCCTGGACGGCAAGAAATGGGAGTACATCCCCGCGCCGGCCAACGGCAAGGAACTTGACGGCGACGCCAAGTACGCACACGCGCTCGGCCCACTGCAGTTCATCCCGTCCACCTGGGCTGGTTACGGAGCCGACGCAAACGGTGACGGCAAAGCCGACATCTTCAACATCAACGACGCCGCACTGGGCGCGGCTCGTTACCTGTGCGCCGCGGGTGGGAACCTGCGCACCCAGGACGGACGGATCCGCGCCGTTCTGACCTACAACCACAATGACCAATACCTCGCCGAGGTGCTGGCCCTCGCCGACGCCTATAAGTCCGGAACGCCGATCAGCGGGATCCCCCTCGGCAACACCTCCGGCAATCTGCCGAAGCTCGCAGGCAACGGCGTCATCCCGCCGGCCAACCCGGCTGCTCCGCCTGCGGCGAAGAAGGCACGCGACGGCAGCAATTCCAGTAGCCCTAAGCCGAGTGCGTCGAAATCCGGTAGCGGCAGCGCATCCGCGTCGTCGACGAAGTCCAAGCCGAGCGCCCCGAGCGGTGGCGCGCCGGGCAGTCCGACGAAGTCCGGCAGCCCGGCGCAGCCGAGCCCGTCTCCCACCAACTCGACCTCCCCGACCGGGAAGCCGAGTTCGTCTCCCCTGCCCACCTGCAAGCCACTAGAAATACCGCTGGGGCAGTGCGTCATGCCGAGCAAGTCCGCGAAGCCGTAACTGCGCCCCGCCCTCCGCGGGTCCGAACGGGTGGTCCGAGTGTCAGCTGTCGAGTGTCAGCTGTCCGCGGCGTCGGCGAGCATCCGCAGGCCGGTCACGATTCCGCCGGTGAGGTCGCCGTTGGCGAACGACGCCCGCATGGCGAGGGCAGCCAGAGCGCACGCGCGGTTGGGTAGGCGTTTGGCCGAGTCCGGACCAGTGACGATGTGCAGGGTGCGCTGGCCCGGCGACACGGCCACCAGGACCGATGAGTCGTTCAGTCGCTCGAACAACGCCTCGGCGTGGGCACGCGCCGGCGCCTTGAAGTCGCCGACGTACACGGAGAAGGTCAGGCCGGTCTCTCGGCTGGACAGGGTGAGCGCCTCATCCAGGCGCGCCAACTGCGTGGTCGTGAACGGAC
>JBDTFN010000202.1:0-9160 GCA_039937915.1 Jatrophihabitans sp. | reverse complement strand
CGCCGTGGCCAGGACGCCGGCCACCCGCGCACCCGCATCCACCGCGGCTCGCAGCCAACTGACCTCGGTCGCGAAGAAGTACCCGCCGTCGACGTGCGGGACCACGGACGCCACCAGCACGTCCGGGCGCAGCGGGCCGTGCAGCAGGGCCGGCACCGTCGACAGACGCACCGGCGGGGCGTGCGCCTGTCCCGCGTCGATGGCCGGACGCAAGCCCCACCCGGGCATCAGCGTGCGCACGTCGGCAAAGACGTCGAAGCGCAAAAGTGGGTCGGCAACCGGCGTCCAACCAAGGAGCAACGAGACGTCCCCGGCCGCCGCCGCCACGTCGGAAAGCTCCCCGGACACCGAGCGCGGCGAGCCCACACCATCGGCCAGCGCCACCCGGCAACCGGGCCGCACGAGGTCGGACAACTGCGCCATCGTCAACTCCTCGGCCGAATCGTGCAGGCTGCGGTCCCGACCCTATTAGGGTCTCGGTCATGCGCTTCGAGCACGTCGTCGAGACGACCGCGCAGCGCGGACTGCGGACCGAGGTCCGCGAATTTCTGGATCGGGAACTACCCGCCGAACGCCGCACGAGCCTCGGGATGGGCGGCGGGGGGCATGACCCGGAGTTCTCCCGCCTGTTGGGCGACCAGGGTTGGGTCGGCATGGCGATCCCGGTTGAGTACGGGGGCCGCGGAGCCACCGCGGTCGACCGGCTCATCGTCACCGAGGAGTTGCTCGCCGCGCAGGCGCCGATCGGCGCGCACTGGGTCGCCGACCGGCAGACCGGGCCCTCCGTGGTGCGGTTCGGGTCGCCGCAGCAACGCGCCGAACTTCTGCCGGGGATCTGCGCCGGCACCTCGTACTGGGCGATCGGCATGTCCGAACCGGACTCGGGCAGCGATCTGGCGTCGGTCCGGACCCGTGCACGTCGTGTTCCGGGCGGCTGGCGTGTGGACGGGCGCAAGGTGTGGACGACTGCCGCGCACCTTTCGCACTACTTCGTCGTGCAGTGCCGCACGTCGGGCGAACCGATGGACAGGCACGTCGGGCTGAGCCAGCTCATCGTCGACCTGTCCGCGGTCGGGGTCGCGATTCGCCCCATCCGCACGATGGACGGTCAGTACGACTTCTGCGAGGTTGTGCTGGACGACGTGTTCGTGCCCGACGAGCGCGTGCTCGGCGAGATTGGCGACGGCTGGCACCAGGTGACCAGCGAACTGTCGCTGGAACGCGGTGGACCTGAACGCTGGATGTCGGTGTGGGGGCTGTTCACGGCGGCGGTGGAGGAACTCGACGCCGAGCCGCGCGTGCTCGGCCGGCTCGCTACTCGTTTCCGCGTGCTACACGAGCTGTCACTGTCCGTGGCACGCATGATCGACGCCGGACGCCACCCCGTCGCCGAGGCTGCGATCGCGAAGGCGATGGGCACGACCTTCGAGCAGGAGGTCGTCGAGGTCGTGCGGGATCTGGCCGAGCGCGACATCGATCCCGCCGGAAAACGATTGGATGATCTGCTCACCCGCACCATGCTCGGCGCGCCGACCTTCACCATTCGCGGCGGCACGACCGAGGTGCTCCGCGGCATCGTGGGCAAGGAGCTGGCACGCAGCCCGCGCGCGTCGTCGGTCGGCGCGGATCCAGTGCTCGTCTCGACCGCCGTGCAAATCTTCGGCGAGCTGTCCTCGGCCGCCGCGGACGGGGACACATCATGGGCGACGCTGCGCGACAGCGGTCTGCCCTGGGTGGGCATCCCCGAGGCGGCCGGCGGCGAGGGTGGTTCGCTCACCGACGCCATCGCCGTGCTGGTCGTCAGCGCCCACTATGCGCTGCCGATCCCCTTCGCCGAGAACTGGATCGCGGCGTACACCCTCGCCGACGCCGGCCTCAGCGTCGAATCCGTCGGCCGCGAGCGTCCACTCACGGCCACCACCGACCTGTCGCGCGTCCCCTACGCACGACAGGCCTGCGGTGTGGTGACCGAGATCGACGGCCGCGTCGTGCGGATCGCGTTGGACGACGGCAGCGCGCGAGACATCACGGCGGGCACCATGCTGTCCGGCGAGCCCCGCGACGCGGTGGGGCGGTACGAGGTCCTGGAGTCAGCGGTTCCAGGCCCGGTCGGTCTGCTCCGCATCGGCGCCCTCGTGCGGTCCGTCCAGATCGCCGGGGCCCTCGCCCGGGCCCTGCAGCTCACCACGGACTACGCGAACACCCGCATCCAGTTCGACCGGCCGGCCGCTCGTTTCCAGGCCGTCGCACACCTGATCGCACAACTCGCCGAACAGGACACGGCCGCGCGGATTGCCGTCGACCTGGCCGTCGCCGGCCTCGACGTTGTCGATCTAGCGCACCGCGACGCGAGCCAGATCGCCGTCGCGAAGGCGGTCTGTGGCGTGGCGGCCGGCATCGGCGCCCGCCTGGCCCACCAGGTGCACGGCGCGATCGGGGTGACGCAGGAGTACGACCTGCAGCTGATCACCCGTCGCCTGTTCACCTGGCGCGACGACTACGGCGCCGAACGCGCATGGGAGAGCGCGGTCGGCGACCGGGTCGCAGCGTCGAATCGGGCCGGCTTGTGGCGCCTCGTCGTCGGCGAGGAGCCGGTGACCGACTAGCGCTGGATGGCCTTGGTCTGCAGGAACTCCTCGATTCCGTACGGGCCGTTCTCCCGTCCCACCCCGGACTGCTTGAAGCCGCCCATCGGCGCGAGCACGTTGAACCGGCCGCCGTTGACGTCCACCGCACCGGTACGGATGCGGCGGGCGAAGGCGGTCGCCCGCTCGGTGTCACCGGCCCAGACAGCACCGGACAGACCGTAGGTCGAGTTGTTCGCGATCGCCGCGGCCTCGTCCTCGTCGCCGTAGGGAATCATCGACAGGACGGGCCCGAAGATCTCCTCCTGCGCGACGGTGTCGTTTGGTTTGACGTCGGCCAGGACGGTCGGCCGCACGTAGTAGCCGCGGTCCAGACCCTCCGGTGCCTCGGCGCCGCCGGTAACCAGGCGTGCACCCTCCTCGATGCCTTTGTTGATGTAGTCGCGGATCCGATCGCGTTGTTTGCCCGAGACCATTGGTCCGATCCGGGTGGCGTCGTCGAACGGGTCGCCCGGGGTGTAGGTCTCGGCGGCCGCAGCGGCGAGTTGCACCGCCTCCTCGTACTGGTCGCGGTGGACGAGCATGCGGGTCCAGGCGATGCAGGTCTGGCCACCGTTCATGAACGCGTTGGCCATCCCGACCTTCACCGCCTTCGCCAGATCAGCGTCGGGCAGGATCACGCAGGCGGATTTGCCGCCGAGCTCAAGGGAGACCTTCTTGATCGTCTCGGCACCGACCACGGCGACGCGGCGACCGGCTGCGGTCGACCCGGTGAAGGACACCATGTCGACGTCGGGGTGCGCGGCGAGCGCCTCGCCGACAACCGGTCCGTAACCGGGGACCAGATTGAGGACACCGGGCGGGAAACCGACCTCGTGGATCGCGTCGAAGAGCAGGTACGCCGAGAGCGGCGTCACCTCGCTCGGCTTGAGCACGATGGTGTTACCAGCGATCAGCGCTCCGCCGAGTTTGGACGTCACCTGGTTCAGGGGGTAGTTCCACGGCGTGATGGCCGCGACGACACCCATCGGCTCCTTGACGACGAGGGAGTTACCGATCTCCTCCTCGAAGGTGAACGTGTCCGCGAGCCCGGCGAACGCCTTGAGGTTCATGATCGGGCCCATGGTCTGAACCGTGGCGGAGAACTTGATCGGCGAACCCATCTCCGTGGAGATGGTGCGGGCGATCTCCTCCTGGCGTTCGGTCAAGGCCTCATGCAAGCGCATGAGGTAGTCGGCCCGCTCCGCGACCGGCAGGCCGGCCCAGCCGGGCAACGCGTCGGCGGCCGCGGCGACGGCGGCGTCCACGTCCTGCGCCGTGCCACTCGGGACGGTGGCGATGATCTCTTCGGTGGTGGGGTTCTCCACCTCGATCGTCTCGCTGCCGGACGGGGCGACCCACGCGCCACCGATGTAGATCTCAGTACGGTCCTGTGTCATACCTCCACAGTAGGCAGGCGGGGGACTAACGGAACAGGGTCTCCTGGGCGAGGCTCGCCAGCAGGTTGCCGGAACGGTCGAAGATCGAACCGGTGTACCAGCCGCGACCGTGCCCGGTCACCCGTGGCTGATAGTCCGAGAGCACCCATTCGTTGAGGTCCGCCGGCTCGTGGAACCACAGTGCATGGTCGAGGCTGGACGAGGGTCGGGCACTACCGTCGGCGGCCGGAAGCACCCCGGCCGAGATGTCGGACAAGTAGGCCAGTGCGCACGCCTGGACAAGGGGATCGGCAGGCAGGTCCGGGACTACGCGGGCCCAGAATCGCGTCGGCCAGATCGCGCGATCGTAGGGCTGTTCGGGGCACCGGACCGACATCGACACCAGCCGGTCGAGTCCGCCCTCGCGCAGATCGTCCGCCGGGAGCACCTCGGGCATCCGCTCGAGCTGTTCGACCGGTTGGTCATTGCCCACCTGGAAGGAGGCCGACATGTTGAAGATGACCTTGCCGTTCTGGATCGCCACCACCCGTCGCGCAGAGTACGACCGGCCGTCGCGGTCGCGGTAGACGGTGAACACCGTCGGCAGTCGCGAGTCGCCGGGACGCAGGAAGTAGCCGTGCAGGGAGTGCGGATGACGGTCCGGGTCCACGGTCAGCCCAGCCGCCCGCAGGGCCTGAGCCGCGACCTGACCGCCATAGAGAGCCACCATCTGGCCGCTGCCGGGGAAGGAGATCTCGCGGAACACCGTGTTGGCGCGGAACAGGTCCTGCTCGATCCGCTCGAGATCGAGCAGACCGAGCAGGTCCACCGAAGGGTCGTCATAGTTGGGCAGCACCTCCGCAGGGTGCCGTCCGAGTGCCTCGGCCCGGCGACCGGGGCCCGGCAAGTGTGACGCCGGCGGACTCTGGTCGCTCATCGGTGCAGCGCGACGAAGCGCCAGTCCAGTACGTCCACCGTGTCGCCGGTGTGCACGTCGACCGCCGTCACGAGCGAGCGCAGGTGCAGCACCCAACCACCTCCGGGGCGAGGTTCGACCCGCTGTACGTCGAGCACGCTGGACAACTGATCCCCCTCGTGGACGGGTGCCAGGTGATCGCAAGAGTGCCAGGCCAGCACGGTCAGCAGGTCCGGCAGGGCGCGGGTCGCCTGCAGCAACGCCAGGGCGATGGTGTGCCCGCCGTACACCAATCGACGTCCACCAGCCGCGGCAGCGTCGTGATGGACGGCCGCGAGGTTCAGGGTGAGCCGGGCCAGTTCCGGCGCCCCCGACACGACATCGGCGCCGGCTACCCGGAACCGGTCCCCCGCCGCGGGCGAGACGCTACGTCCCGCGGGCACCATCCAGCCCTCGACGCCGGTGAGCAGGTCATGGTCAGCGACGTCAACGGCAGCGGCCATCGCCAGCGGTTCGTGCTGACCGGTGTGAACCGAACGGTCTCGCAGCGGAAGCATCGCGCAGCGATGGAAGTCCAGAACGGTTGCGCCGTCCTGGTCAGTGGTCCGGATGTGTAGCACGGCCAGACCCGTCGCAGGACGCCCCTCCCGCACTCGGTTCTGCTTGAGCGCGGCGATCGTCGTCACCGTGGCCAGGGTGTCGCCGACTGATGGCAGGCGTCGCAGCACGAGTCCGCGGTAGAAGAGGTTCGCGCGAACCCGCTGCGTCACCACACTGGAGTGCCCGATGGCGAGGTCCCACACCAGCGCCGGGTCGACGAGAGGCGCCCGCCCGGCCACCGAGCGGGCCAGCGGCTCGGACAGCACCAACGCAAGTCGGGTACCGACGACGGCCTGATGAACAGCGGCCAGCCCGCTGGTCAGGGTGACGGCCGGAGCGGTGTTGAAGGCCTGCCCGACCGACAGCTCCTCGAAGAACGGTCCGCCGACCTCACGGTCGGTCACGACGTGGCCAGCCCGTTCCGCATCCGCTGAGCGTAATGGCCGTCGTTCGACGTCAAGTGGTTGACTCGTCCTCATGCAACTGCTGACCAAGGACGGGAAGGTCAGCCAGAAGGTCGCCGTCAGCGTGGTGTTCGTCCTGGCCCTGTTCATGAACATTATGGACATCACCATCGTCAATGTGGCCCTGCCACAGCTCGGCAGAGATCTGAGCGTCGATCCCACCGCGGTCAGCGCGGTCTCGATCGGGTATCTCGTCAGCCTCGCCGTGGTCATCCCGGCCTCGGGATGGCTCGGTGACCGGTTCGGTTCCAAGCGGGTGCTACTGACCGCGATCGTGCTGTTCACCGTCGCGTCGGCCCTCTGCGGAGCCGCGCAGACCTTCGGTCAGCTCGTCGGGTTCCGGGTCCTGCAGGGCGTCGGCGGCGGGATGCTCACCCCGGTCGGGATGGCGATGCTCTATCGGACCTTCCCGCCCGCGCAGCGCGTTCGCGCCGCCAGCATCCTGGTGATCCCGACCGCGTTCGCACCGGCGATCGGTCCGGTCCTGGGCGGGGTGCTCGTGGACAACCTCTCCTGGCGCTGGGTCTTCTACGTCAACCTGCCGATCGGCGCGCTCGCGCTCGCCTTCGGGCTGATCTTCGTGCGCGAGCAGAAAGGGCCGCCGGCCGGTCGGTTCGACCGGCGCGGATTCCTGCTGTCCGGTGTCGGGTTCGCCGGCCTGATGTACGGGATCAGCGAAGGTCCGCGCCGGGGTTGGAGCGATCCGACGATCCTCGTCGCGACCGTTGTCGGGGCCGTACTGCTGGTCGCCCTGATCGCCACGCAGCTGCGTACGCACGATCCGTTGCTGAAACTCCGCCTGTTCGGGGACCGGCTGTTCCGCTCGACCAACATCGTGTCCTTCCTCGGCACCGCCGCCTTCCTCGGGACGCTCTACCTCGTCGCGCTCTTCTTCCAGGACGGGCTCGGACTGAGCGCGCTGAACTCCGGGTTGTCGACCTTTCCCGAGGCGATCGGGGTCATGTTCGGTGCGCAGAGTGCGAGCCGGCTGCTCTACCCGCGGCTCGGGCCGCGCCGGGTCATGGTCGGTGGTCTGCTCGGCGTCGCCGTCACGATCGGGCTGATGAGCCAGGTCGACAGCCGCGCCGACATGCCGTGGATGCGGGTGCTGATGTTCGTGCTCGGCCTGGCGATGTCGCACGTCTTCGTGCCGGCCCAGGCTGCTGCGTTCGCACGGATCTCCAACGACGACACGGCCGGCGGCTCGACGCTGTTCAACGCGATCCGTCAACTCGGCGGCGCGGTCGGCGTCGCTGTACTTACCTCCGCGATCGCCGCGGTAGGCGTCCGGCACGTCGTCGACGGCCATGATGTGCCGAACCTCGCCGCCTATCACGCAGGGTTCCTGGTTGCTTCCGCGGCGACGCTAGTGGCCGCGATCGCCGCGCTGACAATCCACGACGCCGACGCCGAGTCGACCCGGGTACGGCCGGCGCGGCGCGCTGGATCGCGGCGCGGTTCCGAGGACACCCAGGTGGTCGAACCCGCGCGCTAGCGTGAACGACGCCAGGGCACCGGGCAGCGCCGGAGCCAGAACGAGCGAGGAAGGGCCGGCGTGGACCTGACCACCGAGGAAGAGCAGATCGTCGCGGTGGTCGCCGACTTCGTCGACCGGGACGTTCGTCCGGTCGTGCGCGAGATGGAGCACACCGACACCTACCCCGAGGCGCTCATCGAGGCGATGAAGCACCTCGGTGTGTACGGCCTGGCCATCCCTGAGCCTTACGGTGAGTTCGGTGTCTCCTCGCGGTGCTATGCCCGGGTCGCCGAAGAGCTGGCTCGTGGGTGGATGAGCCTGGCCGGCGCGTTCGGCGGGCACTCCGTCGTGAGCAAGTTGCTGCTGCGCTACGGCACGCAGGCGCAGAAGGACCAGTACCTGCCGCGCATGGCCACCGGCGAACTGCGCGCGACGATGGCGCTCACCGAACCCGGCGGGGGGTCGGACCTGCAGAACCTGCGTACCCTCGCCCGAGTCGACGGGGACGACTACGTCGTCAACGGTTCGAAGACCTGGATCACCAACGCACGCCGCTCCGGACTGATCGCGCTGCTGGTCAAGACCGACCCGGACGCCACGCCCCGGCACACCGGGATCAGCATCCTGCTCTGTGAGCACGGCCCCGGCTTCACCGTCTCGAAGGATCTTCCCAAGCTCGGATACAAGGGCGTCGAGTCGTGCGACCTGCACTTCGACGACTATCGCGTCCCGCTCTCGGCCGTGCTCGGCGGCGAGGTGGGGGTCGGTTTCGCGCAGATGATGAACGGGCTCGAGATCGGCCGGATCCAGGTCGCGGCCAGGGCCGTCGGCGTCGCCCGGGCCGCGTTCGAGGACGCACTGCGCTACGCGCAGGAGCGGGAGAGCTTCGGCAAGCCGATCTGGCAGCACCAGTCGGTCGGGAACCTGCTCGCTGACATGGCGACATCCATCGACGCCGCGCGGCTGCTGGTCGACCGCGCCGCAACGGTCTACGACTCCGGCCGACGAGCCGACCTCGAAACCGGTATGGCCAAGCTGTTCGCCTCGGAGATGGCGGCGAAGGTGACCCTCGACGCCGTCCGGGTGCACGGTGGCTACGGCTACTCCACCGAGTACGACGTCGAACGCTACTTCCGCGACGCGCCGCTGATGATCGTTGGTGAGGGCACCAACGAGATCCTGCGGACGGTCATCGCCAAGCAACTCGTCGAGCGATCCGGAGCGTGAGCACGGCGACGTCAGCGTTGGGACAGGCAGCGCCGGACGCGGTTGGCGACGAGGACACCCCCACTTCCGCCGACCTGCGTCAGCGTGATCGTTCCCGTTGGCGTCTCGGGCGCAAGGGGCGCTCCAGCGGCGGCGGTAGTGGGACAGGTGACCGCCGCATGCACCGTGAACGGCTTGCCGGGTTGCGTCGTCGAGCTGCTCTGGCTCAGTACGACCGCCCATCGAAGACGGCGGGCGTAACGGTTAGGTAATTCCTTGCGGAGGTAGCGGTCGTGTCGAAGACTCAGTGGGTCGTCATCGCCGCAGGCCTTATTCATCCGAGCAGCAATCCGATCCCGTCCAGCAGGAGACCCGCCAATATGGGGCAGTCCCGCGCGTAGGGTCCCGCCCGCCACTTCGCTGGAAACGCCGGAACCACTCGGGAGCTCGCATGATCCGGATACGCCGTGTTCTTGTCACCGTTGCCACCGCGG
>JBDTFN010000201.1:0-5992 GCA_039937915.1 Jatrophihabitans sp. | reverse complement strand
CTTGACCAGGCCACCCCAGCGGCCCTCGACGCGTTCGAGGAGGAGGACTACCCGCACCTGTTCGATGCCGCGGGCCAGTGATGGCCGACCCGCTGGTGGACGTCGCGATGCGCGTCTACGCCGAGTTTGCCGACCGCGCCACCCTCGCCGACGTGCCCGCCGTCATCGCCAGCTGCCGCGGCGTCACGATCTGCCCCACTGTGGCCGCGACTCCATCATCGTCCGACTCCTCACCCTCCGAGCCAGCCCCGCCATCATCACCCCAGCCCGCAGCACCCCGGCGACCACCCACACCAGCACGCACCGCCAACCGAAACCAAGCACCGCTACTACGCGGCACCCAAACACCCTGACCTGACCCATGAACTCCGCGCCGCCCAGCGCGAGGAGCAGCCCATAAGCGGCGCCGTAACCGGGCGCCTGCCCGAATGGGATCCCCTCTTGCGCACGCCTTGGACATGACTCTCGATCTGTGTTGGTGGACGGGGGCACGTGGCTGGAGTGTTGTTCAGTCTGCTGGGGTGTGGTTGACCATCCAACGGATTCCGAACCGGTCAGGGGTCACGCCCCAGCAGGCGCCCCAGGGCGGTCAGCCATCGGCGAACCTTCGGTGCCGCCCTCGGCCAGCGCGCCGTAGAGGCGATCTGCATCGTCGCGAGTGTCTACGTCCAGACACAGGGCGGTGTTCTTGCCGATCCTCATCTGGTGACCCATGGAGTCGAGCATGCCGGTGGCCATCAACCGGTGATCGGCGATGATCGGCAGTTCTGCGTGCATGACCAGGTCGAGTTCGTCGGCGGAAAGCTCACTCGGGCCGGCGGCAGGCAGGTCGCGGTAGCGGGTGAGCGCCGCATCTGCAGGACACCGGCAACGGCATCGAACTCAATGCGTGGAAGATCTTTTTCCCGAAGCTGGTGGCTGCCCTGGTGAAGTCAATGAACGACGGGGACGCCAAGGCAATCCGCTACTGCCCCCGTAACTGGTCAGCAGGGTCACGCGGTGATGGGCCATGGTGGCCCACCCATCCCTGTCAGGCCACGGGGATACCTGTGCTTGTCGTACGTAGAGGAGCCGGTGGTGCAGCGAACCGTCGCGGCGACCGACCAACTTGTGGGCCGTCAGCGGCAATAGAGCCGCTGGCTGGATTGGCCCTGGTCGCCCCACCGCCGCGTGATCCAGCCGAGGTTCACCGAATACGCACAAGGCGAATCGAGGCTGACGTCGATCGGCACGCCACCGGTGCTGGTCAAATTGTGCGGGCCGGACGCTCCTCCGCGGAAGAAGTAATTGCCTGCGGTGAAGTGCGCCTCAGGTGTCTGCGGGGGCGCGTGGACCGTCCCCCCGTTGTTCGCGATCGAGATCGAGAAGTTCCGCAGGTGTGGATGGTCCACCGTGTAGAGCAGGTGGATCGTGTCGGCACCAGCGAGTGGGTTGCACGCGTTCACACGCAGTTCCTCGAGGTCGAGCGCGGACACGACCGTCGAGTTGTCCAAGACGACGGCATCCAGAGTGTCGGCGTACAGCAGCGGCCCGTGCGTGACAGCGTCTCGGACCTCGAAACCCAACCGGTAGCGACGGATCGGCTCCTGCACGCCGGCCGCCAATGCCGTTCCGGCCTGCGATCTGGGAAGCCCGCCCGGCTGCTTGACGGGGTGCGCAGAGGTGACGGCCACGCTGTCGAGTACCAGCAGGTCGAAGGTGCGCAGGAAGTTGGTGCTGTCCACGTTTACGACTGCCGTGGCACCTGGCGGGTTGTACATCGCGACCGTCACCGGCTTGCCTTCGACCTGCACCCAGCCCGCCCCGACCGCGTCGGCGGCGCCGATCACGACGGGAGCCCACTGGGTTATCGAGTTGCCGTCGAGGTAGGAGACGTAGCCGACGTGCGTGTCGTGTACCTGCGTCACCGGGTTCATTGCTGTGGGTCCCACGCTCGGCATGGTCGCAGGATCGTCGGGGCTGGTGCTCCACGTGTACTCGCCAATTCGGAAGCGATACTCCAGCGCGTGACCAGAACCTATGTCGGTCAGCGGGCAATTGCCGTGCAACGTGACGTCGCCGCCGAAGACGTACGCACCGCCGGTCGGGTCGGCGTACCCGGACGCGTCGAAGCTAGAGCCGGGCGAACCCGCGGCCGGGTGGATGTCGAATACCTCGACCTGCTGCCAGTGCGGTGTGGTCTCAGGAGTCCCGATGACCCTGTCTGTGCACAGCTCGACGCACAGGCAGGGACCCACGTTCTCGCGACTCACAGTCCGCCCGACGGACCGGTCTTCGGTGATGATCGGCTGGCCGGCCAGTTCCACCCGGAAGTAGACGTCCGGCCCTTCGGTGAACTCGATGTTGATGAACGGGAACGGCGTGCGCCGAAAGTCCGAGGCCAGGTAGGTGATCACGAAGTGACCCGTCGCATCTGTTGTCGCGCTCCCCAGCGCGTCGTCTTGCAGCCAATCGGTGTCGAACGCCAGCACCGTCGCACCAGGGATGGGCTGGTGCCCCTGACAAGTCGTCAACTGCCCGCTGATCGTCCAGATTCCGAACAGGGACAGGATGTAGCACCAGAACCGTGACGGGACGGTGTAGTCCCATACCGCGAGCGACCCCTGCTCGGTCTCGCGCCAGCGGGGTTGCAGCGTGGTCACGGCGAACTGCCGGGGCGTGCTGTGCGGCCCGATCTTCGGCCGGGGCAGAGTCGCGCAGTACAGATCGATCTCGAGCGCGCCGCCGTCGTAGGTATCGGAGTCGATTTTCAGCACGTACCGGCCCTCGTCGTCGATCGTGCACACCGCGATCGCCGGCTCGTCCGGCACGTTCTCGCGCACGTGAAACGTCTCCTTCTCCGCTGCCACCGCGGACGCGATCGTCTGCTCACCGGTGGCGTTGTACGCGCGGATCTCGAGTCCGGCCAGCGCTTCCGTGCAGTCGTCACACATCGCCCCGAGCAGCGTTCCTCGAATCTCGTAGCTCATTTCCGGTCCCCTCCGAAACACAGACCGACTATCGGCCTCGCCATACATGAGCGTTTCCGTCGCGCCCTGATACGCGATCGGGCTCGCAGGCAGGTCGGCACGCACCCTGTCCGCAACGGATCCGGTAGGGCCGCTTCGCGGCGACGTGAGCGGACCGGCGCCACTCATAGCACTGCGACGACGCCGCCACGGGGCAGCGACTTGCTCGAGCGGCCGAAGCGGTGGGGACCACATCTGACGGCGGATGTGTCGGTAAGTTCGTCTCAAGGTGGAGGCACAAATCTTGGGTAAGGGGACGGTGCTTGATGAAGGCGCGGCGTGACGTCGGGCGGGTAGGGGCACGTGCGGGTGGCGTGCAAGCTCCCTCGGTCGCGCGTGCGCCAACGAGCCTCGCCCGAGCCGGCTTGGCGGCAGGATTTTGCCCGGCTCCAGGTGCTCGACCTCCGCGGCTGCTGCCGGCCGCGGTTACCGGCTAACGGCGCCGATCCGCAGCCATGTCGTCCTTCTCGCATTCTGTCCCGTTCGCAGTCGCCGCCGCGTGCGTCTATGGGACCAGCATCGTCGTTCAGCACCGCAGCGCGAGCGATCAGAGCGCCGGCGAATCCAGCGCAGGCGGGCTGATTCGGCTGTTGCGTGACCCGGTATGGGTCGTCGCGGTGCTCGGCGATTTTGTCGGTTTCGTGCTCAACGCGATTGCGCTGTCGATCGGCAAGGTCGTCTACGTCCAGCCGTTCGTGGTCCTTATGTTGCCGGTGGCGCTGCTGGTGCAATGGTTCATGGGCGGCTCTCCACCGCGACGCGGTGACTACCTCGGCTGTCTTGCCATCTTCGTCGGGCTCGCTGTGTTCCTGACGCTGGTGGGCTCGCCGCCTCATCAGCGGGTCCCGCATGCACGGTGGGTCGCGATCGCCGTCGCTGCGGTGCTGGTCTGCGGCGCACTGCTCTGCGTGGCTGCCATCCGGGCCGGGCCCCGGCTCCGCGGTGCCGTGTACGGGGGGGTGGCCGGCGCCTTCTTTGGCACTATTGCCGTGATGATCGACGCGTCGTCGGACATTGTGGGGGGACACCACGGACACCGGCACCACGGATTCCGCGGCATTCGCGAGCAGGTGCAGGGCGGCTTGGACGGGCTGTTCGAAACGCAGCGTGGGCTGGTCATCGTCGTCGCCATCGCCCTGCTCGGCGTCGGTGGCATTATCTTGACGCAGCTGTCGTTCCAAATCGGTGCACTCGGCGCCACTTTGCCGGCCAACATGGTGCTCGACCCGTTGTTTGGCGTGCTGCTCGGCGCGGTGCTGCTCCGGGAGTTCATCCCCGTCTCGCCGGCCCACATCCTTGCCTACGTCCTGTGCCTGGCCTTGATTGCGGCCGGCGGCATCCGTCTGGCTCAACCCGCGATCGGGACAGCGCCGGGACACCCGCCCGTGCGCGGAGATTCAGCGGCAGACAAGCCGAATGGCCGCCCGGACGCTCCTCACCATTAGGACGCGGTAGCAGGCGCAGCGCTGACCGGCTCGCGCGCCAACGCCGAAAGCGAGCCGGTGCTAGGCCGTCTCAATACCGGCTTCGGTGGATCCCACCCAGCAACCCGACAGTCAACATGGTCACACCGACCACGGCGTAGGCCACACCCAATGCGCGAAAAAATATTGGCCCTCGTGGCGAGCGAGCCCTCAGCGACCACCGCGACGCCAGTCCAGCGTGTCGCGCCATGCTCACTGCCGAGCCGCCCATGTCTGCAGCAAACGCCCCGCCCACAGCGGCGGTCACGGCACCAAAAATGGCAGCGAGCAGATTGACCGATGACACTTCGGACATGAGGCCAACCGTGAACGTGATCAGACACGCGGCCCAAACCACGAGGGCGGCACGGACATAAAGGGGGACCGCTGCCCACCATGCCCGCCCCCGCAACGGCTCATCGGAAGACATGACCCAAGGATAGGTTTTCGTAGACGTTCATTTCGAGGTCATTCGGCGCGTCGATCCGCGGC
Source organism: Jatrophihabitans sp. (assembly GCA_039937915.1). Taxonomy (GTDB): domain Bacteria; phylum Actinomycetota; class Actinomycetes; order Mycobacteriales; family Jatrophihabitantaceae; genus Jatrophihabitans. The sequence continues at coordinate 1,029 of JBDTFN010000201.1, read as the reverse complement.
GCCGCGCCTCGGTCGACGTGCCTCTCCAGTCGAGGAGTACATACCCGAGACCGTAGAACCGCCCTCGTAGCCGCTCGGACCCGGCTCAGGGAAGGGGTGCTTGAGCGGTCTGGCCACCGTCTACGACAATCGTCGATCCGTTAAGGAACGCCGGTGCCTCCAGCACAAGCCATCGGATGACCTCGGCGATCTCGTCGGCCTGTCCGAAACGCGCCTGAGGGTTTAGCCGCCGTAGTGCTTCGGGGGTGGCTGTGGTCAGTTCGGCTGCGGTCATCGGGGTCGTCACCCATCCTGGTGCGACGGCGTTCGCGGTGACACCGGTGTCTGCAAGCTCGACGGCCAGTGAGCGGACGACGCTGATGACGGCGGTCTTCGCGGCGCTGTATGCCGAAGTGTCGGGTTCGGCCTGGTAGCCGTTGACGGACGAGACCAGCACGATGCGCCCGCGCCCCGCGGTGATCATGTGTCGAGCGGCAGCTCCGGCGCCGAGGACCGCCCCGCGGACATGAACGCTCAGCGTTGCGTCCCACGCCGCCGCTGTCATGTCGATGATGGACTTCGATTCCCATGCCCCAGCGGCGGCCACGAACGCAGTGATCCCACCGAACTGCTCGACGTGGGTTTCGACGACCTGCGCCGGCGCGTCCGGGTCACCCATGTCGGCGATGCGCGTTTCGACGACCACGCCGAAGGCGCCGAGAGTGACTGCGGCTGATCGCAAGGCCTCGCCTCGACGACCGACGATCGTGATGTCGAGGCCAGCCCGGGCCAAGGCGACGGCGGTAGCCAGGCCAATGCCGGTGGACCCTCCGGTGACTACGGCGCTTCTACGTTGCGGCATCACCACACCCTGCCATCCCCCGGCCACGACGTTCGGCATCGCCCTTGCCGCGCCCCACCGACGCAAGCACAGGTTGAGGATCCCTCACCGACCATTGTTGACCGGGCCGGGTAGACCGCCTGCTGCTTGCCGGACTTGCGGGTGAAGCGCATCCTGCAGATATGGAGTTCTGGACCATCGAAGTTGCC
>JBDTFN010000200.1:0-3415 GCA_039937915.1 Jatrophihabitans sp. | reverse complement strand
CGTCCAGGCCGCTGTCGAGAAGTTCGGTGAGGGTGTCCACGTCCGAGGTCAGGCGGGAGATGACCCGACCGGAGGTAAATCGCTCGTGGAAGGCCACCGACAGGCTCTGGACGTGGTCGAACCCCTTGCGGCGCAGGTCGAACAGGATTGCCTGACCGATGGTTCCGCTTCGCACCACGAACACTGCCCGCAGCGTGCCCGACAGCACGGCCGAGACCAGCAACAGCGTGCCGACGATCCGCAGCGAGGAGTAGTCGCCGCGGCGGGCCGCCGGTAACGATTCATCGATCGCGATCCCGATGAGCCACGGTGCGGCCATGGTCGCGCTCACTTGGCCGAGGACGATCAGCAGCACGCCGGCGATCTGGCGGCGGTAGGGGCGTACGAGTTCGCGGAGCAGGGCGCGGCCTTGCGAATGCAGACCGATCCCGGCCGGCGCGTCCAGGGCAGGCCCGTCCCCGGGATGCTGCTGGGCGGCCGCGCTCACGGCTGTGCGTCCTCGAGTTCGGCGCTCTGAGCGAGCAGTTGACGGTAGGCCGGCACTCGGGCCAGCAATTCGACGTGAGTGCCCACAGCGGCGATCCGACCGTCGGCCAGCAACGCCACGCGGTCTGCCAACAGCACCGTCGACGGGCGGTGGGCCACGACGAGGGCCGTGGTGGTGGCGAGCACGCGGCGCAGCGCCGCCTCGACCTGCGCTTCGGTATGCACGTCGAGGGCCGAGAGCGGGTCGTCGAGAACTAGCACGCGGGGACGGCCGAGCACGGCCCGGGCGAGCGCGAGCCGTTGTCGCTGCCCGCCGGACAGCGACAGTCCCTGCTCGCCGATGCCGGTGTCGATGCCGTCGGGCAGGTCGTGGACGAACCCGGCCTGCGCGACCTCGATCGCCTCGGTGACGTCATCCGCACTGATCCCGGCCCGACCAAGGGTGAGGTTCTCCCGGACGCTGGCGGAGAACAGCGTCGCGTCCTCGAACGCGGTGCTCACCGAGTGCCGCAGTTGATCCAGGCGTAGATCACGGATGTCGACGCCGCCGAGCAGGATGCGTCCGCCGGTGACGTCGTGCAGACGCGGGACGAGGGCGGTCATGGTGGTCTTGCCCGAACCCACGCCGCCGACGAGCGCCATCGTCTCGCCGGGATTGATCTCCAGGTCGACCCCCCGAAGGACGTCGGTATCGGCGTCGCCGTAGCGGAAGCTGACGTTCTCGAAGCGCAGCGACGTGCCGTTCTCGGCCGCGACCGGCTCGGCTGGGTCGAGGATCGTCGGGGCGGTGTCCAGCACCTCGAATATCCGCCGGCACGCGCTGGCTGCCTCCTCGGTGAGGGCGAGCAGCCAGCCCAGCATGATGATCGGCCACACCAACTGCAGGAACAGCGACACGAAGGCGACGAGGTCGCCGAGGGTCATGGCGTCGTGGGCGGTCGCGTAGACCCCGCCGACGGTCACCAGACCGAGAACGATCTGGGGCAGTCCCTCGAGCAGGGCCCAGAACAGCCCCAGCGTGCGGATCTTGGCGAGTTCGGCACCGCGCAGACGTCCCACGTCGGCGGTGAAGGCTCCCAGCATGTGCGGACGTCGACCGAAGGCCTTGACCACCCTGATGCCGAGGGCGGATTCCTCGACGGCAGTGGCTACGTCGCCGGTGAGGTCCTGGGCTCGGCGTGCGTCGACGCTGTAGCGCAGTTCGAAGCGACGGGTGCCGATCAGCAGCGGGATCATCGAGATCAGGACGAGCAGCCCCAGCAGCGGCTGGATGTTGATCATCAGGCCGATCATCACGATGATGGTCAGGCAGTCGGCCAGGATGAAGACCGCGGCCAAGCCGACGAACCGACGCAGCGTCGACAGGTCAGTGGTGAGCCGCGACAGGAGCTGTCCCGACGGCCAGCGGTCGTGGAAGGCGACTGGCAGACGCTGGATATGTGCGAACAGGTCGCGACGCAGGTCGGTCTCGACCCCGAGGGCGGCAATGGCCATCGCCCACCGGCGTGCGAAGAACAGTGCCGCCTCGATCACCCCGAACAGCAGCGCCAGACCCGCCAGGGCCCAAAGGCCGGCCGTGTCGCGGTGACGGATCGGCCCGTCGACGACCGCGCCGATGATGAGCGGGATGACCGACTGGGAGAGCATCGCGCCGGTGGCGGCGCCCAGCATCAGCAGGATCGCGGTCCGGTGTGGACGAGCCCAGGTACGCAGCCGGAGCAGAGTCCGCACGGTGCCGAGCTGCCCTAGCTGCTCGGCGTGGGCACCTTCGGTCACAGAGAGGAACGCTACGTCGGCGCACCGACAAGGGCGAACGAGTTACGCGTAAAGCGCATATCCGGACGGGCTGGACCGGGCTCGGTCCAGGTCATTCCTTCCTGCGCACGCCCAGCAGGATGTCATCCCAGGACGGGACGTGAGCGCGGGCGGCGCGGTCCTCGTCGGACTGGCCGCGCTTGGCCCGGTTGATGTTGGTCAGCGTCGGCACCGCGTTCGGCCGGGTCGTCGGGTCGGTGATCCCGAGCGGCAGCGGGGGCGCCTCGTAGTCGAGTTCGGCCGCGACCGGGATGAGGTCGGGCAGTTCACGCGGCGCATCCTCGCGCGACTCCTGGTCGAAGACTTCCCGGTAGCGCGGCAGCGGGCCGGTGTGCGCATCGGGCATGGGCGGAAACGCCACGACGCCGTAGGCCAGTGGCGGAGCCGCGGCGAGCGAAGCGCGCTCGGGTTCGGGCAGCGGAGCGACGATCGGTCGGATCGGGCGGTCGCTGAGCAGGTCGGCGGCGGTGTCGTCCAACGCGTTGACAAAGCGCGACGAGCGGCTGAACGCCCATGACGCGCTGTGCGTGCTGTCGACGCCCCAGGTGGCCTCGAGGATCCAGTCGCCGTCCTCGCGGCGCCGGGAGTCCCAGGACACGTCGGTGGGGGTGACGCCGTGCGCTGCGAAGCGGTCGTCGACCGCCTCGCCGAACACCACGGCGGCGTTCTCGGTACCTTCGCGGCCGGTGCGACGTGCGCGTGCGCGCCGGGCCTCGTCGACGATGCGTAGTCGCTCGTCCACGACCGGGCCGGCGAAGCGCATCACTCGCTCGAGCGGCACGCCGAGGGAGTCGGCGAGTTCCTGGGGGGACTCGCCCGCGCGGACGCGGACCTGGATCTCGCGAGGACCGACCTCGGCGTTGTCGCGGACCGCCGGCGGCGACGTCGGAACCTGGGTCGGCGCCTGGGTCTGGGCGCGCGCCGGGAACGCGGTCGCGGCGGCGACCGCCGTACGCAGCGCATCGTCGTTGATCAGTCGGAACCGGTCCAGGCCGTCGACGCTCTCGAGGACGAAATGCCCGGCGTCCTCGGCGGGACCGGCGAAACGCAGCTGACGCATGGCCCGACGATAGGTGTTGACCGGCTGATCCCGGGGAGTACACGCCGCGTGGTT
>JBDTFN010000199.1:0-3008 GCA_039937915.1 Jatrophihabitans sp. | reverse complement strand
CAGGCCTTCGTGATCCTGCCCGGTGGCTTCGGCACCCTTGACGAAACCTTCGAGGCGCTCACCCTGGTCCAGACGCACAAGGTGACCCGATTCCCGGTGATCCTGTTCGGAGTGGACTACTGGTCGGGGTTGTTGGACTGGCTGCGCTCGACCGTGCAGCCGGCCGGGAAGATCAAGGATCTCGACCTCGATCTCATCCATCTGACCGACGACGTCGAGGACGCCGTCGAGCGCATCGTCGCGTCCGAGCGCGAGCGTTCGGCTCAGCGCAGGGCCGACGACGTGGCCGCGGGCGACAAGCGCGCCCACGACGGGCAGTAGCCGCCCGTGGCGGCCGTCTGTGTCTACTGTTCGTCGTCCGAGACGATCGACCCCGCGTACCGGCGTCTCGCCGCCGATGTCGGCGCCCGAATCGCGGCCGACGGGCACAGCCTGGTGTCCGGTGGCGGCCGGGTGTCGATGATGGGCGAACTGGCCCGAGCGGCCCGCGCCGGTGGTGCGCACACGGTCGGCGTGATTCCCGCGCATCTGATGGCCTACGAGGTGGCCGACACCGACGCCGACGAACTGCTCGTCGTCGACACGATGCGCGAACGAAAACGGGTCATGGACGAGCGCAGCGATGCGTTCCTAGCCCTGCCCGGGGGGATCGGCACCCTGGAGGAACTGTTCGAGGTCTGGACATCTGCCTCGCTGGACATGCACGCGAAGCCGGTCGTGGTCATCGACCCCGACGAGTTCTACGAACCGCTCTGGCAATACCTGGATGCCCTGCGTGACAGGGGGTTCGTGCGTCAGGCGGCCCTGGACAGACTCGTTCGCGTGCCGGACGTGGATGCTGCGTTCGCCGCCCTGTTCGGCTGACAGCGGGTCAACCCCGGGGCAGTCCGGCGCCGTGCTCCTGGAAGTAGAGCAACCGATCGTTCTCGTGCGACACCCGTTCGGGCGTTCGGTCGAGTTCGCGGAACATTGCCTTGAGGACCCGGACGCCGCCGGGAGACTGCGCCGCCACCTGCCGCGCCAGGTCGATCGCCACGACCTCGGCCTCGTCGGCGGACGCTGTGCGCTGGAGCAGACCCAGCGCGGCGGCCTCGTCCATGCCGACCGAGCGCCCGGTGAAGATCAGGTCTTTCGCCCGGGCCACCCCGATCAACGGCGCCAGGCGGGCCGGGCCGACCGGCACGCCGAGCCGCGCCCCGGCCCATGCCAACTTCAGGTTGTCCCCGCCCACCCGCAGATCGCTGCCGGCCACGATCTCGGCGCCGGCCCCGACGCAGTTACCGACACACACGGTGATCAGCGGGACCGGCAGCGCGTCGATGGCCGAGTACATCCGGGTGAAGGCCACCATCCTGGCGACGCCACCGGCGTGGTCGAGTTCCTCGCCGATGTCAGCGCCGGCGCACAGCGCGCGGGTCGAGGTGGTGGACAGCACCACGACCCGAAGCTCGTCGTCGAGACTCAGGTCATCGAGGACGGCGTTCAGAGCGGTGAGCGTGGCCGAGTCGAGCGCGTTGCGTTTGCCGGGCCGGTTCAGGCGCACCACCTCGATCCCGTCCTCGAGTCGCTCACGCAGCACGGGTTCATCGCTCATTCGGCGATCCCACCACAGCGTGGGTCGTCGTGGGCGGGCTGCCCGGGGATCGGCCAGGGAGAACATGGCACGATCGTCGGGTGCTGCAGTTGGTGTTGTACGGGCTCCTCGCGGTGATCGTCGCGGCGGCCCTGTTCCTGCTCGCCTCGAGGTTCCTGCCCGCGGGGGAGCAGATCGCGCCACCGCTGCGCGACGAGGTTCCCTGGGACCTGCCGGCGCAGCGGTTGCTGCACCCCGACGAAGTCGATGCCGTCCGGCTGCCTGTCGCGCTGCGGGGCTACCGCTTCGCCGAGACCGACATTCTGCTCGACCGGCTGGCCGGCGAACTGCGGGTGCGCGATCTGGAGATCGCCCGGCTGCGCGGGTACGCCCCCGCGGACGGATCGGCCTCCGACGAGCCGCGCCCGGCTCAGTCGTTCCTTGACCCGGCCGTCTTCCGGCCGCCCGCGGAGGACGACGAGACTCCGGTCGAGCCTGCGCCGCCAGCGGTGGAGCCACCCGAGCCGCCATCGGTGGAGCAACCCTGCGAGCTGCCGGTCCAGGAGCAGTCCGATGGCGGTCGATGACCGATCCCGCTGCGGCTGGGCCACCTCAGCGCCGGAGTACGTCGCGTACCACGACGACGAATGGGGTCGCGAACTTCATGGGGAGCAGGCGCTGTTCGAGCGGCTGACCCTCGAGGCATTCCAGTCCGGGCTGTCCTGGCTGATCATCCTGCGCAAACGCCCGGCGTTCCGGGCCGCGTTCGCGGACTTCGACATCGACACCGTCGCCGGCTATGACGACGACGATGTGCAGCGTCTGCTCGAGGACGCCGGCATCGTCCGCAACCGGGCCAAGATCGAGGCGACGATCGGCAACGCACGAGCCGTGCGGGCCTCGGTAGCTGGCGGGTTGGACGAACTGCTGTGGTCGTTCGCGCCGCCGGTCCGGGGCACGCCGCCGGCCACTCTGGCCGACGTGCCGGCCACCTCCGCCGAATCGACGGCGCTGGCCAAGGAACTGAAGAAGCGTGGATTCGCCTTCGTGGGCCCGACGACGGCCTACGCCCTCATGCAGGCCACCGGGATGGTCGACGACCACGTGGCGTCGTGCTGGCGGGCGTCCTGCGGGCCGGGATCGTTCTGACCGCCGCCCGCACGGTGGCTCAACGGCCCTCGAAGACCAGCGGCTGCTTCGCAATGAACGCCCTGGTGGCGTTCAGGTGGTCCTCGGTGCGGCCCATCGCGTCCTGCAACTGACCCTCCATGGCCAACGCTGACTCGAGGTCGGTGGTGGCGGCGTACGCGATCGAGGCCTTGATGGCGGCGTACGCGGCGGTGGGTCCGGTGGCCAGGCGCGCGGCGAGCTCGTGGGCGGTGGCCAGGACCCGGTCGGACTCGACGACCGCGTTGACCAGACCCATGTCGAGGGC
>JBDTFN010000198.1:0-5946 GCA_039937915.1 Jatrophihabitans sp. | reverse complement strand
GCTCGGCAGGCTTGCCTCATGCGGGTCAAGGACGCGATCGGGCAATTCGGGGAGCAGGCCGCTGCTGCTCATTTGGAAGCGTCCGGTCTGACGATCATCGAACGGAACTGGCGTTGTCGGGCCGGCGAGTTGGATCTCATCGCCCGTGAAGGGCGTGAGCTGGTGATCGTCGAGGTCAAGACGCGTTCGTCCACGCGCTTCGGCAGTCCGGCGCAGGCGGTCGACCGCGCGAAGATCGCCCGAATTCGTCGATTGACTCTGCTCTGGCTCGCTGAGCCGGAGCGCCAGGGTGACCGGTCTTGGACCAGTATTCGATTCGACGTCGTCAGCGTGCTGAGGCACCCATCTCGCGGGCTGACCATCGACCATCTGCGTGGAGCGTTCTGATGGCCCTTTCACGCACGTTGGCAGTCGCGCTGACAGGTCTTTGTGGACAGCTCGTCGAGGTTGAATGCGACATCTCCAGCGGGTTGCCGGGAATGTCGTTCACCGGGCATGCCGACCCCTCCGTCGTGGAATCGCGCGACCGGTTGCGAGCGGCTGTCCTGAACTCCGGCGCACGCTGGCCGAACTCGAAGATCACCGTCGCGCTGCTGCCGGCAGACGTCCGCAAGACAGGTTCGCGATTCGACCTGGCCCTCTGCCTGGCCGTTCTCGCCGCCGATGGACAGGTTCCGGCGCCCGCAGTTGCCGACGCCGTTTGGATTGCTGAGCTCGGGCTCACCGGTGCATTGCGACCGGTGCGGGGCGTGCTCTCGACGGTCCTCGCCGCTCGCCAGCACGGGGCCGAGCGCGTCGTTGTTGCCCGCGCGAACGAGTCCGAAGCGGCACTGGTCGACGGGGTCGACGTCCGGGTCGCCGACGACCTCGGCTCGATTGTCTCCTGGCTGACGGGTGTCGGTCCTGCCCTCGACCAGGCCAGGGCGCGGCAACCCACCGACCCGGGGCGCGGCACGGGACCGGACCTTGTCGAGGTGGCCGGCCAGTTCGCGGCGAAACGTGCGTTGGAGGTCGCCGCTGCGGGTGGACATCACCTGTACCTCGTGGGCACTCCGGGAGCGGGCAAGACGATGCTGGCTGAACGGCTGCCCGGACTCCTGCCACTGCTTCGGGAGGAGGAGTCCCTCGACGTCACGGCGGTGCACTCGATCGCCGGCCTACTGCCCGAGGGGGCGCGACTCATCGACAAGCCGCCGATCCAGGCACCACATCACACCGCTTCGGTGGCGGCTCTGGTGGGTGGGGGGTCGCCCATTGCCCGTCCGGGTGCCATCAGCCTTGCCCATCACGGAGTGCTCTTCCTCGACGAGGCGCCCGAGTTCTCGCCTCGAGCCCTCGAGGCACTGAGGCAGCCACTCGAGAGCGGGCAGGTCGTGCTGCACCGCAGCGGGGGCGCCGTGCGGTACCCGGCTCGGTTTCAACTGGTGATGGCTGCAAATCCCTGTGGGTGTGCCTCGGCCAGCAACGAGTGCACGTGTTCGTCGCTGGCCCGCCGCCGACACCAACAGCGCTTGTCGGGTCCGCTCATGGACCGCATCGACTTGCGCGTCCAGGTTGAACCCGTCTCGCACAGTGACCTCTTCCAGGTTGTGGCAGATCGTGAGAGCACCGCTGAGGTCGCGGCACGCGTTGCCCAGGCGCGCCACCGCGCGGCGGCACGATGGGCCGACCTGCCCTGGTCGGTCAACGCGAGCGTCCCTGGCGCGGTGCTGCGCTGCCCGGACTGGTTGCCCCCGCGGACGGTCACCAAAGAGGCGGAGCGGTTGCTCGAGCAGGGGTCGCTCAGCGCTCGCGGCTTCGATCGAGTCCTTCGCACGGCGTGGACGCTGGCCGATCTACACGATCGACCAGCCCCGACGCGCGGTGATGTGAGCGAGGCGTTGTTCTTCCGCACCGGCCGCGCCGAAACATGGGCGGCGTGACCATGGCGAATGCAGCAGGGGCCGATTCGGCGGTGACCGACGAGGTCCTGCACTGTCGCGCCTTTCTTAGCCGGGTGGCCGAGCCGGCCAACATCCCGCTCTGGGCGTTCGTGTCCGACGTAGGTCCGGTAGCCGCTGTGGCACAGATCCTGTCCGACGATCTGTCCGATGACGTCCGCTCCGCTGTTGCGTCACGTCGAAGCACCGTCGACCCCGCCACTGATCTGGATGCGGCCCGTCGACACGACATTCGGCTGGTGGTCCCAGAGTCCGAGGATTGGCCACACTTTGCCTTTGCATGTTTGGAACACGCCGCGCGGGAGCGTGCAGCTACCTACGGTCCGGGCCATCACACGCACCTGTACAGCGGTGAACCCATTCCACCGCTCGCGCTGTGGGTGAAAGGCGCGGGCGACCTGGCGTCCTTGGCTACCCGCTCGGTCGGCATCGTCGGCGCCCGAGCATGCACGATGTACGGCTCACACATTGCCCGGCGCCTGGCCCGTGAGCTGGCCGAGGCGGGGTTCGTGGTCGTCTCGGGTGGCGCCTACGGAATTGACGCCGCGGCACATCGAGGCGCGCTCGACGCCGGTGCACAAACCGTCATCATCTCCGCCGGGGGAGCGGACACCGCGTATCCGTCGGGTAACGACTCGCTGTTCAGACACGTCATTCGAAACGGACTAGTCGTTTCCGAGAGCCCGCCCGGCGCCGTTCCCCAACGCCGACGATTCCTCACTCGCAACCGACTCGTGGCGGCGCTGTCCACGGGCACTGTCATGGTGGAGGCCGCCCGCAGATCCGGGGCGGCGAACACGCTCGCTCATTCGGTTCGCTTGGGACGCCCGGTCATGGCGGTACCAGGACCGGTCGATTCAGTCATGTCAGCCGGATGTCACGATGCCCTCCGGCGCGAAGAATGGGGAACCCGACTGGTAACCGGGGTCAACGATGTGCTCGAAGTCATCGGGTCAGCGACGGACCTGCCGTCACCCACCACGTTCGCAACCACGGCCGGCGTCGATCGGACCCGGGTCATCCTGGACGAACTGGAGCCGGATGAGCGATATGTATTCGACGCGCTCCCTGCTGATCGAGGGGTTGGCGTCGACGAACTTGTCGTCTCGTCGGGCCTAGCCCCTGGGTGCGTCCTGCGGTCCTTGCCCAGCCTGGAAGCAGCAGGGCTGGTGTCCCGCGATGAGGACGGTTTGTGGTCGGTCCTCGTGGGCCGTAGGCGAAGGCCGGGCACCGCATAGGAGCCGAACAGCGAACATGCACCCTGCGAGGCGGCGATGAAATGTAGGGCTCTGGCCGACTACGACGTCGACCGGAAACCCGCCGTGAGCCTGCCCCGCGCGTGTTGGCTTGACGGGCCGCGAGCGGGCCGGGACGGTCAGCGATATGACCGTAGAGCCGAGACCGGACACTGCCGCACTGCGCGCGGAACTTCCCGATCACCTGGCTGCGGCGGTCACCGCCTTCGAGCGGCACCTGCGACTGGAACGAAATCGCTCCGATCACACCGTGCGGGCCTACGTCGCGGACGTGGTCGGATATCTCGACCATCTGTCCCGACTGGGTGGACGGTCACCGCGCGACGTCGACCTGGCCACGTTGCGCGGTTGGTTGGCCGTCCAACACTCGCGCGGCGCGGCGCGGGCCACCACGGCACGCCGGGCAGCGGCGCTGCGGACCTTCTCGGCCTGGGCGAACCGCATCGGGGTGTTGGACGACGATCCTGGCCAGTTGCTGGCCGGCCCGAAGGCGCAACGCACGCTGCCCAGCGTACTTCGGGTCGACGAGGCCGCTCGGCTGATGGACGCCGATCGGCCTGGCGACCCGGAGCACGTCAGGCTGCGCGATCGACTCGTCGTCGAGATTCTGTATGCCGCCGGTATCCGCGTGTCGGAACTCGTCGGGCTGGACACCGACGACGTCGATCGGTCACGGCGGGTTCTGCGGGTCCTGGGCAAGGGCAACAAGGAGCGGACGGTCCCGTTCGGACTGGCCGCGGACCGGGCGCTCGAGGCGTGGCTGAGGTCAGGGCGCCCAGTGCTGGTCACCGAGGCATCGGGAGCTGCGCTGCTGCTGGGGATCAGAGGGGCCCGTCTGGACCCCCGTACGGTGCGGCGGATCGTGCACGAGCGGGTCGGTGACGTCGACGGGGCCCCGGATCTCGGTCCGCACGGACTGCGCCACAGCGCGGCTACCCACCTGTTGGACGGTGGGGCCGACTTGCGCACGGTCCAGGAACTGCTGGGACATGCCGACCTCGCCACCACGCAGATCTACACCCACGTCTCGGTCGAGCGACTTCGCCGGACCTACGAGCAGGCGCACCCGCGCGCCTGACCTGCGGGCTCACTCGACCGTCCATGGGAGCAGCCGGACCGGGCCCAGCGCGCGGAGCAGGTCCAGCGGATCGAGATAGGCCTCCCCGCGCCGAGCACCCCAGTGCAGGCACAGATCTGGGACGCAGCCGCGGTGCCGGCCGGCCAGCAACCCGATGGTGGTCCCGCGCGACACGCGGGTACCGACCCCGACGACGGGGTGCACCGGTTCGTACTCGGTCCGGATGCCGTTGCCATGCCGCAGCACCAGCACCCCGCGACCGGCCACCGACCCGGCGAACGCCACGACACCGTCGGCCGCAGCCAGCACTCGACGGTCCAGGCTCACGTAGAGGTCCAGCCCCCGATGGCCTGGGCCGTATGTGGTGGTCGAGTCGAAGCCGCGCAGTACCTCCAGCGATCGGGACACCGGTGGCGAATAGGTCACCACGTCCAGGGTCACCGGCGGCTCGACGTCCTGGATTTCGGTAGCGGCGCGGGTACGCGCAGCGGATTGCGCGTCGACATGATGGCTGACCGGACCCGCTCCGCCGGCGAGGCTCACCAGCAGCGTCACCATCACTCCCACTGTCCTGCCCATCATTGCGCCGAGAGTGCCCTGCACAACCCCCGATCCGGGCGCCTCGCGTGTACAGCCTGTGGACGGCAGGTCTTTGTCCACAGCTGTCGGCGGCGCCTGCTGGTACCGACCAGATCTGGCCAGGCGGTAGTATCGCCGCAGCAGCTCGTGAAAACGGGCTGACTTCGCGTGTCCTTCTCCCGATCGCAAGAGGGAGATTGGTGGCCAGCCTCGGTCCGCCCGGCGTCAGTCGGTCGGCCTCCTGGTCACGACATCGGGCACCAGGGCGGATGGATCACCCGATCCACTCGCGACAACCGAGGCCGCACGCAGCGGACGGACGACCATGTCGGCCCCTGTGTGCACGAAAGAACCAGGAGTGCGTCGGCATGCCCGTCGTTACCATGAGAGAGATGCTCGAATCGGGCGTCCACTTCGGCCACCAGACCCGTCGTTGGAACCCGAAGATGAAGCGATTCATCCTCACCGAGCGCAACGGTCTGTACATCATCGACCTGCACCAGACGCTGACCTACGTCGACAAGGCGTACGAGTTCGTCAAGGAGACCGTCGCCCACGGCGGCACCGTCCTGTTCGTCGGGACCAAGAAGCAGGCGCAGGAATCCATCGCCGAGCAGGCGACCCGGGTCGGCATGCCCTACGTGAATCAGCGCTGGCTCGGCGGCATGCTCACCAACTTCCAGACCGTGTTCAAGCGGCTGCAGCGCATGAAGGAGCTCGAGGCGCGCGAGCAGGCCGGTTGGGAGGGCGTGGCCACCAAGAAGGAACAACTGCTGCTCACCCGCGAGATGACCAAGCTCGAGCGCTCGCTCGGCGGTATCCGCGAGATGACGAAGGTGCCGAGCGCGGTGTGGATCGTCGACACCAAGAAGGAGCACATCGCCGTCGGTGAGGCCCGCAAGCTCAACATCCCGGTGGTCGCGATCCTGGACACCAACTGCGATCCCGACGAGGTCGACTACAAGATCCCGGGCAACGACGACGCCATCCGGTCGGTCACCTTGCTCACCCGCGTGGTCGCTGACGCGATTGCCGCCGGTTTGGTTGCCCGCTCACAGGGTCGCTCCGGCGATGGCGAGCAGGCTGAGCCGAT
>JBDTFN010000197.1:0-20557 GCA_039937915.1 Jatrophihabitans sp. | reverse complement strand
GCGCCGGTTGCGTGACCGGCCGTCGCCGGTGAGCTCAACCGCACCTGATCGCCTATCGCAACGGCCGTCGGACCCAATGGGTCCGGCGGCCGCTGGGTTGTCGTCGGCGTCCACAGTTCCGTTGGCTGAGGATCACCACCACTGCTGGTCGAGTTTCGCCTCGATCGCTCGTACGTTCTCGCGGGTGCATTGAGGACAGACGTGCCGCGGCCGTTCCGCGGCCTCGAGCGACCAGGCCAGCGGCGGATCGCCGTCGACCCGAGGGTCGGCGGGCCGGCCGCACATCGAGCAGGTGATCGCCACCGACGCTCAGGCCTCGAGGTCGGGTTCTGCGGTCTCGTCGGCGAAGCCCGGTTGCCAGCGTTCAGCGAGTTCGCGGTAGGGCGCTGTCGCGCCGAGTTGACACAGCACCCCGATCGAACCCAGGGTCACCCGGTGGATCAGCATGTAGGACGGCGGCAGATTCAGGTAGCGGCCGACGCGAGCCTCGGCGTTGCGCGGATCGGCGAGGCGGGCGGCCTGCCGTCGCATCCATTCCCGGCTGAAGGTGAAGCTCGGCTCACGAAGTGGATCCACGGCGGCGCCGAGGAGATCCATGACTTCCTGGGCCTCGAGCTTGACTCCGGCGCGAACGAAACCCAGCTCCCGCATCAGGGTCAGGACGCCCTCCGGGTCGTTGTTCACCGCGAGCCGGGTGAGTCGCCCCAGCCCCCGCGGATAGCCGTTCTCGAGTCGGGCGACGGCGCCGAAGTCGATCACACCTAGTCGGCCGTCGGACAACAGCCGGAAGTTGCCCGGGTGTGGGTCGGCGTGCAGCATCTTGGCTCGGGCCGGTGCGCTGTAGTGCAGCAGAGCCATCTTCGAACCGGCCGAGTCGCGCTCGGCCTGGCTGCCGTTGGCGATGACGGCGGACAGCTGGGTGCCGTCCATCCACTCGCTGACGATCGCCTTTGGTGAGCTGGCCACGACGCGGGGTACGGCGATGTCCGGGTCGTGCTCGAAGGCCTTCGCGAACGCGCGCTGCGACTGCGCCTCGAGGGTGTAGTCGAGGTCCTCGAGCACCCGCTCACGGATCTCGGCCAGTAGCGGTTTGACGTCCAGCCCGGGGGAGACCCGACCGAATAGCCACGCCATCCGGCTCAGCTGGGTCAGGTCGGCCATCAACGCGGTGCCTGCGCCGGGATACTGCAATTTCACCGCGACGATGCGTCCGTCGCCCCACACCGCTTTGTGCACCTGTCCGATGCTCGCGGCGGCCGCCGGCGTCTCATCGAAGTCTTGGAACCGCTCGGTCCAACGCTTACCGAACTGCTCGTCAAGGACCCTGTGCACCGTGGCCTGAGGCATCGGCGGTGCGGCCTCCTGCAGCTTGGTCAGCGCCTCGCGGTACGGCGCCGCGCTGTCCTCGGGCAGTGCCGCCTCGAATACCGACAGGGCTTGACCGAGTTTCATGGCCCCGCCCTTGAGCTCGCCGAGGACAGCGAAAAGTTGCTCAGCGGTCTTGGCCTGAAGTTCGGCGTTGACCTCATCGGCGGACTTGCCGGTCATCCGTTTGCCGAGGCCCATCGTGGCCCGCCCGGCTACCCCGAGGGGGAGCGACGCCAGCTTCGCGGTGCGCGCTGCGCGACGCTGGGGGATCTCGTCCCGCGGGCGCCGGGCCTTGTCGCTTGGGTGTGCCACGCGCACATTGTGCCCAGCTGCTTGCCGAAGCACGCATTCATGTGATCCGTTCTATGCCCCAGCGGTGCAGCCGCAGTCGGGATGGCCAGGACGGCTGCGCCGGCGTAGCCGCCAATCCGGCAGCGCAAGCTCGATCGTGCCCTCCACGCAGGTCGGCTCGCCACCGTCGAGGAACGTGAGCGCCTGCATGGCGGCGGCGCCGACAATGACCGTCGAGACACACACGTCCGAAGTCGCACCGTAGCGGCGGCCCACGGTCAGCTGCGCGGCCAGCGCCGACCAGGCGGGGTCGCGATCGCGTCGGTGCAGGTCCGCGCAGTGCAGACAGCTGGTCAAACCAGGGATGACGAGCGGCCCGACGACACCGTGATCGGCGCCGAGCGTCACCAGGAGATGAGCTGCGCCGGCGACATGCAGCGCGGCGCGATGGTTCTCATCGACCGGAGAGTCCAGGGCCAGCACGGTGAGATCAGGGTGGTCGTCGCAGGGTAAGGGGGTGGTGTCGACCTCCGGTGCGGCCCGGTGGATCGCCGCGTCGGCGGCGAAGGCCAGCGCACGACCCTCGTCGCGAGGCTCGACGCCGCCCGGTGTGGGGTGCGACAGCCGCACCGATCCGTCCACAGCACAGTGGACCCGGCCTACTCCGGCTGCAGCGAGTAGCGCGGCAAGGTGCGCTGCGCTTCGCCCGTTGCCGTGGACAGTGACGCGACAGTGCCGCCGGGCGTTGAGCACTTGTGCGGCTCGCTCGCCGTGCCGGACCGCAAGGGAGTGCAGTTCACCGGCCAGTCGGGGGACCGGCGGCACGAGTCGATCGTCCTCGGGCTCGGTCGCGGCCCAGAGGAAGCCGGCGTCGGCGAGATCGTCGAGGACCCGCGCCACGCCGTCGTCCAGGGGCGTCGTCCCTGTGGTTCGTCTACGGTCGACCAATTGCCTGATGACGGGCAGGGGCAGCCCCTCTACGACCATCGCCTGGTTGCCCAATTCGAGGTGCACGGCCTCGGGAGAGCGCCACAGCAGGCGAGTGGCGGGGCCCAGTACGAGGTCGGCCGGTTCGACGGTGGTCACCCGCCCGACGATGTCACGGCGCCTCGGCCCGACCGGCGTTATCCACAGACGCAGTTGCGCCTAGTTCGTGCCCCCCAGCGGTGATCGGCACTCCGGATCACAGGTCGCGGAGATGACTGGAAAGTAACCCTGAAGTGAATGTCCACACCTGTGGACGAAGCTGTGCATAACTCGTCTGCGTTGTGGAAATCTGGCCAAAGCTGTGGATTTTCCTGCGGTGGCCCCCGGATTCACGCGGACGAGCGAAGCAATGATCAGGCCGCTGAGGTGGGGCCGTCATCCTTCGGGTTGTCGTCCCGCGGGGACTCGTCAGCCGGATCGTCGGCGGGGTTGGTGTCGCCGCGGTCGCCGACCGGTGACGTCAGGTCGAGGTCGCTCGCGTCCAGACCGCTGAGGTCATCGGGGGCGGAGAACAACTCGCTCTTCTCCCCGTAACCGAGCGGGTCGTCGAGGTCCTCGGCGGTCGGCAGCAGGTCCGGGTGCGACCAGATCGCGTCGCGGCCGGACACCCCACGCTTCTCGGTGACCGACCACCACAGAGCGGCGGCGTCGCGGAGACGACGTGGCCGCAATTCCAACCCGACGAGCGTGGCGAAGGTCTGCTCGGCCGGGCCGCCGGTGGCCCGCCGACGCCGGGACGCCTCGCGCAACGCGTCGGCGCCGGGCATCCGATCCCCGGCTGCGGCGGCGACGACCGCGTCCACCCAGCCCTCCACCAGGGCGAGCAGGGTCTCCAGGCGGCGCAGAGCGACCCCCTGCTCGGGGGTCTGCTCGGGCGCGAAGAGCCCGCCGGTGAGCGCTTCCTGCATGCTCGCCGGATTCATCGGGTCGATGCCGCTCATCGCGTCCTCGATCGAGGACATGTCGACGGTGATCCCGCGCGAGTAGGCCTCGACCGTGTCGAGCAGATGCTGACGAAGCCACGGGACGTGGGTGAACAGCCGAAGATGGGCGGCCTCGCGCAGCGCGAGGTACAGGCGGACCTCCTCGGCCGGCCGTTCGAGCCCCGCGCTGAAGGCGGCGACGTTCTCCGGCACGAGAGCGGCGACGCCCTTCGGGCCGAGCGGAATGCCGACATCGCTGGCCGACAGGACCTCCTGGGACAGTCCGCCGAGACCCTGACCGACCTGGGCGCCGAACATCAACCCGCCGACCTGGGTCATGATGCCGCCGAGCGGGTTGCCCGCACCCAGGGCTTCGATCTGTTCCTGGGGGATCGCCTTGGACATCGCGGCGACGACCTGGGACGCAACCGGGTCGCACAGCGACGACCAGACCGGCAGCGTCTTGTCCAACCACTCCAGCCGCGTCCACGTCTCGATCGACTGGACCCCTGACGGCAGGTCGGTGGCGTCGTCCAGCCACAGGTCGGCGAGCCGGATCGCGTCCGCGACGCCCACTCGATCCGCGGGGCTGACGATGCGCGAGGAGCTGGACATCGTCGATACGGCGAGCTGCTTGGCGAGGTCCCAGTTGACCGGACCGCCGGACCACGACAGCAGTTTCTGCAGTTCGGCGAACAGCGGCATCTGCGAGGACATGTCGTTCCCGTCGCCGTCACCGCCGGTGGGTTGACCAAAGCCGAAGGGGAAACTCATGTGCTCCACGGTAGTAGCCACGAATGAGTGGCGCTCGTAGTTCCGCGTTGCGCCCACGGCGAACGCCGCGTCGCCGGTAGCGTCGCAGAGGTGAGTCGGGTGCCGCTGCCATGAGTTGGGTGTTGTGGCTGGCCCCACCGGTGGTGGCGACGGTGCTGGCCGCCTGCTGGTCGTGGTTGCGTTCGCGACCCAAGCCGATCCCGTCCACCCCGCAATCGGTGCAGGCGCACAGCGACTACCTCGACGCCCTCGCGCAGACGGCGCGATCGAAGGACTGCGGGTTGATGGCGGCCCCTCCGGACGCGACGGTCGATTGAGCGTCCCGCCAGGCGCGGCGGTTACGCTGCGACGGTGGCCCGTTTGAGACTCCCGTCCGCCGACCAGGTCCCCGGGGGCAGGCAATTCGCCGGTCTCAGCCGACGGATCCGCACTCTGATCGTCTCGGGCGTGCTGTTCGTCGCGCTGTTCGCGGCGGTGTTCACGCTGCTGGTGCCCTACGTGGTGTTGCAGCCCGGTCCGACGTACAACACGCTCGGCAACGACGATTCCGGCGCGCAGATCATCGTCATCGGGGGCCGGACGGCGAACAAGACCAGCGGCAACCTGAATATGACGACGGTCGGCATCAACACCGACTCGGTGACCCCGTTCCAGGCGCTGATCGGTTGGCTCGACAGCCAGGAGGTGGTCGTGCCGCGATCGGCCGTCTACCCGCCGAACGAATCGGACCAGCAGACGAACCAGCAGAACACCCAGGACTTCGTCACCTCGCAGGACAACGCGACCGCGGCGGCGCTGTGCGAACTGAAGTACCCGAAGGCGTTCGGGGTGTTGCGGGTCCCGGACAAGAGCCCCTCCACCGGCGTGTTGAAGCCCGGTGACGTCCTGGTCTCGATCAACGGCGAACCGGCCGGCAACGCCGACACGCTCCGGACGGTGCTGAGTTCGCTGCCTGCCGGCTCGAGCGCGAAGGTCGTCGTCAAGCGCGACGGTAAGCAGCTCACCGAACAGGTGACGCTCAAGGCCCCGCCCGCCGGCGAGAAGGGCGGACGGTTGGGCATCGAGGTCAGCACCAGTTGCCTGGCCCCGTTCTCGGTGAAGCTCGGGCTGGCCAGCCAGATCGGTGGTCCGTCCGCCGGGTTGATGTTCGCGCTCGGCATCATCGACAAGGTTGGGCCGTTCGACCTCACCAACGGTCGTTTCATCGCCGGCACCGGAACCATCGACCCGCAGGGCAACGTCGGTCCGATCGGCGGCATCGCACTGAAGATGATCGCGGCGAAGCAGAAGGGCGCGTCGGTGTTCCTCGCGCCGGCGCAGAACTGCACCGACGTCCGCAAGGCCACGCCACCTGGGCTGAAGGTGGTCAAGGTCTCGACTCTGCACGGCGCGGTCCAGGACCTGCTCAAGATCGAGAAGGGCCAGAGCGTCGCGGGCTGCTGAGCGCCCTGGCGTGCTCAGTCCAGCGTCGCGAGCAGCGCGGCGACGAGATTCGGCGCGAGGTCCGGGCCGGTCAGCAGGTCGTCCTCGGCGCCGTCGATCGCGCGCATCCGCAGCAGGGCGGCACTGCGGCCTCCGCGCAGCACGCCGACGACGAGGCGGGCCTCCCGGCGATCCGGGTGATCCGCGGCCCGCGCGGTGATCTGCTCGACGGACAACCCCGCTTCGGCCTCCGGGGGCAGGATCACGATCTCCTGGCTGACGGCCACGCCGGTGACGGAATCCGGCCAGGCGATGCCGGCCAGCACCTCGTCGAGGGGCTCGTCAGGCAACTCGTCCTGCTCGATGGGGGTCAGGGCGTCGCCGGTGAGGATGTCCACCCCCAGTCGCTGCGCGGTGTCCGGATCGTCGGCGGTGAACTGCTCGGCGCGCACCAAGGCGAACAGCACCGGACGCTGGTCCCAGCCTGCCGCGTGAACATGGGCCTCGATTTCGGCGACCGCCGCGTCCAACATCGGTGTTTCCTCTCCTCCGGCGAACAGTTTCGTCATCGCTGATCCTTACCTAGCCCGCTCACGGGCTGCCGGGCGCCGGAACCCTGCGACCGGCCGGTACGTTGACTGCGAAGTCGGACCGAACGATTTTTTCAGTCAGGAGCCTGCCCGTGGCGATGCGGCCACCCATGCCATCCATGATCCTCTCGCGACGCGCGAAGATCGCCCTGTCGGTGGTCGGGACCCTTGTCGTGCTGCTGATCGTGCTGATCCAACTGGCCGGCACCTACGTCGACTACCAGTGGTTCGGCGAGGTCCAGGCGCGCGGGGTCTTTACGACCATCCTGTGGACCAAGGTCTCGCTGTTCATGATCTTCGGCGTGCTGATGGCGCTGATCATCGGGGCGAACCTGGTGGTCGCGTACCTGATCAAGCCACCGTTCCGGCCGATGTCGCCCGAGCAGCAGAATCTGCAGAACTACGTGGTGATGCTCGAGCCGCGGCGCAGGTTCATCCTGATCGTGACGATGGCGATCGCGTTCCTGTCCGCGGGCGCCTCCGCGCAGGGTGACTGGGAGAGCTGGCAGCTCTGGCTCAACGGCGGGTCGTTCGGGACGAAGGATCCGCTGTTCGGCCTCGACGTCTCGTTCTTCGCCTGGGACTACCCGGTCTATCGCCTGATCCTGAGCTTCGGCTTCACCGCGGTGATCTTCTCGCTCATTCTGGTCGTCGGGATTCACTACCTGACCGGCGCGATTCGTCTGCAGACCCCCGGGCCGAAGGTGACCGTCGCCGCCCGCCGCCAGATCACGATCCTGGTTTTCGTCTTCATGCTGCTCAAGGCCGCTGCCTATTGGCTCGACCGTTACGGGTTGGTGTTCTCCGAGCGCAGCAAGTTCACCGGCGCGTCCTACACCGACGTGCACTCGGCGCTGCCGGCCAAGACGATCCTGTTCTGGATCACCCTCATCCTGGCCATCGGCGTGCTCGCGAGCCTATGGCTGCGCAGCACGCTGCTGCCGGGCATCGGCTTCGTCGTGCTGCTGGTGCTCAGCATCCTCATCGGTGGCATCTACCCCGCGGTCGTGCAGAAGGTCTCGGTGCAGCCCAACGCCAGCACCAAGGAGGCGCCCTACATCAGGGACAACCTCGAATCGACAAGACAGGCCTACGACATCGTCCTGAAGGACAAGCAGCATCCGAACGGCACGGTGACCCAGACGGGGTACGACCCGATCAACGCGAACGCCAAGCAGGTGCTCCAGGCGACCAACAACACCGTCGCCAACCTGCGCATCCTCGACCCCAACGTGCTTTCCCCGACGTTCACCCAGCAACAGGCCCAGCAAAAGAACTTTTATGGCTTCCCGCCCAAGCTTGACGTCGACCGCTACACCGTTGACGGCGTGACCAACGACTACATCGTCGGCGTGCGAGAACTGAGCGCGGCCAAGCTGTCCGGCGATCAGACCAACTGGATCAACGAGCACACCAACTACACGCACGGATTCGGTTTTGTGTCGGCCAAGGCCGACACCAACGTGGCGGACTCGACGGACTACGCCGATGGGGGCATCCCGCAGTCCGGATCCCTCAACGTCGCGGCGAAGCTGAGCCAGCCCCGCGCCTACTACGGCGAACTGGTCAGCGACTACGCGATCGTCGGCGCCAAGGGCAGTCCGCGCGAGTTCGACGGCAAGGGCGGAGCGAAATACACCTACGACGGCAAGGGCGGGATCTCGCTCAGTAACCCGTTCACCCGGCTCGCGTTCGCGCTGGACTACAAGGAGCCGAACTTCCTGCTCAACTCGACGGCGAGCGCTGACGGTGCGCGCGTGATGATCAACCGTGACCCACGTCAACGGGTGGCCAAGGTGGCACCGTTCCTGAAGATCGACGGCGATCCCTACCCGTTCGTCGACTCGCAGACCGGACACATCCTGTGGATGCTCGACGGGTACACGACGATGGCGAACTTCCCGTACTCCCAGCGTCGGTCGCTGTCTGATCTGACCGCGGACTCGCTGACCAAGACGGCCAAGACGGCGGGTCAGGCAGACACCCAGATCAACTACATCCGCAACTCGGTGAAGGCGACCGTCGACGCCTACGACGGCACTGTGCACCTCTACCAGTGGGACAAGCAGGATCCGATCCTCAAGGCATGGGAGAACATCTTCCCCGGCCTGGTGGAGAAGAACTCCGCGATGCCCGCTGATGTGCGCGAGCATGTGCGCTACCCCGAGGACTTGTTCTCGGTGCAGCGCAGCCTGCTCGAGCAGTACCACGTCACCGATCCGACGACCTACTACAACACCTCGGACAAGTGGACGATCCCCAGCGATCCGGCGCAGGACGGGGTGGGCGACCAGCCGCCGTACTACGTGCTCGCCGACCCGCCGAACTCCGACAGCAACGTTCCGCAATTTCAGCTGACCAGCCCGATGAAGGTCAACGACAAACAGAACCTGGCCGCCTACATTTCGGTGAACAGCGATTCCGACGGCTATGGGCAGATGACGATCCTGCGATTGCCCACCGGCACGGTCATCCAGGGCCCGGAGCAGGTGAACAACTATTTGAACACCGACGACAACGTCGCTTCCTACATCAAGCTCCAGCAGGGCAACAACAACACGATCATCGAGGGCAACCTGTTGACCCTGCCGATCGGCAATACCTTCCTCTTCGTCGAGCCGCTCTACGTGCAGGCGAAGAAGGACGGGAGTTTCCCGTTGCTGCGTGGCGTGCTCGCGTACTTCGGGAGCAAGGTCGGCTTCGGCGCGACGCTGAACGGTGCGCTGGATGACCTGCGGCTCAACCGCCGGACCGGATCCTCGATCGACGAGATCAGCCCGTCAACGCCCGGCGGCGGACCGGTTGCTCCGTCGCCGACGCCGAGCAGTTCGCCGTCCTCGGGACCGGGCGCGTCGTCCTCCTCGCCGCCGGGCAACCTGAGCGTGACGTCCCTGCTCGGGCAGTTGCAGCAGGCTCAGACCAACCTGAACGCCGCCTACGACACCCACGATCCGCAGACGATCGCTGATGCCCAGGTCAAACGTGACAAGCTCGTCGACGAGTTGCTGCAAGCCCGGACCCAGACGAAGGCGCCGCCGTCACCGAAGTCGACGCCCAGCCCGAGTCCGAGAAAGTAGGGCTGCACGCCTGCGGGTTGCTCGTCCCGCAGGCGTGGATCGCGCCACCTGCCGCTACTTCCGCTGCGCACAGTGCACCCATGGCAGGCCCACAGTGGCATATGGACAACTGGAGTGAGTCGAAAGGACTGCTCCCATGACCCCACCGCTGCGACCACTAGCCGAACCACCCCGCGTCGACGAGTCCTACCTCGCATGGAACACCGTGGCCAGCTACCAGGACTACCTGTCCGCGCAGGCCACCGTCGACCGACTCTCCGACGAGGGATTCCCGGTCGAGTACCTCGACATCGTGGGTTCGGACCTGCACCTCGTGGAGCGGGTGACCGGACGGCTGACCAAGGGTCGCGCGGCACTCGCCGGAGCGGCGAGCGGCGTCTGGTTCGGTCTGCTCATCGGTCTGCTGCTGGGCATCTTCTCCACTGGGCCGTGGGTCGGTCTCCTGCCCGTAGCGGTGGCCCTCGGTGCGGCGTGGGGCGGCCTGTTCGGCTACCTCGGCCACGCCGCGACCCGCGGTGCACGTGACTTCGCATCGTCGCGCACGCTGGTCGCCCAGCGCTATGACATCGTCGCTCGGGACGGCCGTGCCGATGCCGCCCGCAGCGCGTTGGAGACCGGCTCCGACCCCTTCGCAAAGGGCTGATCGTCGTCCCGTATGGGCCTGCATTCAGCGAGGCGAAGATCAGACCGAGCAGCCCTCCGGGCCGCAGGAGTCGCCGTCCGGCCCAGCGCTGACCAGCGTCATGGGATGGGCGTCGGCCCACGCCTTCTGAAGCACTCCCAGCAGCGTCTCGGGGGACTGCGCGCCGGACACCCCGTAGGTGCGGTCGATGACGAAGAACGGCACGCCGCTGATACCGATGGCCGTCGCGTCGGACTCATCGGCACGTACCGCATCGGCGTATCGCGCATCGGTCAAGGCCGCCTGGACATCCTGCGCGGCCAGGCCGGCCTCGCCACCCAGACGTATCAGGGTGGCGGCGTCCGAGACGTCCGCCCCCTCGGTGAAGTACGCCCGCATCAGGCGTTCCTTGACCGCGTCCTGCACGCCGGCTGTCGCACCGAGGTGGATCAGCTGATGCGCCGCGAACGTGTTCACGTGCACGGCCTTTTCGAAATGGAAGTCCAGGCCCTCGTCGGCAGCGGTGCTCGTCATCGAGTCGAGCATTTGTTGCGCCTCGCCCGAAGACTTGCCGTACTTACGCCCCAGACGCTCGGCGTACGTGGCGTCATCGACCGACGGGCGCGCGTTCGGGTCCAACTCGAAGCTGCGCCATGTCACCTGCACCTCGTCGCGATGGGCGAAGCGCGCCAGGGCGGTCTCGAACCGCCGCTTGCCGATGTAGCACCAGGGGCAGACCACGTCTGACCAGATCTCGACCTTCATAACCAACCTTCGCTCGTCCTGCCGCTACAACGCCCGCGGCGGCGGCGGGCATTCCGCTCAGGAAGCCGGTTGGAGCAGGACGAGGGGAATCTCTCGCTCGGTCTTCTTCTGATAGCCGGCGTAGTTCTTGTACTTGCCGGCGATCTGCGGCCACATCCGGGCCCGCTCCTCCGGCGTCGCTATGCGCGCCTGCATGGGCTGCTTCGGTGCGCCCTGCAGTGACACCTCCACCGCCGGATGGGCCTGCAGGTTGAGTAGCCAGGCAGGCGGCTTGTCGTCGCCACCACGCGAGGCGACCACGACGATCGCCGAGCCGTCACGCATCGGAGACGTGAGCATGACCGCACGCGGCTGCCCGCTCTTTCGGCCGATCGTGGTCAGCTCCAACGCAGGCATGCCCGAGAACGACCAGCCGACCTTGCCGAAACTGAGTTTGAGCAGGACGCGGTGCGCGCCGTTCATGGTCTTCAATGCGAGGTCACTGGGCATCAGACGATTTTACCCGCGCCGATGCGTCCTGGTAGGGCCGAAGGATGGCGGGTAGCCGGCCTAGGGGCCGGGGGATCCGGCTGGATAGCTGCCCAGCGGTACGGCATCGGTCTGCCATGCGTGCAGGACGGGTGTGAATACCTGCCACGCCAATTCGACCTCGTCGTCGCGCACTGCGTAGGTGGTGCCGCCGCGGAGCAGGTCCCTGACGATGCGTTCGTAGGCGAGCGCCTCGGCGCTGACCGCGCCTGCGTCGATCAGTTCGTCTATGTCCAGCCATACCGGAGCGCTGGCGGCAGCAGCGGCGTCGTGCCTCGACCGCAGGTGGATGAGGACCCCCCGGCGGTGCGCGTCGAGGGCTTTGCCGGCCCGGAGCACGAACCGCGTCTGCGCCCACTGGGCGGAGTCGAGTTCCAGGGCGACTTCGGCGAAGGTCTCAGTGTTTCGGGCGGGTTCGACGCCGTGTTCGGCGGTGTAGTCGGGCACCCGGCGCCCGTCCGTTCCGCCGTTGGAGGACAGTCGGCCCGCGGTATAGCGAGCGCGGCGGGTGCACGTGACGACGTCAGCTGAGCTCAAGTGGCGCACCGTGCGCAAGGTCGAAGCGCGCAGCTCGGCGGGGGCGGTCTGGGCGTCGGCGCACGGGTGTGGCTGGGCTACCGCACACAGAATCTGCAGGAGATGATTTTGCATCACGTCTCGTAACGCACCGGCTCGGTCGTAGAACGACGCGCGGCCCTCCAACGCCAGGGTCTCCTCGTACAGCAGGTCGATCTGTTCGATGTGGCCGGTGTTCCATTCGATTGGGTTATTCGTTCCCGGGAAACAGGCTCGGGGCAGTTGTTGGACGGCCGTCATCGCCAGGATGTGATCGACTCGATAGACGCCAGCCTGCTCGGGTGAGCTGTCGATGCCGGCCAGCGCGGAGTTGAGGTCGGCGGCGCTGGCGGCGTCGAAGCCGAAAGGCTTCTCGATCGCGATCCGGCTCCCAGCCGGCAGACCGCGAACGTTGACGCCTCGGACCGCAGCGAGCATCAGCTGGGTCGGCAGGGCCAGGTACACCACCACCGGGCCGGAACCGGCTTCGGCGCAGGCGAGATCGAGAACAGCGGCCATTTCGGCGGCCACGCTGACATCGGCTCGGCGGTAGCGCAGTGCTGCGATGAGTGAGTCTCGGGCGGCAGGCTCCACGTGCTGTGCGTGCGCGGACAACCGGTCGCGAACGTGCTCGGCAAAATCGGCCGCGTCCCAATCCTGGTCGCCGGAGCCGACGAGGCGAAAATCGGGGCTGAGCTCACCGGCACCGAGCAGCGCAGCTACGGCCGGCAAGAGAAAGCGACCGGTGAGATCACCGCCTGCACCGAATATCACTAGCGTCTCGATCACAGGCTGAGCGTCCTCGCTGCCGTCGGGTACCGGTCATCACGCACGGCCGACACAGCGGCGTGATCGGGTGGCTGTCGTCGGATTTCACACGGTCGCGAGCCCGGGATCTTGACGTTGGCTGCGCTACGCTACCCGATTATCGGCCGGCCGGGGAGCGCGGTGGTGGAAGCTGCTCATGAGCAAGCTCAGCCCGAGGCGAAGGTGACAGCGACGACGGTCACCTCGGGGCCGATGACGTCTGCCCCGGCCCAGACCGGCCCCGTCGCGGGCGGCAGCGCACCCGGGCTCGCGGTCCCAGGGCTCGCTGGTGCGATCTCGCGGAGAGCGCCGAGCGCCGAGGCCGGCCCGCAGCAGCGCAATGTCGTGGGCGTGTTGCAACGCACGGCACGGCCCGCGGCTCGGTCCGCCGCCCTCGGCGAATCCGATTCCCGCGGACAGCATCTTGCAGCGCAACGGATGGACGTGCTTCGTCGCACGTCAGCGCGGAGTGCAGGCCACGACGGCCTGACCACGTTCGTCACCCCTCCCGTGATCCGACGCGCGCCGACAGAGCTCAAGTCCAAGAACGTGATGGCAGGGATGCGCACCATCCCGATCGTCGCGCAACAGCTCGGCCTTCAGCTGGCGCAGGGACCGACCGCCCTGGAGCATGTCGAACGCGCCCTGAAGAAATTCGACAAGCATCTCGCGACCAAGACCAAGGGGAATGCCTTCATCAACGAGGCAATTCGCATCGCCACCGTCATCGATGCCACGGCTGCCGAGCTGGCGAAGTCGATCAACGATCCGACGCTGAAACCGCAGATTGCCAAGGAGCTGATCGCCGCCTACCGGCCCGAACTCAAGCTACAGCTCGGCTCGGTCAAGAAGAATGACCGGGACAAGCAGACCGACAAGGCCCTGGATCTCGCCGAGACGATCGTCAGCGATGACCCGGTGACGTTGTACATGACCGACAAGGTGAAACTCGCCGACGCAGCCTGGCGGGTGCGCGACATGGCGGCGTCGGCGAAGACGGTGGACGCGCTGCAGATGCTGCACATCCTGCGCAACCGCTTCGAGATGGAGCTCGGCTCACACAGTCAGGACGAGGTGTCAGCGGGCGTCCTGGCCAAGGACCAGATCACGGAGACCGACGACAAAGGAACGGAGACTGTCGGGCCGGCCGGGTTTGATCTGGCTGACCTGATCGGCGAGATCTCCTCGGACTTCTACCTCCGGGCTGTCCCGCTACCGAAGACCCCGAAAGACCGGGGGAAGCTGCCCAAATGGGGTTCCAAGGGACTGGCGATGAAGGGCGTGGCCACCCAGAAGTTGGACGCGCTCGAGAAGGCCGTGATCGATACCAACCTCAAAGCCACCACGCTCACGACCGAAGCGCTCACGGCCGAACGGAACAAGAGCGGCACGGACCTGAACAAGAAGCAGTCCGAGCACTTCGCCCGGCTACGGACCGAGGAGGCCGGCGATGCGGACAACTACGAGGGGAAGGGCGAGTCGCCGCGGAGCTACGTCGTGACGAAGTTCGTCGCCCGTTACGGGCTCAGCCAGCCGAAGGCGGAATCGCTCATCGACGACGTGCTGAAGGCATTCGAGACCGTGCCGCTGACGCTCACCTCGAAGCTGGAGAACCTGTTCAAGGAACGCCCCGACAAGTTGGCAGAGCCGCAGCACGGCTCGGCCTACAAGTCCGAACCGGCGCTGATGCAGCAAGCGGTCGATGTCAGCACGTTGGTGGGGAAGCCCGACCGGGGGACGAAGACGATGTCCATCGGTCGCCCGGATGACGACTTCAAGAAGGGCCGCGGCGAGAACTACCTGCGCTGGCGTCGCGACAAGGACGAACGCGAGACCGGGTACCACGGACTGGAGGCCGACGACCTGCCGGTGTTCGCCGCTGTCAACCCCAATTTCACGACTACCAAGGGTGGCAACGCCAACCTGGCGGAGTGGGACAACGATCAGGGCAAGTGGACCGGCACGACCTACGGTGCGAACTACTACGGCGACATGCACCTGCTGCTCAAGGACTCCGTACGCAAGCGCTCGACGCTCATCGCCCGCGGAAAGAAGGACGTCCTGGGCAGGCGCATCGAGCGCACCGACCTCACCTTCCTGCTGGCGGACATGTTCCGGATGGGCATGATCGACTACGTCGACGCGATGGTGGCCGGTCTAAAAAAGCCCGACGTCGTGGTGCTCACCAACATGGACGCCGAAGTGCATGTATATGGGGGCCTGGACATGGCCAAGGATGTGGCGGCGTTCTATCTCTCGCCGGTGGCCTTCGCGGCGACAGACGGGGCGGCCGACCGGTGCAAGAAGTTCGCGAAGGGCCACGGCATCACCGTGCACGACATCGGATCGATGCCGGCGGACTACGACATCACGGCCAAGCAAGGAGTCAAGGGCGGTATCGACCTGAAGGACCTGCTCAAAGGCACCTGAGGTCGTGATCCTCGGATCGGTCGTTGCGGCTGTGTCGGGTTACCGCCCAATCGCCTCGACGGTCTGCCGCGCAATCTCCACCTCCTCGTTCGTCGGGATGACCAGCACGGCAACGGGAGATCCGTCCGGCGAGATGTAACGGTCGTTGTGCGCTTTCGCCGAGTTGCGCACCGGATCCACGGTGATGCCGAGACCTGTCAGGCCTACCAGAGCCTGGCCACGCAGGGCGACGCTGTTCTCGCCGACGCCCGCGGTGAAGACCACGGCGTCTGCACGTCCCAGCTGCGCCAGGTAGGCGCCGACATAGTGCCGGATGCGGTGGCGATACACGGCGAGTGCGGCTTCGGCTTGATGATCTCCGGCGGACGCCCTCGTCTGAACGTCGCGCATGTCGCCTGATCCGGTCATCCCGAGCAGTCCGCTCTGGTTGTTGAGCAGCGTGTCGAGTTCGTTGAAATCCAGTCCGACCTCACGGTGTAGGTAACTCAGGATGGCCGGGTCCACATCACCGGAGCGCGTCCCCATGACGAGACCCTCGAGCGGTGTCATTCCCATGCTGGTGTCGATCGACTTCCCGCCGTCGATCGCGCACGCGGATGCTCCGTTGCCGAGATGTAGCACGATGAGCTTGGTGTCGCTCAGCTCTCGTCCGAGAAATTCCGCAGCGCGCTTTGCGACGTAGCGATACGACGTCCCGTGAAAGCCGTAGCGACGAACGCCGTACTTGCTCGCGAGCTTCGCGTCGATCGCGTAGGTGTAGGCGTCGGGCTTCAGCGTCTGGTGGAATGCGGTGTCGAAGACGGCAACCTGGGGGATGTCGGGCAGCGCACTGCGGGCAGCACGGATGCCGGTGAGGTTCGACGGATTGTGCAGCGGGGCCAGCGGCGAGAGCTTTTCGATCTGCTTCTCGACACGGTCGGTGACGAGGGCGGCCTCGGTAAATATGGTGCCCCCGTGAACCACTCGGTGACCGACCGCAGCGATGTCGTGGCCGGCACCAAGAGCGTCGAGAGCGATCTTCATGCCGGCCACATGATCTCTGGCCTCCGAGCCCGGCTGGCCGATCCGCTCGATGAGTCCGTTGACGAGAGCCTCGCCCGTCTCGACCTCGATCAACTGGTACTTGATGGACGACGAGCCGGTGTTGACAACGAAGATCTCGGTCATTCCGTGATCGCGTCCTGCTTCGACGCCAGCGTCGTGTGGCGGAGCGCCTCGACAGCCTCTGCGTCCCCCTTGGCCGACGCTGCCTGGATCGCGGTGATCGCGATCGTATTCACGATGTCCTCGACGAGTGCGCCGCGCGAGAGGTCGTTGACCGGCTTGTTGAGTCCTTGAAGTACGGGCCCGATCGCGACCGCGCCGGCGCTGCGCTGCACCGCCTTGTAGGTGTTGTTGCCGGTGTTCAGGTCGGGGAAGATGAATACGGTGGCGCGGCCGGCCACCTTCGAGCCCGGCATCTTCTGCGCGCCAACGGTTGCATCCGCCGCCGCGTCGTACTGGATCGGGCCGTCGACCAACAGGTCAGGTCGCCGCGTTCGCACTAGTGCTGTCGCCGCACGGACCTTCTCGACGTCCGCGCCACTGCCCGACTCGCCCGTCGAGTAGCTGAGCATAGCTATGCGTGGCTCGATTCCGAACTGCACGGCTGTCTGCGAGGACGAGATCGCGATATCGGCGAGCTGCTCGGCGGTGGGGTCGGGGATGACGGCGCAGTCGCCGTACACGAGCACCCGATCGGCGAGGGCCATCAGGAAGACGCTCGACACCACCGAGACGCCAGGACGTGTCCTGATGATCTCGAACGCAGGTCGGATCGTGTTGGCCGTCGTGTGAACCGCCCCGGAGACCATCCCGTCCGCGAGTCCCTGATGCACCATCATGGTGCCGAAATATGAGCCATCGGTGACGGTGTCGCTCGCCTGCTCCGCCGACACGGCCCTGGGCGATCGCAGGCGCATGTACTCCTCGGCGAACTGCTGGCGAAGCTCGGAGTGCAGCGGGTCGATCACGTCCGCCTCGCTGACATCTAGGCCGAGCTCGATGGCTCGCGCCCGGATAGTCGGTTCCACACCGAGAATCGTGAGCCGCACCGCCTTGCGTGCGAGAAGCTCGGCCGCGGCCTTGAGGATGCGATCGTCGTTGCCCTCCGGTAACACGATGTGCATGATCTGCTCGCGCGCCCGCTCGAGAATGCCGTACTCGAACATGAGCGGGGTCACGACGCTCGATGGACTGACCTTCAGCCGGGCCAATAACTCGGCGGCATCCACATTGTCGTCGAACAATGCGCGCGCCGTGTCGTATTTGCGTTGCGAATCGGCGGCCAGCCGGCCACGGGTTTGCGTGATTCGGCGGAGCGTGTCCATGGTGCCGAGCTGGCTCATGGCGATCGGCAGGGTCGAGCCGATGCCCGAGATGAGCCGCTGCACCTGCGGTGTGAGCTCGAAGCCGCCGTTCAAGATGATGCCCGAGAGCGAAGGAAATGTTCCGGAGCCGTGAGCCAACAGGACACCGACCAGGACATCTGCTCGATCGCCCGGGGCAACAACGATCGCGCCTTCGCTTAGCCGGGTAAGAACGTTCTCCATCGACATTGCCGCCACAACGATGCCGATCGCCTCGCGATCAAGGAGCGCCGGGTCGCCCCACAGCAACCGTGCCTCGGTGACCTCAAGCAGTGCGCGGACGGTCGGCGCCACGAGCAGGGGGTCCTCGGGAATCGCCCAGACCGGAACCGGGTTGCCCGCCTCGGACACCGATGTCCGCACCGCGTTCTCGATCGACTCGAGCTGGTGCGGGTCCGCGCGGTTCACGACAATCGCGAGCAGGCTCACGTGCTGGCCGCGCAACTCCGCCGTCGTCAGTTCGGCGACCTGGCGCATCTCATCCGGCGTGCGGTCGACCTGACCCTCGGTCGCACGTCCACCGAGCACGAGCAGGACCGGCGCGCCAAGATTCGCGGCGATTCGCGCGTTGTACGAAAGTTCGGTGGGGCTGCCGACATCGGTGAAGTCCGAACCGAGGATGACGACCGCATCGCAGTTGCGCTCGATGGCCGCGAAGCGCGACACGATCTCGGTGAGTGCGCCATCGGGATCAGAATGCACCCGCTCATACGTCACACCAACGCAGTCCTCTTTTCTGAGATCTGCGGAATCGTGATCAAGAAGTAGGTCGAGCACGTAGTCGGGTTCGGTGGCTGATCGGGAGATCGGTCGAAACACTCCGACCCGGCCGACCTGGCGCACGAGCGTCTCGAGCACCCCGAGTGCGACGGTTGACTTGCCGGTGTGGCCCTCGGCCGAGGTCACGTAGACGCGTGTAGGCACGGCCTTAGCCTAGGCATCGAGGCCCTTAGCCTAGGCATCGAGGCGAGACGCTCACCTGCCTTTCCTTTGTCGTTTCAGGGCCCGGGCTGCGGCTTCGAGGGCCTTGGTGCGAACAGCGATGGAGCCCAACGAGGTCGTGGCCGCCTGCACCGGGTCGGCTGGGTCGGCAGGGTCGGGCCGGAACCCTAGGCAGGCCCGACGAGCTTGCTGGTAGACAGGTCCCGCAGTTGGCTGCGCAGCGGTTCGGGTGTGGTGGCTAGTTTCGGTGCGCCGCTGGCGTTGCCGGCGAGCACGGTGCGCGCGGCTGCCTCGGCATCGAGCGGGTCGCTCTTGCCGTGCTGGCGTCGCAGTCGCCGGTCCGGGCGGGGCACCGTGAGCGCGCTCGTGTTCGAGCCCGTCGCGTGTGCTCGATGGCTTGTGCTCGGCCTTCCTTGATGCGCAACCGTTCCGCTCACAGAGATCGATCAGGCTTCGCGACGAAGCTGACCGCCGGCCGCTCGCGACCGCCGATTAGGCGTGGGATCTCAACCGAGGTCCGCGGGCGTTATGCGGACCCGACGCGATATCCGACGCGACGACCTCGCCGTCGAGCACCGGCGGCCGTGCGGATGCACGCCAGTTCGGCACCGCGGCTCAAGGTGGCTTACGAGGATCTGACGAAGACGTACGGCGGCTGACCCCGTCGGCCCGGCGGTGCGTGGCCAGGACGAACAGCGAGCTGAGCAAACCTGGGTGGTGGGGTCAGCAGGTGTCACCCGGCACGTACCGGGTACTTCGCCGGTCAGTCCTCGGCTGAGCCTTCGTCGTCGAACAGGCCTTCGACCGAGAGGTAGCGCTCGCCGGTGTCGTAGCAGTAGGTCAGGACCTTGGTGCCGTCGGGCAGGTCGGGCAGCTTCTGTGCCACGGCCGCGAGTGACGCGCCGGAGGAGGGTCCGACGAAGATGCCTTCGGTGCGGGCGGCTCGGACGGTGAATCCGAAGGCATCCTCTTCGCTCACCTGGATGATGCCGTCGAGGGTGTCGGTATGCAGGTTCGCGGGAAGGAACCCCGCCCCGATGCCCTGGAGCTTGTGCGGGGCCGGGTCGCCGCGGCTGATCACCGCGGACTTCGCCAGGCAGCACTCTGTCGAGAGGGCAAACATCGCCTCGAGAGCGCTCGAAGTGGCCACAGTCGGCAGCAATCATCTCGCCGGGTGGAGGAGAGTTGGGGCGTTGACGGCGTTACGTAGCGACTAGCGCGACCGCATGGAAAGCCCGCCCACCAAGTCCCAGATCGGCCTGTGGGGCTCAAAACCTCGGCCGGGTGTAGTTGGCCCGGTCCGACATGATCATTCGGGTGTTGTTCTCTGCTCTCTACGCGGCGCTTCGTGTCCTGCTTGCTGCCGTCGTGACTCGTGGTCGTGGCGAGGTGTCCAAGGACGTCGAATTGCTGGTGTTGCGGCATGAGGTCGCGGTGCTTCGTCGGCAGGTGACTCGTCCTCGGCTGGAACCGAAGGACCGGGTGGTGTTGGCGGCGTTGGCCCGGATGCTGCCGCGCGAGGTGTTGCGAGCCAGGATCGTCACGCCGGAGACGCTGCTGCGCTGGCATCGGCAGCTGATCGCACGGCACTGGACCTACCCACCGAAGACCACACCAGTCGGGGGTCGTCCGCGGACATCAGCGCTCATTCGTGGCTTGGTGATCCGTCTCGCTCGAGAGAACCCGGCGTGGGGTCACCGCCGCATCCACGGCGAGCTGGTCGGGCTGGGCTTCGGTGTCGCTCCGGCGACGGTCTGGAACATCCTGCATCGGGCAGGGGTGAATCCGGCTCCGCGTCGGACCGATCCTTCGTGGCGGGAGTTCTGTCGCGCTCAGGCTCAGACGATGCTGGCCTGTGACTTCTTCGCTGTCGACATGGTGCTGCTGCGCCGGATCTACGTGTTCTTCATCCTTGAGGTAGGAACGAGGCGGGTCTACATCCTGGGCGTGACGCGTCACCCGACCGGGGAGTGGGTGACTCAGCAAGCCCGTAACTTCATGATGGCGATAGGGGAGCGGGCCCGTCCGTTCCGATACTTGGTCCGCGACCGCGACACGAAGTTCACCG